>CAYLHR010000175.1:0-4514 GCA_964383335.1 uncultured Lachnospiraceae bacterium
CGTTCTCTGCTCGAACTGCTCGCGGCTGTCCTTGTACTTGTGAACAGCACGGAGGATCGTCACCACTTCCTTCTTGGTCGGAAGCGGAACCGGTCCGCTGACCGTCGCGCCGTTCTTCTTAACAGTCTCAATGATCTTTGCCGCAGAAGCATCTACGAGTGTGTGATCATACGCCTTGAGTGTGATTCTCATTACCTGACTTGCCATAAAAAAAGTCGCCTCCTTTTCGCACTTTTACGAGTACGACAAGCGGTGACTGTACACATCCCCGGGCGTGTCCTTCCTGTTCGGAAGCCCGACCCGACCGGGTACCGTATTATTACGGTTTTGGGGCACAGTGACTTGTTGCCAGTATCATTACATGACATTCGCTCCACGGAAAACCTGCAGCTGATGTGCAGCAACCTCGCGCTTCATCGCTATCATGTCACAGCACGAAACAGTATACACGAAAACCCCCTGCAAATGCAAGGGGTTTTTTAAACAAATTCTTCGCTCCCGATCCTACAGAAGATCCGAATAATCCACAAATGTGATGCCCGTCGGCTCGTCCTTCTTAAGCCGGGGCTTCTCGCCGGCATTTTTCGCGTTCTCCATGATCTCGTCCAGCGAGGGATGCGATACCGGGACGAATCTGCCCGACACGAGGTAATCGGCCTCATTGGTGACATCCATGAGCTCCGGCCCGGCTTCCGCAGAGGGTGCGGCTTCATCCGCCCGCTCTTCTCTCTCTTCCGGTCCGGCCTCCGCATCCGCGTCCTCCGTCTTCTCAGCGGCGCCGGCCGCATCCTCCGCCGCGCCGGCGTCCCCGGCCGGGTCCGCCTCATCCGCCTGCGGCTCCGCCTCCGCGGAAGTCTCTTCACTTCCCGTTATCTCCTCCTCTTCGGCGAGATCCAGCTCGTGAAGATCTGACTCGTGCGGCTCCGCCGCGCCGGAAGCTTCGTCAGCATATTCCTGCTCCGCGCTCTCAGCTCCGGCGTCCGTACCGGGCGCGGTGTCTCCGGCTTCCTCAGAGGCTTCCGCCTCCGTCCCTTCCGCTTCCTCATAGGAAGCATGTTCCGCCGCGGACTGATTCTCCTCCACCGCCGCGCGGATCGCCTCGGTATCGATTCCCGTCTCCTCGCGCGCCGTCACGCCGGTGTGCTCCTGCGGCTCCTCCGCTTCCGCCGGAAGATCCTCATCCTCGAATTCGTCATCCGGAACCTCTTTCCAGAGCTCGGACAGAATGAACAGAATAATGATAAGAAGAACGACTAGCCAGACGATCACGCGGCCCTCGAGGGAGTGCATGGCGATGAGCACATATCCGATGAGGGGAACCACGACGGCCACCTTCGGCACGTTGTTCCTGAGGAAGATCTCCTCCTCGCTGCCTCCGCGGTCCATGGCGTTCACGACCTTGAATCTGCCGGCCTCGGGATCCGCCTCGCGCACGATATAGGCGTAGGTGGAGGTGTTGCCGTTCTCCTTCAGGATCTCATCCCCCGCCTCGATCTCATCCACGTCGACATAGGTCGAATAGGTCACGGACCCGAGCGGAAGATTGGTGTTCATGGTCGGAGTGTCCACAATGGTGGTTGTGATGCCGGCGACAGGCGGCACCAGAATGGCGACCGCGATCAGAATCGCCGCCAGAAGAAACAGATTGACGATGAATTTCAGAATTTTCGACATGATGTTCTCCTTATCCGGACATACATAGGGTCATTTTATCACTTTTGAGGTGCCGTGTACACTTCTTTTTCCCCTCTTCCCCCCTCTGTTGCAAAAGGGTGCGGCGAAGTGTAAAATCTTCTGAGAACAGCCACATTTTCTACAGGAGGTGAAATTCATGTTTATTCTTCTGCCGGGAGCCGCGGTGCTCGTCATCTACATCGGAGCCGCCGTTCTTCCCGCCGCATTTCTTTTGAAAAAGATCTATGACCTCGACACGGTGGAGAAGGAGCCGCGGGACCTTCTGGTCTCCCTTCTCATCGGCGGCGTCCTGGCCGCGCTCGCCTCCATCGTGCTTGAGACAGTCGGGCAGATAGCCCTGGGCTTCAGCAGGCTGAGTCAGGACAGCACGGCCTATATCCTTATCCTCGCCTTCCTCGTGGTTGCCGCGGCCGAGGAGGGAACCAAGTTTTTTTTCCTATATAAAAGAAGCTGGAACCATCCGGCCTTCAATTACCGGTTCGACGGCATCGTCTATTCCGCCTTTGTCTCTCTGGGCTTCGCGGCCTTCGAGAACATCAAGTACGTCTTCCACTACGGACTGAGCGTCGCCTTCCCGCGGGCCTTTCTCTCCATCCCCGGCCACCTGGGCTTCGCCATCGTCTTCGGATACTTCTACGGAAGGGCGAAGATTGCAGACATGCAGGGGGATCCGGAGGCGGCGAGATCCAATCTCAAAAGAGGGTATCTCACGGCCACGGCCCTTCACGGCTTCTACGACGCCTGCGCCATGATGCAGACCGGCCTCTCCACCCTCCTCTTCCTGATCTTCGTGATCGTGATGTATATCCACATCATCCGGCTCGTGAAGAGCGAGTCGTGGTCGGATGAGGCGATCTGACTCACCCCGCCCCGGACAAAACGCAAAAGGCTGCAGCACCAGCATGCTGCAGCCTCTTTTTATCTCAGTGGTCGCCCTGCCCGTAATAGGCGTTCGGCCCGTGTTTTCTCATGAAGTGCTTGTCCTGAATGCACTGCGGCGCGTTCTGAACGGCCGGATCCACGATTCTGGTCAGGATGTTCATCTCGGCGACCTTCTCCAGCACGACCGCGTGGTAGACCGCCTGGAAGGGATCCTTGCCCCAGGCGAACGGCCCGTGGTTCTTACATACGACGCCGGGGACATACATGGGATTCCGGTCGGCGAAGGCTTCGATGATCACCTTGCCCGTGTTCTTCTCATAGGCCTCCTCGATCTCCTCGGGAGTCAGATTTCTCGCGCAGGGAATATCGCCGTAGAAATAATCCGCGTGCGTCGTGCCGTAGCAGGGAATGTCCTTTCCGGCCTGGGCCCAGGCGACCGCGTAGGTGGAATGGGTGTGAACGATTCCGCCGACTTCCGGGAAAGCCTTGTAGAGTTCAAGATGTGTGTCCGTGTCCGTGGAAGGATTCAGGTCTCCCTCAACCTTATTGCCGTCAAGGTCAAGAACCACCATATGTTCCGGCTTCAGCTTGTCATAGTCGACGCCGCTCGGCTTGATCACAAAAAGTCCCTTCTCCCGGTCGATTCCGCTCACATTGCCCCAGGTAAATGTGACAAGTCCGTACTCCGGAAGCTGCATATTTGCCTCATACACTTTCTGCTTCAGTTCTTCTAACATGGAAGTCCTCCTTGAAAATATAGTTGATGCGCTGCTACCTTGTATTCTACCACGAACCGGCCGCATTTTTATGCTCATTTATCCGGTTAACGGTTCATTTATATGATATAGAACCAGTTCTTTTCCTGATCCAGATCCCGCGGCTCCGCGAACCCCTCGTTGTCGTAATGCACCGTGTATTCCTGGTTCTTGATGGACACCTTCGCGCCCGCCGGAATGGACGATGTGATGAAGGCATTCGCCCCGATCACGGCGCCCTCGCCGATCACGGATTCGCCGCCCAGTATGGAGGCGCCGGCGTAGATCGTGACATTGTCCCGGATCGTGGGATGCCTCTTCCTTCCGCGCAGCCTCTGGCCCTTTCTCGTGGAGAGAGCGCCAAGGGTCACACCCTGGTAGATCTTGACATTTTCTCCGATCTCCGTGGTCTCGCCGATGACGATGCCCGTCCCGTGGTCGATGAAGAAGTATCTGCCGATGGAGGCGCCCGGGTTGATGTCGATTCCCGTCTTTCCGTGGGCGTGCTCCGTCATCATGCGGGGGATCATGGGTACGTCGAGCAGGACGAGCTCGTGGGCGATCCGGTAGACCATGATCGCGTAGAGGCCCGGATAGGAGAAAATGATCTGGTCCTTATTCTCCGCGGCCGGATCTCCGTCGAACTCGGCCTGAAGATCCGTGTCAATGAGCGCCCGGATCCTGGGAATCTTCTCCAGGAAGGCGAAGGAGAGCCGCAGCGCGTGCGCGTTCTGCTCCTCGGACGGCACACGTCCGTCCTCCCCCTCTTCACAGTAGCGGAGGGAGAGCGCGATCTGCTTGGTGAGATTAAAAAGGATATCCTCGACGAGCGTGCTCGTGCTGTTCTCCAGGGTGTAGTAGCGGTAGGACTGCGCCTTGAAAAAGCCCGGATAAATCAGCCGCTGCACCTTGTCGAGAATATCTATGACGGTTTCCTTATCCGGCTGGTCAAAATGATTCTCCCTGTCGATATAGCGGCCCCGCCTGTAATCGTCGAGAATGTCCGCTGTGACAGCTCTGATTTTTTCCTGTATCTGATCCATGTTCCCGATCCTCCCCTCCGGCAGCCGTTTCTGCCCGGCGCGACTCCTCACATTCCAATGAAAATGCCCCGGTTCAAAGCCCGGGGCCTTTACCGGCATACCTGTTCTGCGACTTGGCTTATCCCCGGATGAGCTCGAG
>CAYLHR010000176.1:0-4508 GCA_964383335.1 uncultured Lachnospiraceae bacterium
ATTTGCATCGACATAAAAAATAAAAACAGAAAGAGCATCCTGAAAAATAATTGGATGCTCTTTCTGTTTTAATCATATAGATTCATTTTCGGGCGAGGTGAAAAATTCGTCGATTTTGTCGGAAAGTAGTAATGGAATAGCTCCTTTTATAACAGAAATGTCCCAGTCCCACCATGCAAGATTCTCTAGTTTGTCAATTGTTTCTTGTGGGAAACGATATCGAACAAATTTTGCAGGATTCGCATCTCGGGGATCGGCAGGGAGCCCAGAGGCTTCTCGGCGGATGAGACGATCGACGGCTCTCACCGGACGGTGATGCCGGGCTTCGTCAACTGCCACACGCACGCCTATATGTCCCTGATGCGCAATTACGCGGACGACGTGCCGTTTCACACCTGGCTCTTTGAGAAGATCGTGCCGGTGGAGGACGCCCTCACGCCCGAGGACGGATACTACGGCACCCTTCTTTCCATCATGGAAATGATCCGCTCCGGGACCACGGTCTTTACGGACATGCACATGTTCCCGCGCATGGCGGTGAAGGCCTGTGCCGAAAGCGGCATGCGCGCCGTCATCACGAGGGGCATACAGGGGACGGACAGAAATGACCCCGGAGCGAAGAGGAGGCTGGAGGAGGCCTTCGACGAGATGGAGTATGCGGAGAGCACGGGCGCACTCACGACCTTCGGGCTGGGTCCCCATGCGATCTACACCTGCGGGGAGGACCTGCTGCGGTACGTGACGGAGATCGCGCATGAAAAGGGAATGCTTCTCAACATCCATCTCTCGGAGACGGAGAAGGAACTGCGGGACTGCCTCCTTGAGCACGGCTGCACGCCGGTGCAGTACCTGGACCGGCTTGGCATGCTGTCGGAGCGGATTCTTCTCGCGCACTGCGTGTATCTTGAGGACGGCGACTTCGGGCTCCTTTCGCGGCCGAACGTGTCCGTCGTGACCAACCCCGCGAGCAACATGAAGCTTGCGAACGGCTTCGCCCCCGTCGCGCGGATGCTGAAAGAAGGCATCCGGGTCTGCCTGGGAACGGACGGCTGCGCGAGCAACAACTCACTCAATATGATCCGGGAGATGACCCTGCTTTCCATGACACAGAAGGGCGCGGAGCGGGACGCGCTCGCGCTTGACGCGAAGGAGACAGTCCGGATCGCGACGTCAAACGGGGCGGAGGCCCTTGGACTTGAAGGCCTGGGCTCCGTGGAGACGGGAAAAACAGCGGATCTGATTCTCATTGACGAGGATATGCCGCATCTCCGGCCGCTTTACGACCGGACGGCGGCGCTCGTCTACTCGGCCAACGGCTCGGAGATCTCGGACGTGCTGATCAACGGGAGAGTCGTGATGCGGGACAGGAACTTCACGACGATCGACGAGGAGAAGGTCTATTACGAGACGGAGAAAATCGCCGGGCGCTTCCGGTCCTGACCGGGCCTTAAAGACGGATCCAGCAAGCGAAGTAAAAAGATCGCGGCCTGGTGAGAAGAAGGGCCGCGAAGCCATCATAATGAGGCCATCATAATGAAGGCATCATAGTAAAGCCATCATAGTAAAGGCATCATAGTAAAGGCATCATAGTAAAGCCATCATAATGAAGGCATCATAGTAAAGGCATCATAGTAAAGCCATCATAATGAGGGCATCATAGTGAAGGCATCATAGTGAAGCCATCATCATGAAGCCATCATAATAAGGAGAATGAAAATGAGCGAAATTAAGGATATTGCGCTCGCCCCGTCGGGCGAGAAAAAGATTCAGTGGGTGGAACACCATATGCCGGTGCTCGCGGGCATATGCGCGGATTTTGAGAAGACGCAGCCGTTTAAGGGACTGAAGGTCGCTCTGTCCGTTCATCTCGAGGCGAAAACGGCTTATCTGGCCTGCGTCTTCAGGGCGGGCGGCGCCGAGGTGTTCGCGACCGGGAGCAACGTGCTCTCCACGCAGGACGACGTCGCCGCGGCTCTCGCGGAAAGGGGCATTCATGTATTCGCGTGGCACGGCGCGACGGAGGAGGAGTACCGGCATCATCTGGACTGCGTTCTCTCACCCGGGCCGAACCTGATTATCGATGACGGGGGAGATCTCGTCAATCTCATGCACAGCGAACATCAGGATCTGATTCCGGGAGTGATCGGCGGATGCGAGGAGACGACGACCGGCATCATCCGTTTGCTGGCCATGGACCGCGCGGGCAGTCTGAAGTTCCCCATGATGCTCGTCAATGACGCCGCGATGAAGCATTTCTTTGACAACCGCTACGGGACGGGACAGTCTGTCTGGGACGGGATCATGCGGACCACCAACCTGGTTGTCGCGGGCACGCAGGTCGTCGTCGCCGGATACGGCTGGTGCGGCAGAGGCGTCGCCATGCGGGCCAAGGGGCTGGGCGCCAGAGTCATCGTGACGGAGGTCGATCCGGTGAAGGCGATCGAGGCGGTGATGGACGGCTTCGAGGTCATGCCCATGGAAGAGGCGGCGAAGCGGGGAGATTTCTTCGTCACCGTCACCGGCTGCAGGGACGTCATCACGATGGATCACATGCTGCTGATGAAGGAGGGCGCGGTTCTCTCCAACGCGGGGCATTTTAATGTCGAAGTGGATTACGCGGCGCTCGAGGCTGAGGCCGTGAAGAAGGAGGTCCGCCGCGCCAATATCGTGGGCTATACCCTGAAAAACGGCCGCACGGTCAATCTGCTCGGCGAGGGCAGACTGGTCAATCTCGCCTGCGGAGACGGCCATCCGGCCGAGATCATGGACATGAGCTTTGCGGTGCAGGAGCTCTCGGCAAAATATCTCGTCGACCACAGGGACGAGGGACTTCCCATGATCAACCGCGTCCCGGAGGAAATCGACCGGGCCATAGCGCTGAAGAAGCTTGAGACGCTGGGCGTGGCCATCGATTCGCTCACGCCGGAGCAGGAGAAGTATCTCAATTCGTTCGACGTCTGAGATCCGGAGTGCGGGCGTCTGACGTTCGGCATCTGATATCAGACGCTGCCCTCGTCGATAACCGGGAGATCATCTATGGTGCGGGCGTCTGACGTTTGGCGCCTGATATCAGACGCTGTCCTCGTCGATAATCGGGAGATCATCTATGGTGCGGGCGTCTGACGTGTGATGTCTGAGAGCCGAAGTGCGGGTACCTGACATACGGTACCTGATATCAGACGGCGGCCGGGAGGAAGTTCTCCCGGCCGGAAAAAATTCAGCAGGAGAAAACAGGTCAGGAATATATGAGAGTTTGGGTTAAGATATGGAAGGACGGGCACATGCTTCGCGACACGGTGCTGGAGGACCGCACGGAGGATACGCGCACGCATAAGGTGTTCCGCCTTCTGCAGCAGGCCGTCATGGAGCTGGATCTGGAAAAACCGATCTGGCTGGACAGCAATGTATCGGAGTTTCAGAAGACGGCAAAGACAAAATTTTACCAGGACAGTTTTATCGAGCGGATTCCGTTTGACTGTCTGGAATTTCAGGTGATAGAGGAGTAGAAATGCGGACGGGCATCCGCCTTTCGGCAGTGCCGGCAGGGGCGGTGAGCCGCATAAAATGAGCCATATGTATGACAGATTGACAAAGGGCGACATCGAGAAGATGGAACGCGAGATAGAGGAGAGGAAGCTTGTGCTCCGGCCGGAGCTCATAGAGGCAGTCAAGGAGGCGCGGGCGCAGGGAGACCTCTCCGAAAATTTTGAGTACTACGCGGCGAAGCGCGAGAAGAATCAGAATGAGAGCCGGATCCGCTACCTTGAGAGAATGGTGAGGACGGCGCGGATTGTGGAGGACGAGGCCAGGGAAGGCGAGGTGTCCATGAACTGCCCCATCGAAGTGTATTTTCCGGAGGACGATGAGACGGAGACCTTCCGGATTGTGACGACGATCAGGGGCAATTCCCTGGCCGGCCTCATTTCCATCGATTCCCCGCTCGGCAAGGCGCTGCTTCACAGGCGGGCCGGAGACACCGTGCACGTTCCCCTGGACAACGGGGCCGGTTATGACGTAATCATCCGGTCTGTCGGCGAGGCCGCGGATGAGGCGGAGGACACGATCCGGGGATTCTGACGGAAGAGGCTGCGGGACGCGTTTTCGGGATATTGACGGAAGAGTGCTGCGGGACGCGTTTTCGGATTATTGACGGAAGAGTGCTGCGGGATGCGTTTTCGGGATATTGACGGAAGAAGGCTGCGGAGTTTCGTTAACTTGACGAAGGGAATTTTATCATTCGTCAAAGTGACAGAACTCCGCTGCTTTTTTTGGATAAACCGCACATGGCGCACCGTGCGGCGGGAGCGTATACTTGGCCCATGAAAAGTGATGAGACCGCGGAAACAGCGGCACTGTTAATCAGGAGGATATAAAGACATGGCAAGCCTTTCTCTTCAGCACATCGACAAGACCTATCCGAACGGATTCAAGGCGGTCAAGGATTTCAACCTTGAAATCGCTGACAAGGAATTCATCATTTTCGTCGGCCCTTCGGGCTGCGGAAAGTC
>CAYLHR010000177.1:0-4501 GCA_964383335.1 uncultured Lachnospiraceae bacterium
GTATGAAATGTTCCCTTGCTGTCTCTAATTTCTTGAAGAGAGCTCTAGTTTTTCCAATTCTAGTGTTTTTCTCTATTACTTAGAATGCAGTCCGGAACGGAAAGCAGGAAAACAGCAGAAAAAACAGAAAAAAAGCAGCCGGCCGTGTGGCCGGCTGTTGTCCGTCAGAGGGGAATCTCCTCCCCGCGCTTCAGGCGCTCGTGGAACTCGGCGGCGGACGAACAGGATGGTTTTGAGGCTTCGAAAGAACGAAAACAGCCTGCAGCCCCGCGCGGAGGAAAACAAATTCATGTGATGAGAGACGATATAGAGTCTTGCCCACATTTGTCAGAAGGTTTATAATACTTTTGTTTCCAACATGTTTTTACTCTAAGGGGGTTTTTATGGCAGACACAAAGGGCTTTATCGGCGAGTTTAAGGAATTTATCATGCGCGGCAACGTGCTTGATATGGCCGTCGGCGTTGTGATCGGCGGAGCGTTCGGAACTATCGTCACATCTCTTGTGAACGATATCATCATGCCGCTGATTTCCGTGATCACTGGCGGACTTGATTTCAGCAACTGGTTCATCTCTCTCGACGGAAGCAAGTACGAGACTCTGGCGGCGGCTCAGGAGGCCGGCGCGGCGACGCTCAATTTCGGCGTATTTATTTCCGCGATCATCAACTTCATCATTATCGCGTTCTGCATCTTCCTCGTTGTCAAGGCCTTCAACAAGGCGAACGAGCTGAAGAACGGCCCGGCAGAAGAGGCGGCTCCGACCACCAAGATCTGCCCCTACTGCAAGTCCGAGATCTCGATCGAGGCAACGCGCTGCCCGATGTGCACATCGGAGAACGTATAATTCCGGACGGATACGGAAGACATCAAATTCGAAAACCGGCTCACAGCGAGCCGGTTTTTTATGCGCAACGGGACGTTTTTTCCGTATGAGAAGCGTTATCGCCGGATATACGAGAGCCGGTGAAGCGCCCCTTCTTTTTTCAGGCCGGCAAAGCCGGTCTGCCGGAGAAGCTCGTATAGGACGATCGACACGGAGTTTGACAGGTTGAGAGAGCGCTCGTCCGCGGCCATGGGAATCCGGATGCAGCGGTCCGGGTGTGCAGCCAGAATCTCCTCCGGGATGCCGGCGCTCTCCTTCCCGAACATCAGATAGTCCGACGCGCAAAAACATACGTCGCTGTAGGTCTGCTCCGCCTTCGTCGTTACAAACCAGAGGGCCGGCTCTTCTTCGTCCGGGGTGTCTGCGCGGCGCATTTTCCCGGAAGGAAAACGCAGATCCAGGAATTCCTCATAATTGATATAGCGGTGCACGTCGAGGCGGGGCCAGTAGTCGAGCCCCGCCCTTTTGATGTGCCTGTCTGTCATGTGAAAGCCGAGCGGCTCGATGAGATGAAGCGACGCGGCTGCGCAGACGCAGGTGCGTCCGATGGTGCCGACGTTGCCGGGCTGTTCCGGCTCGAGAAGGACGACCCCGGGCATCCGCTCACCTCCTCCCGGCCAGCCATTTCCTCACGGCCTCGACGGCCCTGTCGGGATGGCGGTCGTAGCAGTGCGTGTCCCCGGGAATGATTTCAAGCGTACAGTTTCTGAAGAGCTCCGCAGATCTGTACGCCCACTGCACGTCGACGGTCTCGTCGGCGTCCCCGTGTACGATGAGGACAGGTCCCTCATAGCGGGAGACGTCCTCGAGATGAATCATCTGCGCCGCCCGGGCGTAATTGCCGCCTAAGGGGCCGTCCGCGTACACGCCGATGATATCGGGGATGCTGTCCGGGTCAAAGGGCTGGCCGAGCATGCAGCCCCGTCTCGCGTCATCGGGGATACAGACGGCCGGGGACAGGGCAATGATTCCGCTCACCCGGTCCCGCTCCATCGAGCCGGCCAGCATCACGGTGAGCCCGCCCTGGGAGTGGCCGCACAGGTAAAGCTCCGAGACGAAGGGCAGCTGCCCCGCGTAATCCACAAGCGCCGTCATGTCGGTCAGCCACTTAAACAGCGTGTGGTCTCTGAAGCTTCCGCCGCTTTGGCCGTGGCCGTACATCTCGGCGCGGAGGACGGCAAAGCCGGCTCCGTTCATCATATCCGCCATGGCGGTGAGGTGGGGCTCATCCATGTTCCCCGTAAAACCGTGGATCAGGATGACGAGGGGGCATGTCTCCCCGCCGGCTGCGGCCCCGGGCATGGAGAGCTCGACGTGGAGCCGGATTCCGTCATTTTCAATAAACATAACTGCTGGCCTTTTCTGATTGAAATATCGGTCTGAAACGCATTTGCGAAGCGCGGTTACCGGATAAAGTTGGTGTAGGGCCGCTCCTCGTATACGGGAAGCCCGAACTGCTTCTTCCCGAGCTCGATGCTCTTCATGAGGAAGGTCATGTTCTTCGCCAGGGCGCGCGCGGTGTAGATGCCCTCGGCGTCCTGCGCCGCCTCGCCCGGGGCCCGTCCGTGGACGCTGTTCCAGTACACGCTGGACGCGACCGGCATGCCGCTGATCGTGAAGTACTTGTTCAGCTCGTCAAATGTGGCGGAGCAGCCGCCCCTTCTCGCCACGGCGAGCGCCGCGCCGACCTTCATCGTGCAGTCAAATGACTTGCTGTAAAACAGGCGGTCGAGCAGGGAGATCATGGTGCCGTTCGCTGAGGCATAGTAGACGGGCGATGCGATGACGAGGCCGTCCGCCTCCATGAATTTGGGAGCGATTTCGTTTACGACGTCGTCGAAGACGCATTTTCCGAGTTCGGAACATCGGCCGCAGGCGATGCAGCCGCGGACGGCCTGATTTCCGACCTGAATGATCTCATAAGCGATACCCTCCTCATCAAAGACCTTTGCCATCTCATCGAGGGCGAGGGCGGTGTTGCCGGATTTGCGGGGACTCCCGTTCAGTAATAAGACTTTCATCGAATGTTACCTCCTTTTTGTCTGCTGCTTCCCGTGCGGGCGCAAGGGGATGTCTCTTTTGTTCCCGTCCGCGGGACTGTCAGATGGAGAAGATCTCGGTATAAACCCGGCGTCCGTTCTTCTCCTCGGATTTCATGAGAGAAATCCGGCTGACGGGCATTTCTCCCTTAGGCGCATCCATTTTGCTGCGGAAGCCGGAGGCTTTCCGGATCACCGTGATGTGAGGCACGAACTTCTTTTTGTCATAGGAGATGCCTGCCTCATCGAGAGCGCCGCGGACCGCCTTCACCGCCTGCGAGAGCCCCTGGTTTCCCTTGGCTCCGACGTAGAGAAGATCTCCGAAAGCTCCCATATCGGAAAATGTCAGCCGGAAGGGTTTGTATTTCACACCGGAGAGCGCTGCCTTCACGCCCGCGATATCCGATGTCTCTCCGATGAAGGCCAGAGTCAGGTGGAGGTTGGCGGCCGGCACGTAGTTTCCTTTCACACCCTGCTTTTTCAGGTCGTGAAGGGAAGCGGTGACCGCCTTTTTCATCTCATCCGAGAGCTGCACTGCGACAAACAATATGCTCATGTCTCTGACTCCTTTCTCCGTCTCTGCCGCGCCCTGTCCGCCGGGGCCGTCTTTGCCGCCTTCGGTTTTGCCGAGTCTGGCTTTGCCGCCTTCGGTTTCGCCGAGTCTGGTTTTGCCGCCTTTGGTTTTGCCGTCTTTGGTTTCGCCGGCCTCTTTGACGCCTGCTTTTTTCCGGCGGATTCTATTCTTCCGGCGGCTCCTTTCTTTACGGACCAGCCGAAATGTCCGATCGGGCGGCCGAGCGTCATGTAGTCCCCGTGCGAGTAGACGATCGGCTTCGCGCGCGCGAGGTCGAAGCGGCCGTCCGCATCCATGCAGGCCGTGTCGGCGTGGACGGAGACGACCTCCGAAAGAAACATGATGTGGGAGCCGAGATCCTTCGTCTCCGTGACACGGCACTCGATATTGACGGGCGACTCCGCGATCATCGGGCAGTCGATTTCGGCTGCCTCCTCCTTTGTGAGGTGCTCATCTTTGAATTTGTCCGTATCCCGCCCCGATTTCACCCCGCAGTAATCCGCCGCGTGAGCGAGCGCCTCCGTGGTCAGATTGACGACAAATACGCCGGTATCCATCAGAGCGGCGCAGCTGAAGCGGTTCTTTCTCACGGATATACTCAGCATGGGAGGGTTCGTATTGACCGTCCCGGCCCAAGCGACGGTGAGGACGTTGTCGCGTCCGTCTCTGTCCCGGGTGGTGACGAGCACGGCGGGCAGCGGGTAGAGCATGTTGCCGGGTTTCCAGGTCTGCTTCATGAATGGGGCTCCTCCCGTCATTTGCGCGTTATTGCGCGGATATGGGATATCATACCATTTTTTCGGCGAAATGATAAGATGGTTGGAGACGGACCCGGGCCCGGGGAAGAATCATCTGTTTTCGAAAAGAGGGAAGATGATGAAAAGGAAGCTGTATCCGAAGGCGCAAAAAAGCTGCAGTGCCTGACACCGGAATCCGATGTCAGGCACTGCAGCCTTACAAAGAAGGAATTTCTCAAGATACTTACGCAGCCTAAGAATGCAATC
>CAYLHR010000178.1:0-4486 GCA_964383335.1 uncultured Lachnospiraceae bacterium
GGCCGAGCAGACGCTGCTGTGTCTCGAGATGATGGACTTTGACGGCAAGGAGGCCTGAAGATCAAGCTTCTTATGCTGAAGAAGGAGGCGAACGCGGAAAAGCTGGATGACATCCGCGGCAAGGTCTCGGAGATTGCCTGGGGCACCCAGATCCGGTCCTATTTTCTGCAGCCCTATCAGCTGATCAAGGATCTGAGAACGGGAGAGGAGAGCCCCAATTCCCAGAAGGTTCTGGACGGCGGGATTGATCCCTTTATAAATGCTTATCTTAAGTGGACCGCACTCGGCAACAAGGATACAACCGAAAGGGTATAAGAAACAAGGAGCTGCTTATGGCTGAAATTGCAGTAATGGGCTACGGCACTGTCGGCGCCGGCGTCGTGCAGACGCTGATGATGAACGGCGACACGATCACGCGGCGCGTCGGGGAGAGAATCCATGTGAAACATGTTCTCGATCTGAGAGAGTTTCCGGGAAGCCCGGTCGAAGATGTTCTGACACATGATTTTAATGACATTCTGAACGACAGGGAGATATCTGTCGTTGTCGAGACGATGGGCGGCCTGAAGCCGGCCTATGAGTTTACCAAAAAGCTGCTGCTTGCCGGAAAGAGCGTCTGCACCTCCAACAAGGAGCTGGTCGCGGAGCACGGCGTGGAGCTCCGCGCGATCGCGCGGGACATGTCCTGCAATTATCTCTTCGAGGCCAGCTGCGGAGGCGGCATACCGATCATCCGCGTGCTCAACTCCTCGCTCACGGCGGAGGAGGTCGAGGAGGTCACGGGAATCCTGAACGGGACGACCAACTACATTCTGACGTCCATGGCCGAGGAGGGCAAGGGCTTTTCGCAGGCCTTAAAGGAGGCCCAGGAGAAGGGATACGCCGAGCTGCACCCCGAGGCGGATGTCGAGGGCTGGGACGCCTGCAGAAAGATCGCAATTTTGTCCTCTCTCGCCTACGGTCATCATATTTCCTACAAGGCGATTGAGACCGAGGGAATCACAAAGGTGAGCGAGACGGATATCGCCTACGCGAAGGCGCTCGGCTGCAGGATCAAGCTTCTGGCGACCAGCAGGCGCGATCAGAATGGGACGTGGGCGCTCGTCGCCCCCATGATGGTCGGAAAGGAGAATCCGCTCACGGCGGTGGACGGCGTGATGAACGCGGTGATGGTGAAGGGCAACGCGGTCGGGACAACCATGTTCTACGGAAGCGGCGCCGGATCCCTGCCCACGGCGAGTGCTGTGTGCGGAGACGTCATTGAGGCGGTCAAGTACCACGGGACGACCATCAAGGGACTGTACAGCGCGGATACGCTGGAGCTCATGGATGTGGACGAGGTGGAGCGCCCCTTCTTCGTGCGGTGGAGAGGCAGTCTCAGTGAGGCTGAGGCCCTCCTGGGCGAGGCGGCGCGGACCGTCCGTCTGCCGGAGTGTGAGGATGAGATCGGCTTCCTGACTCAGATGATGGCGGAGAAGGATTTTAAGAGCAGAATCAGCGGGAACGACGCGGTGATCCGCTGGTATCGCAGGGGCAAGAAGGAGGAAGCGGCGGAGTGATCCGCGGTAAGTGGAAGTTATGTTAATAGTAAAAAAGTTCGGAGGAACCTCTGTCGGCACACCGGAGCGCATCATGAACGTCGCCAAGCGCTGTATTGAGGACTTCAACAGGGGCAATGATGTCGTCGTGGTCCTGTCAGCCATGGGAAAGACGACGGATGAGCTTCTTGACCTCGCGCACAAGGTGAGCGCGAGACCTACAAAGCGGGAGGTCGACATGCTCCTTACGACGGGAGAGCAGGTGTCGGTCTCGCTTATGGCGATGGCGATGAATTCTCTCGGCGTGCGGGCTGTCTCTCTGAATGCGTTTCAGGTCGCCATGAGGACCACGAGCAATTACACAAATGCGCGGCTTAAGAGAATCGACAGCGAGAGAATCATGCACGAGCTTGAGGACCGGAAGATCGTCATCGTGACGGGCTTCCAGGGCGTCAACAAGTACAATGACTACACGACTCTCGGAAGAGGCGGTTCCGACACGACGGCTGTGGCGCTGGCCGCTGCCCTTCACGCGGACGCGTGCGAGATCTACACGGATGTCGACGGCGTCTATACGGCGGATCCCAGAATCTGTCCGACCGCATGCAAGCTGAAGGAGATCACCTACGATGAGATGCTGGATCTCGCATCTCTCGGGTCCGGCGTTCTTCACAACAGATCTGTCGAGATGGCGAAGAAGTACGGCGTGACGCTCGTCGTCAGGTCGTCACTTAACCGCAGCGAAGGAACCATATTACGGGAGGAGACAAAAGTGGAAAGAATGCTCATAAGCGGCGTGGCTCTCGATAAGTCAGCCGACAGAATCTCAGTGATCGGCCTGAAGGACAGACCGGGGGTCGCCTTCCGCCTCTTCGATATTCTGGCCAAACAGAATATCAACATCGACGTGATCCTGCAGTCCATCGGGAGGGACGGCACAAAGGATATTTCCTTTACGCTTCCGGATGAGAATGCGGATGAGGCGGTGGAGGCGCTGAACGCGAATCAGGCCCGCCTCGGCTTCAAGGAGATCGACGTGAAGAAGGATGTCGCCAAGCTCTCGATCGTCGGCTCGGGCATGATGACCAATCCCGGCGTGGCGGCGAAGATGTTCGAAGCGCTGTATAATGAGGATATCAATATTAACATGATTTCCACATCCGAGATCAGGGTGACGGTTCTGATCGAGGAGAAGGACGGAGAGCGCGCGGTCAATGCCGTGCACGACGCCTTCGGACTTGCGGAGTAACACGGGATAATAAAAACCCGGGGCCTTCATGAGAAGACCCCGGGTTTTTTATTAACTGCTGTTAAGATCAGCCCTCGGCGATAGCGCCGACCGGACATGCAGCTGCGCATGTTCCGCAGTCCACGCACTCATCAGCGTTGATCACGAAATGGGAATCGCCCTCGGAGATGGCGCCGACCGGGCACTCACCCGCGCATGTTCCGCAGCTCACACAATCATCACTAATCACATATGCCATATCGATAACCTCCTTCTAGATGCATCATTATGATCTCCATTCATCATAGAACAACTTTTTTGTCTTTGCAAGAAAAAAATCCCTGATTTTTCGGAAAACGAAGGTTATTTGAGTTAAACTTTCATTAAATATCTTTAACTGACCAAGCCGCTAAACCATGTAGACGAAATGTTTTCTTTGTGATATGCTGTTTTTCAGCTGTGCGGGGCGAAGGCCCCGGTGCGCAATGACAGAGTACAGTTTATGGAGGAAGAACAATGGCACAGATTTCAAAAGATATGACGATCGGTGAAATTCTTAAGGTGGATATGAATGTCGCGCCCGTCCTGATGAGCATGGGCATGCACTGCCTCGGCTGCCCCGCGTCCCAGGGTGAGACCCTGGAGGAGGCTGCGATGGTTCACGGCCTCGATGCGGGTCTTGTGGAGAAGGCGGTCAATGAGTTCCTCGCCGACGCGGCGAAGGTGCAGGCATAAGGCCGGCCCTGACCGAATAAGGCTGATAAAGCCGCGCCCTTTCCGGGTGCGGCTTTTTTGAATCAGGTTATGCGAGCGTAAGCAGCTTCTGCAGGGCGGAGCCGGACACGACGGTCATGCCGTGCTCGATCAGGTGCGCCTCCTTTGACGCGCTGAAGGATTCGCCGCTCCCGTATTCCGAGAGAATGTTGCAGACCTTGTTGAACTGCTCCGGGCTCATTTTGCCCTGGTGCACGACCAGGAGATACTTCCCGCTCTTCCCCGTGCGGTAGAGGGAGCTTTTTCCCGTAATCTGTCCGCCCAGCGCTCCGGCGGCGCTGATGGCGTCATCGAGGGAGCTGAAGCGGCAGACGCGGATGAGATCCGGCACCGGCTCTTTCTTCGCGGGCTGCTTTCTGTCCGTCCGTCCGGCGGTTTTTGCGGAGCCCGTGTCCGCCGCGGGAGACGCGCCCGCGCCGCCTGCGTCCTTTGCGTCCTGCTTTCTGCCGCGCGTGCCGCGGTCGGATCCCGACTGCGCAGATTCGTAAAGGCGCTTGAAGACGTCGAGGATGTCGTCCGCGCCCTCGATCTTCGTCTCATCCCTGTTCCTGTCCGCCTTCTCCGCAGTCGGGGAGAATTTCGCGAAGCGCGTATCCAGTTCCTCCGGGTCATCCACCTTCGTGATGACAATGGTGAGGGAATTCTCACTTTTTCGTTGAAGACAGCATCGAAAACCTCTACAAGGGGAACGTGAAATTGACGATCGAGTATGAAGGAGCGGCAGAACCAGAGACGATAGAAATAGATCCGTCTAACTATGGAGATTATCTGGATGGTTCTTTCTGCTTCCGAATCCGGGATGATTTCAACAGAAGTTATTATGTTACAGCGCTGGATCAGGATGGAAACCAGTCAACATTCGACAGTAGGATACAACCGAATGGTCAGGAAGGGCCTCTTCCTTACAGCCTGCAGGCAGTTTATCAAGATGAAAATGAGAATGTCC
>CAYLHR010000179.1:0-4484 GCA_964383335.1 uncultured Lachnospiraceae bacterium
TGCTGTTTGATGACGACACATATGGAATATATTCTGAAATGATTCAATGAGAGATTGCCTGCAGGTTTATTTTTTTTTCTCTTTTGTTGCCCAAAGGGCAGGCGGTAAGAAGCTGGATGTAAAAGTGGTCACAAGAGAGGAATTTGAAACAGCGTTCACGGAAGATGAAATATCACCTCTTGGGAAAATGCTGAGCACAAACTATCAGGATTATGCTCTTGCAGGGAACAATGGAGAAGAGGCTCTGTCTCCGGAAGAGCTTGAAAAAGTTCTTGGTCGTGAAATCACGCCGCTGGTGGATGCGTTGAAGGAATTGATCTAAGCGAGAAAAACTGAATAACGAATCGTTGCCATGCCTGCGGGCATTGGGAGAAATCCTGATGTTCCGCAGGATTTTTTTCGTGCAAAAATCGGAAAATGGCCTCAACTCATACCTAGACCTTCAGAAAAGCTGAAGGAGGTCTGAGTGATGTATATCCTGGAATATAAGGACGGGGTGAAGCCGGACAAGCTGAGCCCTAAGGCAAAGGCGAATATGGAACGCTGCGCGAATTTCCTTGTTGAAATGATAGACAAATACGGGAAAGAGGTCTTGGAAGAGATTGAGGCGGAGGAACGGGCAGGAACCGGAGGGAATCAGGAAATCAAAAGTGATGGGGAATGAATGGAGCGTCGTTTGCGAAATTTTTGCGAACGGCGCTTTTAGCGCTGACAGACAGTTAAAAGCCCGACATAATGAAAGTCCGGGGGTACTGTGTGACGATGAGCAACCGAAGGGAGGGATACGGTGAAAAAGAAAAAATGCTATATCTACACACGTGTTTCCACGGCGGCTCAGACAGAGGGGTACAGCCTGGAGGCACAGCAGGAACGCCTGCGAGAGTATGCTGATTATAAGAACCTTGAAATTGCCGGTGAATACTGCGATGCCGGAAAGTCCGGAAAAAGCATAGTTGGAAGACCATCATTTTTGAAGATGCTGGAGGATATATCCAGTGAGAAGGATAACATTTCTTTCGTTCTGGTATTCAAGCTGTCGAGGTTCGGACGGAATGCCGCGGACATCCTGAAGTCTTTGCAGCTGCTGGAAGACTATGAAGTGGATCTCATCTGTGTGGAGGATGCGATAGACAGCTCCACGCCGGGAGGAAAGCTTACTCTGACAATTCTCTCTGCGGTGGCTGAGATTGAGCGTGAGAATATCAATGTCCAGTTTATGGCGGGTAAGATGCAAAAGCTCCTGAACGGTGGATGGCCCGGAGGACCCGCTCCATACGGATACCGCAGTGTGAATAAGGAATTACAGGTCGAGCCGAAAGAGGCTGAGATCGTCAGGCTGATCTTTGAAAAATACATACAGAATGACGGAACGCTGAATGGCGTAGCTATCTGGATGAACGATAACGGATATACGCGAATCAGCAAGGGTGAAGAAAAGCCATTTACCTATGACTTCATCGTCAATGTCCTGGATAATCCTATCTATCACGGAAAGCTGAACTACAACCGCAGGACAAATCTGAAGGGTGTCAAAAGGAAACCCAAGGATGCGATCGAGGTTGACGGAATCCATGATGCGATCGTATCTGATGAATTGTGGCAGCAGGTAAGGGACAAGAGAGAGGCCTGCTCTGCCAATAACGACAAGGTGGATGAACCGGAACGGGTGAGCCTCCTGTCGGGATTGGTTAAGTGTCCGGCATGTGGTAATGGCCTGATCGCTTCCAAGAATAAGCATGTGAACAAGAACAGAGGCGGACATTATAAGACTATACATTATTATTCCTGCCGGTATTACAGGCGGTCAGCCGGAAGGGCGTGTGGTTTTAAGCATACATACAATCAGGCGAAGATTGATTCTGCGGTATATGAGATTGTCAGTAATCTTGGCAATCATCCGGCATTTGAGGAAGCGATGGCCAAGGCGTATGGGGGGGATGAATCTGTAGAGGCATACGAGAAGCGGATGAAGGAAATCCGCAAGGATCTGTACCATCAGGAACATGAGAAAAACCGTCTTGGCGAAGAACTGGATAATCTGGATGTTTTATCAGATGATTACGATTCTGATTATGAAAGAATCCAGGGCGAAATCGATGATATCTATGACAGGATAGAGTCGCTGGAGCTTTCACTGAAGAAGCTGAAGAAGAAATATAAGGAAGCGCAGAAAGGGACCCGTTCCGTGGACGGAATCCGGACAATACTTCAGAATTTCAGCAAATTCTTTGGGAAGATGACTTGTGAAGAACAGCGTGAGTTATACCGTCATTTTATAGAACGGATAGAGGTCTATCCGGAAGAGCAGGAAGACGGAAGGGTGCTTAAAAGTATTTATTTCCGCTTCCCGGTCCGATATGGCGAGACCGATACCGTTGAGACATGGATCAGCGCAGAAGGGAAGCCGGATGAAGAGATTGCCTTCGTGCTGAATTGTAATGAGGTTCGCGTGACGGTCGCAGAAGCCAAGGCAACATATGCGGAGATCCGAGCATATGTGCTGGAGCATACGGGAATGAAGGTTTCTTCATTATACATAGCTCAGATCAAGAGAAAATATGGCATTGATATCGGGATAGCGTACAACAAGCCTGAGAAGAATAAGAACCGGGTGCCAATATGCCCGAAGGATAAAGAACTGGCAATCATTGATGCCCTTAAGGCTTTCAGGATGCTGACGGAAGATACGGAGTATATGGAGGTTGCAGTATGAAGAAGAAAAAATTGAAATGTTATATCTACATCAGAGTATCCACTTCGATGCAGGTCGAGGGATACAGCCTGGAAGCACAGAGGGAGAGGTTGACCAAGTTCGCGGACTTTCAGAATATCGAGATCGTCAGGGAATATTGTGACGCAGGAAAGTCCGGAAAGAACATTACAGGCAGACCTGAGTTTACGCAGATGCTGAACGATGTGGCGGAAGACCGTGACGGCGTAAACTTCATTCTGGTATTCAAGCTGTCGAGGTTCGGACGAAATGCGGCGGATGTCCTCAATTCACTTCAGTATATACAGGATTTCGGTGTAAACCTGATCTGCGTAGAGGACGGGATCGATTCTTCCAAAGATTCCGGTAAGCTGACTATTACGGTTTTATCTGCCGTTGCCGAAATAGAAAGAGAAAACATCTTGGTTCAGACAATGGAAGGCCGCAGGCAGAAAGCAAGAGAGGGCAAGTGGAACGGCGGACAGGCCCCATTCGGATACACACTGGATTCCAAGAACAGCACACTGATCGTCAATCCGGAAGAGGCGGAGATCGTCAGGATCATCTTTAATAAGTTTGTGAATGAAGGTTTGGGAGCCGAGCGCATATGTGATTATCTGAACCAGCACGGATATACCAAGAAGAAGCTCAAAAAGAATGAGCTGAACTACTTCGCCCGGAGTTTCATCATGAAGATCCTTGATAATCCGGTTTATATCGGAAAGATAGCTTACGGCAGGAGCGTGACGGAAAAGGTCAAGGGCAGCAGGGATGAATATAAGCGGGTGCGGGCAGATGATTTTATGCTGGTGGATGGGATCCATGAGGCAATCATCGATCAGGAAACATGGGAGGCTACAAGGTTAAGAAGAAATGATACCGGTATTAAGTGGGAAAAGACGCACAGCCTTGATCATGAGCATATCCTGTCGGGTGTCATCAAATGTCCGATCTGCGGTACGGGGCTTGTAGGAACGCTCAGAAGACGGAAGAATAAGAAGTCCGGCGAGTATAAGGATGATTTCTATTACAAGTGCTTGCATCGAAAGAAGATTGATGAAACGCATTTCTGCAATTTCCGGTTGGTCTTAAGCCAGGATGAGATCAATCATCAGGTGGAGGAAATCATCCTGGACATGGTAGCCGATCCGGACTTCAAGGATTTCATGGTGAGAAAGATTGATGAAAAGGTGGATGTCTCATCTCTGGAAGCCGAGAGGGATCAGGTAAGGGAACAGCTCAGACAGGTCATGGGAGCCAAGAAGAAGCTGACGGAGATGCTGGATCGGCTGGATGTGAACGATAAGCACTATGACAGGAAATATCAGGATATGCACGACAGGCTGGATATTCTGTACGATCGGATATCAGAGCTGGAAGACATGATCTCTGATATCGAAGTGAAGATTAGCGGTGCCTACGGAGAAAAAATCACTGCAAATCAGCTGTATAAAGTTCTCCTGAACTTTGATAAAATGTACTTCAAGATGACCGACCTCGAAAAGAAGCAGTTCATGAGGGACTTCATCGAAGAGATAGAATTGTATCCTGAGAGACAGGATGACGGACGCATCTTAAAGCAGCTAAGCTTAGGATTTCCGGTGTTTTACGAAGGTTCTGAGGGTGATACAATTCGGTTGCACAAACAAAACACAGTCGAGAACGTGTGTCTACTAACACATTCTTGAAGAAAAAGGCCTGAAAAAGCCTGAAATCAAAGGGTTTCCGTCACCAGGAGCAAGTTCCGCTCCGCGTGATGGGACCCCTCTTTTTA
>CAYLHR010000180.1:0-4446 GCA_964383335.1 uncultured Lachnospiraceae bacterium
GAGTCAGTGGGGACGGTTCTGTTTGACTCGTTGCGTCTGTGACGCAATGAGTCAAACATAACCGTCCCCATCTGACTCATTTGTCAACAGAACCGTCCCCGCTGACTCACAGGCTCAGTCGTTCAGAATGATGGCTTTGATCAGGTCCCGGCTGCGGTCCAGGTAGAGCTGCATGGCCTCGGGGATCTGTTCCATGCCGTGGAAGGTGTGGGTGATGATCCGCTCCGGAACAAGGCGTCCCTCGGAGATGAGATTCATCATGCGCTCCAGCTTCAGACGTCCGCCGCCGCACTGCACGCCCTTTATGACCTTGTCGCCGTAGCCGAAGCTCCAGGCCGCAAGATCGAGCGGAATGCTGGGGCCCTTCGCGTCAAAGTAGGCGATGACGTTTACGAGCGTTCCGCCGTTCTTCATGATGCCAAGTCCGAGAGAGAGCGTCTCATCGCTTCCTCCGCAGATGAGGACTCTGTCCACGGGGCCTCCGTTGGCGGCCAGTATTTTGTTCAGATAGCCGCTGTCGTGATAGTCGAATACTTCGCTCGCGCCGTATTCTTTCGCGACGTCAAAGCAGATTTTTCTGGATCCGACGGCGAATACTTTGCCGGCTCCCTTGAGGACGCAGGCGCGTACGCCCATGAGGCCGACGGGGCCGATACCGAAAACGGCCACGGATTCACCGAAACGGATATCCAGCTGTTCCACGCCCTCGAAGGCAGTTGCCATCATATCGGTTGCAATAACAGACTGTTCCCAGGTGACGTTGTCGGGAATGTGCGCGA
The DNA here is from genome assembly GCA_964383335.1 of uncultured Lachnospiraceae bacterium. Lineage (GTDB taxonomy): Bacteria > Bacillota > Clostridia > Lachnospirales > Lachnospiraceae > Chordicoccus. The sequence continues at coordinate 780 of CAYLHR010000180.1, forward strand.
GATTCATTTCCGCGTCATCGAGATAGTACTCATCGACAAATGATCCGCCGCGGAGCTCAAATTCGCCGGTGTTATCCCAGTAGCGGTCCCTCGGATGGCCGTCCTGCGCCGCCAGGGTATGCCAGTCCGGCATGGCCGCGCAGGCGGCGACGCGGTCTCCGGGCTTAAAGTCCTTTACCTCGCTTCCGACAGCGATGACGGTGCCGCTCATTTCGTGACCGGAAGCTTTGTAAAGCAGGTCCGGGCAGTCGCGGCATCCCGTCTGAATCAGGTGGGCGTCCGTCGTGCAGGGCGTCCACACAGCCGGCTTCACGATGGCGCCGCGCGGCCCGATTTCATCGGGCATGACGCAGTCTGTGCGGATTTCCATCTGATTCGCGCCGACGATACAGCATCCTCTCGTTGTCTTCATGGCTCTTCCTCCTTGTATTTTGTTTTTATTGTGTTAAAGGACTCATCCGGTAAAATCGTTCAGTTCCATCCGCCCCGGTCCTGTCGAAAAGCCTGTTCTGCCGGAATCGGTTTCATCTGTCAGATCGCCCTTCCGGCATAATAGCCTTCGGTATTTGCCTCCAGGGCATTTCTCGCTTTCACCGCATCGCCGACAGCCGTGTACGGAATGCCGGCTTCCCTGATTGATTCCTCCAGAATGTTATCGCTTCTGTATCCGGTTGCAACCACAATCATGTCCGCGGGGATCTCCTCGGTGTGTCCGTCCGGATGATCGAATACGACCGACGCCTCTTTCACTTCCTTTACGGCAACCGAGGTGAGAACGCGCACGTCGCGCGCCTTCAGTTCCTTTACGAGCGGAACCTTTACGGCCGTGGCTGCTTCCCGCGCGATATCGGGGAGCATCTCGAGAAGCGTCACCTTCTTCAGCTCAAGCGCCAGGAAATGGGCCGTCTCCGCGCCGACTTCTCCGCCGCCGATGACGACGCACTGATTTCCGGGAATGATTTTCCCTTCCAGTACGTCCGCCGCAAAGCAGGCGATGCCGCACTCTTTCAGTCCTTTGATCGGCGCCGTGGCGGGCCTGGCTCCCGTGGCAAGGATGATGTGATCCGCCCCGAGTCCCTTCAGATCCCCGGCACTGATCTTTGTATTGTACCGGATCTCCACGCCGAGCTTTTCACACTGCGTGAGCTGCCAGACCAGGAACTGGGTGATTTCGCCTTTGCAGGGCGGGAAGGAAGCGGCGAAGAAGCTCCCTCCGGCGTGATCGGACGCCTCGTATACGGTCACCTTATGACCGCGCCTTGCAGCGGCGATCGCGGCATAAAGACCGGCCGGGCCGGCGCCGATGACGGCGACGTTCTTTTTCGTTTCCGCGGGAAGGATCTCACTTTCAGGGCCTTCGTGTCCGAGCTCCGGGTTGAGGACGCAGCGGATGGGGCTCGCCGTCCAGAGGACATTGACACATCCGACGTTGCATCCGAGACATGTGCGGATATCCTCGATGCGCCCTTCTCTGGCTTTCTCCGGAAAATGCGGGTCACAGAGCGACTGTCTCCCCATTGCGATGAAGTCCGCCCTGCCGTCCCGCAGGATGCCCTCCGCGATGAAGGGATCGTTGATGCGGTTGACCGCCATGACCGGCACATTTACCGCGTCCTTTATGGCCTCCGCGTAGTCGGAAAACCAGCCGTGCCCCATATGGCTGCTCGCCATGCAGAATTCCAGCGAAGAATAGTTGGCCAGGGATACATCGAACATATCCGCGCCTGCTTCTTCCAGAATTCTGGAGATCGCCTTGGCGTCTTCGACATTGAGGCCGCCTTCTACGAATTCATCGGCGGAGATTCTCATGTCGATGATGAAATCGCTGCCGCATTTTCTTCTGATATCCTCAATGATTTCGCGGGGAAATCTTGTTCTGTTCCAGAGATTTCCGCCGTATTCGTCCAGACGCTTGTTCATAAAGGGAGAAAGGAACTGATCAATCAGATACCCGTGGGCTCCGTGGAGCTCGACGCCGTCAAAACCGGCTTTTTTTGCCCGGAAAGCGGCGTCGCCGAACTTCCGGACCATTTCCTTCACTTCTTCCGTCGTAAACGGAACGGGAAGCGCGTCTCCGAAGGGGGACATGATCGCTGAGGGGGCCTTGGGCGCCTGGCCCAGGATGGCCTCATCTCCCTGCATGCCGCTGTGGAACAGCTGCACAAAGATCAGGGCGCCGTGCTGATGGACTCTTTCGGCGAGCTTTTTGTGACTTTCGATCTGCTCGTCACACCAGAGTCCCGGAACAGTCGCGAAGCTGATTCCCTTTTCATCCACGGAATAGTCCTCCGTGATAATGAGGCCGAATCCGCCCTTTGCCTTTTCTTCGTGGTAGCGGATGTATTTTTCGGTCGCGTTGCCGTTCGTGTCGCAGTAATATGTCAGCATTGCCGGCACGACGAGGCGGTTTTTCAGAGTTTTTCCTCTGATTGTCAGAGGACTGAACAATTGATCGAACATATTAATCTCCCTTCTGCAGCTGGTGATCATTTTTAAAAAATGATCCATATCGACTCATAATTGTAATATATGCCGGCTGCGTAGATATTGCCAATTCTTATATTCAATAGTATGATATAGTGATACATAATATCTGGAAGCGGCATATTTTTCCATGGAGGCGCGGCAGTGCGGAGTGCATATTTCCGCTTTGGCTGCGGCCGGAAGGAGCCGGATGATGGAATTAACAGATCTGCGATATTTTACGGAAACCGCAAGACAGGAGAGTATGACGAGGGCCGCCCGGGCGCTACATATCACGCAGCCGGTTCTGTCCGTCAGAATCAAAAAGCTTGAGGAGGAGCTGGGATGCGGGCTTTTTGTCCGCAGGAGCCATTCCGTCACGCTGACCGAAAACGGCAGGATTTTCTATGACAAGGCGCTGAAAATCCTCGCGCTCACGGACGATTCTGTTCAGGAGATCATCGACAGGAACTGTTCGCGCGAGCTGCGCGGCGAGCTGCGGTTCGGGTGCGCGCAGTCGCACAATATATGCTTTATTGCGCGGACCGCCGAAGCCCTGCGGGAGAAATACCCGGGAATCAGGTACAGAATCGAGAGCAATGATGCTTTTTCGGCGCCTCAGAACCTGTCGCAGGGCACGATTGATTTTGCCGCCGTGACATTTCAGGCGGATTATGAAAAATACAATCATATCGATTTTCCGGGATACGATGTCTGGGGAGTGCTGATGCGTGAGAAGGATGCGGATGTGATCGGTGACGCGGTATCTGTAGAACAGCTGCGTTCCCTGCCTCTGATGATTCCTCGGCAGGGGCATAAGTTCGAGCTGCCGCGTTTTCTGGGCGAACAGCTGGACAGCCTCAACATTGTCGGGTATTTTGACTTTGTTTTCAACGCGGCACAGTTTACGCTCGAGGGCTTCGGCTGCGCGCTTTCCTATGAGTTTCTGGTTCCGACGGGACCGGGTACCGGGCTGCGGTTTCTTCCCATCAAACCCGAAATACAGTCTCCCATGCAGCTGATCTGGCAGAGACATCAGATACTGACTCCGATTCAGGAAGTTTTTCTGGAGGAGCTGAGGCGGCAGGTGGCGAAGTGAGTCGGGTGAGTCAGGGGGATGGTTCTTTCTGACTCACCGGGTTGCATGACTGAGTCAGGGGGACGGTTCGAGACCACTGAAAAAGTAGGGTCTCAAAATTGAGGT
>CAYLHR010000181.1:0-4424 GCA_964383335.1 uncultured Lachnospiraceae bacterium
CCGGTCGTGCCGGACGTGTACTGCATGTTGCAGACGTCGTTGACGTCGACCGCCGACGCCATGCGGCGCACCTCCTCCATGGGGGTGTGCGAGGCGTACTCAAGCGACTCCTCCCAGGTGATGCCGCCCGGCATGCGGAAGCCGCAGGTGATGACATTTCGCAGGAAAGGCAGGCGGCGGCTGTGAAGCGGCTCACCCTCCTTCCGGTCCTTCAGCTCGGGGCAGAGCTCCTGCATGATCTCCTTATAATTCGAATCGCGGTAGCCCTCGATCATGACCAGGGGGTGCGTGTCGGACTGCTTCAGCAGATATTCCGCATCGTGGATCTTGTAGGAGGTGTTCATCGTGACGAGAATCGCGCCGATTTTGGTGGTCGCCCAGAAGGTGAGGAACCACTGCGGCACGTTGGTCGCCCAGATGGTGACCTTGGATCCTGCTCTTACGCCAAGAGAGATCAGGACGCGCGCGAATTCATCCACGTCGTCGCGGAACTCGCTGTAGGTTCTCGTGTAATCAAGAGTCGTGTACTTGACGGCCAGCTGATCCGGGAAGAGGTCGACCATCGTATCCAGCACCTGCGGGAAGGTCTTGTCGATGAGCGCTCCCTTCTTCCAGACGTACTGCCCGGTGTGCTGATTATTCCAGTACAGGTGATTCCGATGAAGCCTCGTGCTCTTGAAGCGGCGCATGCCGGTCGCGAAATGCGTGAGAATAATCTCCGCGTCCGCGATCTCCGGCGCCCAGTCCGGATCCCAGATGAGAGAAATAAAGCCGTCATAGTTCACGGACCGCAGCGCGTTCATGAGATCGGTGAGGGGCAGCTCCCCCTCCGCGAAGAGCTCGGGAACGGGCGCGCCGTCCTTTGTGCGGAAGTCGTGGATGTGCACGTGCTTCACGTAGGCGCCGAGATTGGTGATCGTCGTCTCCGCGTCCTCTCCCGCCTCCACAAAGGTCGTGTACATATCCCAGGCCGCGGCCAGGCGGTCGTCGGAGAAGCGGTTCAGCAGATCACGCAGGCCGGCCGTATCGGCGCAGGCGTGTGTGGTTTCGATGAGGACGGTGGCCGGCTCATTTCCGAGAATCTGCAGAATTTCGGAAAGCCTGTCCGCGCAGAGCCCGGCGTCCTCCTCGGACGTGTGGATGCCGATATAGGGAATGCCCAGATTCACGGCCGCCCGCAGGCACTCGGAGAACTCGGTCAGAAACTCCGGCGCGGTAAAGTCCGCCGCCGTGCTGATGCAGGGAACCTGAAGTCCGTCTCCGACCAGCCTCCGGCGCGTCTGCGCGGCGAGCTCGGGATTGACGGGACTGCTCTTGCCCTGAAAGACGGGTCCGTTGATATCATAGAGCTCAATGCCGGACATGCGGGTGCCCGCCGCCACCTCGCACAGATCATTCCAGCTGAGATCGTTCCAGTTCCGGATGGAAAATGACAGTTTCAAAATGTGTTCCTCCTGTCAGCAGTAATTACGGCTCCTCGTAGACAATCTTGTTGAGTGCGCTGAGATAGGCGCGGATGGACGCTCCGATGATGTCGGTGGAGATTCCGTTTCCGGAGTACACTCTCCCGCCGGCGCGGAGCTTGACGAGCGCGCTGCCCATCGCGTCCCGGCCCTCCGTGACGGTCTGAATCTGGAAATCATCCAGCTCGTAGTGATGTCCCACGACCTGCTCAATCGCCTGGAATGCCGCGTCGATCGGTCCGTCGCCGATCCCGACGCCTCTTAAGGTTTCCCCGTCCTTCTCGAGAAGGAGGTTGGCCGTGGCGGTGATGACATTGCCGCTGTTGATGACATAATTGGAAATGCGGTAGGTCGACGGAACCTGCATGGCCGCGCTGGCCACAATGGCGTCAAGCTCCTTCGTCCCCACAAAGTGCTTCTTGGCGGCGACCCGCTGGAAGGCCTCGTACACCTTGGCGTTGTCCTCGTCCGTGAGATCATAGCCGAGCTGGTGCACGACCTTGATGACCTCCCCGATCTCATCGCTCTTGTCGAGACATACATTGCTGATATCCCCGAGGGCGACGTTGCTGAAAGCGGACTCCTCCTCCGGCTCGGGCTGAAGGATCTTCTTCAGCTGTCCCACGGCCCGGTGCAGCTCCGTGACCTTGACCTGTGTCGCGATGTCGAGATCAATGCCCTTCACCTGTACAAAATGAGCCAGCTCCTCGAGCGTCGGATACCCGTTTTCCACGGCTGTGCACTTGATGCCGACCGCGCCCTCTTTGATCGCCGCTGCCGCGCAGGCGACCGCCATATTGAGCGCGTCGCTGATTTCGACGTAGAGCTCGATATCGGAAAGGCCGGGCACGTGCTCGAAGATGCCCCTCACAAAGCTTCCGAACTCATCAGGCATCATGATTCCCGCGGTATCACAGACCGTGATCTTATTCGCGCCGGCACCGATGGCGGTATTGATCGCGTCGTAGAGGAAGGCGGTCTCCGCTCTCGTCGCGTCGACCGCGGTGAACTCGACGTACTCGGAGTAGAAGCGGCATTTTTTGATCTGCTCCTCGATGAGGGACAGCATGGCCGGCGCCTTCTTGTGGCAGGTGTACTCCATCTGAACCGGAGATACCGGGACCAGCAGGTTGAGCTTGGGCTTTTTCGCGGTGCTCACACTCTCCCACGTCTCCTCGATGTTGCCGGCCGCGATATCCACGCCGGCGGAGATCCTGGTTGCCACCATGGACGCGATCGTGCGGTTGGCCAGCTGGTCGGCACGGCTGCCCGAGATGGGCGCAAGCTCGATGGTATCCGCCCTCAGGCGGTCAAGGCTCCGCGCGATCTCGAGCTTCTCCTTGAAGGTCAGCTCTCTTCCGCGGATCGCGGCGCCCTCTCTGAGTGTCATGTCAATGAATTTCACTGTTCTCATAGTGTTTTTTCAGCTCCTTTTGCATCACCATATCTGCGGATCTTTTGTGACATAAAAAACATAAAAAACCCAGAGGTTCATATGTTTTTTGAACCTCTGGGACGACAAGATCAAAATCCAATCGCGGTACCACCCAGATTGCCGCAAAATGCGGCCGCTTAGCGGCACTCAATCAAGTGCCTGACCATGATAACGGGGTCATCCGGACTTCCCTATCCGTGCGCTTCTTTGGCTTATGCCTGGCAAAAGCGAAACATCTTTCAGGAAATCTGCTCGGGCAGGAGGCTGTGTTTCTGCACTCACACCGGCTCGCACCAGCCGCCGGCTCTCTGTAGTGGTTGACAGGACACATAGTGCCGTCATCGCATTTCAAGCAGTATATCGCTGAAAAAGTATTGTAGAGGATTTCGCACAGTTTGTCAAGCGCTCATTTGCCGGGGTTCTGTCAGACTTATCTGTAAGAGGTATAGATGTAACCGTGACTGTTATTCACATTGACGCTCCGCACCTTGCCGCAGACCGCCACGACCTTGAAATAATAAGTCTTATATTTCTGCAGCCGGCTGCCTCTTACCTTTGAGACGACATAGGACCTGGTGTTCCGTCCCACGGTCGCGATCTTCTTGTAGCCGCTGTTCGAGCTGGTGGAGCCGTAGACGATATACTTTGTCGCTCCCGCGACCTTGCTCCAGCCGACCCGCATTCTGTTTCCGCTGACATAGGTCGGGACCTTCAGCTTGGGCTGAGGCACCACGGTCTTCGTGTACCAGGGGCCGTAGAACTTTTTCCCGTCGATGAGACTGTAGCCTCTCACCTTCAGCTTGTAGACCTGATTGGTCTTCACGGCCGCCGAGAATACCGTATTGGTGGAGGTCCCCTTCTTTATGACCTTTGTTCCCTTGCGGTTCAGCAGCTTCCACTGAAAACCGCGCAGTGAGTCGGGATAGGACTTAAGTTCAAAATAGCCGGTTTTTCCGTTGCCCCATCCTTTGGGCGTCACCTTTTTAAGCTTTCCCGGAGCCGTGGCGGCGTATTTGTCCGTGCTGCCGGAGGAATCCAGCTTGTTATAAGCGGATGAGTAGGCAGCAATCGCGTAGCCGTAGTATTTTCCGGCCGAAAGTCCGGTCATCGTATACGATCTGCGGTTTCCGAGATCCTTTTCGACCATGGATCCGACCTTATTCCCACTGGCATCTGCCCTGTAGTAGGCGAGATAATAGCCGGCCGCTCCGGATGTCGCCGGCCAGGACAGGGTGATGGAGCTCCGGGTGGCCCTGGTCTGCCTGACTGCGATTTGGGCACTGACGGGCACGGCGGAGACTGTTAACAGAAGAAATGCGGCTGCAAAGATGGTTATAAAACGCGATTTTGCTTTCATGGCGGGTTTCTCCTTTGGAGGATGTGGTTCAACAATAAAAACCACAGCTTCCGGAAACAGAAGCTGTGGCGCAGGTACAGATGATTATTTAATCTTCAACGTCAGAACGGTGTTCTTTATCATAAAATGCAATTGGAAAATTAAAGATCCCATATATGTACAGAACATA
>CAYLHR010000182.1:0-4422 GCA_964383335.1 uncultured Lachnospiraceae bacterium
TGACCGATGTGGCAGAGCTGCAGGATGGCGACGGCGCCCTGGTCCTTGATACAGGAGGCGAGACGGGCCATGCCCGTCACCTGCCCGTTCTCATAGAGGCACATGACGTTGTCCTCTCCGCGGGACAGGTCGTCGTCCGTCGCCGTGCACTCCACGATGACCATGGCGAGACCGCCGGAGGCCTGGGCGGAATAGAAGGCAAGCGCGTTGTCGGTGATATAGCCGTTTGAGTCGGCGTTGAGGGAGCCCATCGGCGCCATGATGAGGCGGTTGTCGAGGCTTAAGGAGCCCATCTTCGCGTGCTCGAGTAATTTTGAAAACTGATTCATGATCTCTCCTTTCATGCCGGGACGCTATTTATCTTCCCCAGCCGTAGGCCTTTCCGGGTGCCTTGTAGTCAGGGCCCAGCATCTCTTCCTTCACCGCTTTTCTCAGATCATCGACGTCCCACCACGGTCCCTTCTCTCCGTTTGTGATCATGGTTCCGAGCTCCGGCTGTGAGTAGACCTGGAATCTTCCGGAGGATTTGATCGAGAAAATGGAGCCGTTTATATAATCCTCCAGGCAGAGCACCGCGAGGAAGGGAGCGAGATTGGCCGGATCGCCGTGATCCGCCTCCACAACCGCGAGCACCTTGGGATCGGGCGCGTGTCCCGCCGCTGTAATCTTGCGGATGAGGGCATTGTATTCCACCGCGTGTGAGGGGGATTCACCCTGCGGGCACACACAGTTGACGGTGATGCCGAACTGGTCGAGCTCCTTGGCGGAGGCCCAGGTGAGACCGACCATGGACGCCGTGGAGGCGCTGTAGCCGTCGTTGTTCGCAAGTCCCGTCCAGGCGTCGCTCGCCACATTGATAATGCGGCCGTATCCCTGCTCCTTCATATAGGGAAGGGCAAAATGCATGAGCGCGACGGCCCCCTTGGCCCGGCTGCCCATGAAGAGATCCCAGTTGGCCTCATCCATGGACGCGATATCCCCGATGCCCATGCCGGCGGCGTTGTTGACGATAATGTCGATCCGGCCCCATTTTTCAATCGCCGTCTTTATCATCTTCTCCGCTGTCTCCCAGTTCGAGCAGTCACCGAAGAAGGGGACGGCCTCTCCGCCCTCCGCCGTGATGGCGTCGGCGGCCGTCTGCGCGTCGCCCTTCAGGCGGCAGAACTCGATCCAGTCCTCCTCGGGCATATCCTCCTTATGGTATTTCTGCGCGCTCTCGCCGTTGGGTTTCCTGTTGTTGGTGATCACCTTCGCGCCGAGACGCGCGAGGCCTGTGGCGATGCCTCTTCCGATTCCCTGACCGGAGCCGGTGACGATGGCAACTTTTCCCTCAAGACACTTTTCCATGACAGATCTCCTCTCTTCTTACTCTTGCCTCTGTTTCCTTTATCGTGAAGCGGACATTCACATCCCGCTTCCTGCCCTTTATACGCGGGTCAGTTTTTTTTCACCGCCTGAATTTCTTCCTCTGTAAATCTGAAGCCCTTAAACGCAACGACCAGTCCGATGCAGGCGATTCCGATGTTCAGATATGCGCACACTTAACCTGTGATTTCACTATATCAGCAGATCGCGGCATATGTTATAATAAATCTGCAGATTATAGTCTGTATCTGCATAAATGAGAGAGAAATGCCTGTCACCGGGCTCATTTTTACGGGAGGTCCGCATTGATAGAATTAAATGACGACAGGATTTTTGAAATCTTCTTTGACTCGTGGCACATTCCGATCGGGGTCTTCAGTGCCGGGGGAATTCTGGAGAAGCTGTATTCAGACGGCGGAAAACGGCAGACGGAGATGTATCTCCGGGACTGCCGCTTCATTCTGGACGCGGAGAAAGACACTCCTTCCTCCGTCCTCCGCTTTGACCCCGCGGGATCCTGCTGGTGCCGCATTCCCTTTCACGGGGGCGCCCTTCTGTTCGGCCCCGTCCAGACGGGAAGAAATCCGGCCTATCCCTATGAGGGCGTGCCGGAGCACTCCTGGACCGGCTTCCGGGACATCGCCCGCTGTCTGATCTCCATGCTGCAGGGGAAGGATGCCGCGCTCATTGAAAAAGAAGAGAGCTATACCGAAGCCCACACGGCCAGGCGCATGTATCAGACAGACCGGGAAAAAAATGAACTGAACAGCTTCGACGAGCTGTTCGACTGTGTGCGGAGGGGCGACCTGCGGCAGCTGCGGGAGCTGATGGATTCCGAGAAATACAGACAGTATCTGGACAGTGTCATGACCGATATGAGATCGGCGGGCACCGTCTTTCAATTTCACCTGGCCAAGACCTATCACTCCGCCCTGGCCGCCCCCGTCTCCCTGCAGGAGCTGTCCCCCCTGGTCAGTCTCTACCTCTCCGAGGAGCCGAAATACCGCTCCATAGCCGCCTATCAGGCCGGCATGCGGAGAGTCATGTACGACTTTACCCGGTACGTCGATCAGTACCGGAACGGAATCCACTCAGCCCTCGTCAACAGGGTGCTGCTTTATATCAATGAGAATCTGTATTCACCCGTCACAGTGGAGGAAATCGCGGAGCACTGCAGCGTCAGCGTATCGACGCTCCAGCACCGCTTCAAGGAAGAGACCGGGCACTCGGTCACGAGCCGGATCCGCGCCAAAAAGATCGAGCGGGCGTGCTATTTTCTGAAGCACACAAACATACCCTGCGGCGACATCGCCTTTAAAATGGGCTACGGGTCGCAGAGCTATTTCGGCAGGCAGTTTAAGAAAGTCATGGGCTTCACCCCGCAGCTCTACCGCGAGGGCGCACTGTAGGCGGGCTCACTTAATCGGGTAGGCGGGCACCTCCTCCTCCGGCAGGGCGGTAAGCTCTGCGAGGAACTCGTCCCAGGTCCAGGAGGTCTTATAGTGATTATTGTTGAGATAGGGAGCCGGGCACCACTTATTCACGATATCCCCGTGACGGAGCACATGGCTGTCCGGGATGCCGAGCTCCGCCTGAAGCCGCCTCGTGAGCCTGATGGCCGCCTGCTGCGTCTCCTCGGTGAAATACCAGGTCTCATCCCGGGCATCCTCCCTGTCGCCGTCGCACCGCGGGCACATTTCGATCCCGACCGTGTTATAGTTTGTCACCTCCGGCCGCAGCTTCGTGTACTTTCCGGCGGTTCCCACCTGCCACATCACGGCGTCGACGGGCTCGGTCTGGTAAATCGTCCCGTCCGCGTAAATATAAAAATGCGCACCGATTCCGCTCTCCGGTATGGAATGGCCGTCAGCCGGGACCCCCGTAAAATGGATCGCGATGTACTCCTTTTTATTCCCCCACTCCGGCACATTTGCCGTATTGAGATCTGCGATAAAGCCGTCCTTATCCGGGAGCCCGCGCAGCCACCCCTTCTTTCTGGCGGCGAACAGCAGGGCGCTTATAAGAAGAAGCGCCGCGGCGGCCGCGGTGATGGCGGCAGGTTTTGTCAGCATGGTTTTTCTGCGTCTGTTTTTTTTCATAAGGTTTCCGTTCCTGTTCTCTATAGTTACCCGTTCCCGGTCTCTGTGCCGGAGCGAAGCCCGGTCTTCCGCTTCGCCGCATCATCATAGGCCGCGGACACTGATCCGGGACACAACCATTATACAGTGAAAGCGTTGAAATTCCATGAACTTTGTCTTATCTTTATATCCGTGTTGATCGTCTGATCATTTTTCAGGATTCGGAGGGCGCCGCATTCATGAACAGAGAAACAGACACCGACATCATCCCGGAGAAGGCGGATGCGGGTACAGGCAGCGTCCCGGAGAAGGCGGATGCGGGTACAGGCAGCGTCCCGGAGAAGGCGGGGGAGATCCGTCTCCTCCTCGCGGCCGATATCCACGGAGCCGTCGAGCTCCTTGCGGAGGCGGCGGAGCTGGCGGATCCCGCGGATCTTATCGTGATCGCGGGCGACGCCGGGACGGATGAGGCGGAGATTGCGGCCTTCCTCGGCGACAGGCCCTATGTGCTCGTCCCCGGAAACAATGACTATGACCTGCTCCGGGATCTGCCCGAGACGGCCGCATTTTCCATGGGCGGCCTGCGCTTCTGCGTGACGCACGGCCATCTGCAGAACGTGCGGGACGGGATCACGCCGGAGCTCGTCGAATTCGCGAAGGACCGGGGCGCCGATGTTCTCATCTACGGGCACTCTCATAAGTATTCCGCGGAACGGATCGACGGCATCTGGTTCGTCAACCCCGGTGCCGTGATCGGCGATCCGGACTCGTTGGAGGCCTCGTGCGCGCTGCTTACGGTTTCGGCGGACCGATCCGTCGAAATTGAGAAAATTCATCTGCTGGATCTCAGGGATTACCTGTTCTGACGCCGCGCCCCTTAACGCCCTTTATTCCCGGAGCATTGACGGCCCGGAACTGACTGCTTGCGATTGTGATAATAAGCATTTCCGGAAAACTTTGCCCAATTGATCAGCAAATC
>CAYLHR010000183.1:0-4366 GCA_964383335.1 uncultured Lachnospiraceae bacterium
GCACGGTCTTCCTCTCATCGGCCGGGCCGACTGGAACGACTGCCTGAACCTCAACTGCTTTTCCGAGCATCCGGGCGAGAGCTTCCAGACCTTCGGTCCCTCGGAGGGGCCGGTCGCGGAATCCGTCTTCATCGGCGGCATGTTCGTAAAATACGGCCGCGAATACGCCGATCTCTGCCGGGCTGCGGGACGCCCCGATGAGGCGGAGCGGGCCCTCCGCGAGACAGATGAGATGGAGAAGATTCTTCTCAGCCCCGCCGGCTGGGACGGGGATTGGTTCCTCCGGGCCTACGACGCCTTCGGGAACAAGGTCGGATCAAAGGAGTGCGACGAGGGGCAGATCTATATCGAGCCGCAGGGCTTCTGTGTCATGGCAGGCGTCGGCGCGGAGACCGGCGAGGCCGTCCGGGCCCTCGACTCCGTGAGAGAGCGCCTCGACACGGAATTCGGCATCATGATCCTGCAGCCCGCCTACACGAGATATCACGTGGAGCTGGGCGAAATCTCCTCCTATCCGCCGGGATACAAGGAGAACGCGGGCATCTTCTGCCACAACAATCCCTGGGTCTCCATCGCCGAGACCGTCATCGGCAGGGGGACCGCGCCTTTGAAATCTACAAAAAGACCTGCCCGGCCTATCTGGAGGAGAAAAGCGACATTCACATGACCGAGCCCTACGTCTACTCCCAGATGGTGGCGGGGCGCGACGCCGTGTATTTCGGACAGGGAAAGAACAGCTGGCTCACCGGAACGGCCGCCTGGACCTTCGCGGATATCTCCCAATATATCCTGGGCATCTGTCCGACACTTGAGGGCCTTAAGATCGATCCCTGCCTGCCGCCCGATTTCGGCAATTACCGGATCCGGAGGGAATTCAGAGGCAATGTCTATGAAATCGAGGTCATCACGAACGGCTCGATGAAGGGCGTGAAGGAGCTGTCTGTGGACGGCGTCCCCGCGGAGGGAAATGTCATCCCCGCCGTCCCGGGGCAGACCGGCCGGACCTTCCGCGTGCGGGCCGTCATGTAAAGAAGAAAACGGAATAACTGTAAACAGTCATGGAAAAAGCGGGGCCGGGCCCCGCTTTTATCCTGTGTCTTTATCATGCGCCGTTTCTGCGCGCTTCTTATCATGCGCATTTATCGTGCGCCCTTATATGACGCTCACAACGCCCATCACGGCGAGAATCAGGAAGCCGGCAGAAAGAACCGGCAGAACCACACTTGCGCGCTTCTCCCGCACCTCCCCGGTTTCAGCGTCCCGGTACACCTTCAGCTTCTTTCCGACCGTGTAGGCCGACCTGACCGAGGAATTGGATTCGCTCAGGAACTCCCGCGTCTCCCCCGCCCGCTCGTAGCGGATGATCGGATACCAGGAATTGATCTTCAGCACCTTGCGCTGGGACTCCACGTCGTAGAGGAGGATGTCCGTCACCTCGGCGTCCAGCTCCTCGTACTGCCGCCTCCTGTCTCTCGCGAAGACCTCCGTCATGAGGGCGGCGCCGAGCACCAGCACCCCGGCCAGAATAAAGGAGGCGTATGGGTCGCCCATGCGGTTCACGGCAAACGGATACCAGGCGATTCCGGCCCCGATCAGCATCTCCGCCGCGCCGTTGTACCAGCGGATCCCGTTGTCCTTGTAGAGGATGGTCTCCCCGCTGTCCTTCCGGGTCAGGCGGACCTCGTCATCCTTCTGATATTCATCCGGACTTTTGAGATCCGCGTTGTAGGTCTTCTTCCCGTCAAAGCAGCGCACATGCAGCTGGTAATAGTTCTGAATGAGCTCATTTTTATCGTTCCGGCGCGTCATATGCCTGGACGCCGCCACCGTTCCCGTGAACACCGCATTTTTCGACCGGTACTTAAGGCCCCTTGAAAAGGCCGAAAGACCGACAAAAAAGATGATCACGCCGACGATCGCGATAAATGCCGTCGCAAATGTCAGTTCTGTCAGCATGCTTCCCGATCCTTACTTCTCCAGCTCGTAGAACGCGATCTCGTTGATCTCGCGGTTGGTGGAAACAAGTCTCACCTTTCCGCCCTCGTCGAACGGATAGATGTTGGCGCTTCCCACATCCGCGTCGAGAACATTGGTCTTATACTCCCCGTCCTCGAAACAGATCTCGAGAAGGTCTCTCTTGCCCTTTCTGTGGCCGATGATGGCCTCATTTTTCCCGTAAAAATCTCTCGCCCAGATCGAGTGGGCAAATTCGGTCTTGAAGGGGCAGTCCCAGACCTTCGAAAAGGCCCCGTCCTTCTTCTTGTAGACGGAGATCTGATCGCCGTGGAAGGGGGCGATCGTGATCATCTCATCCTCGCCGTCGCCGTCGAAATCGCAGAGGGCCATGTCGCTCACGGGATCCGCGAGGATCTGCTCAACCGTCCACTCGCCGCCCCGCGCGTCCGGCGGGGTCGCCTTGAAGACGCCGTTCTCCGTTCCGATGAGGCTGTAATCGCCCGCGTCCGTGTGAATGGTGAAATAGCCGTGATTCTTTAAGAGGCCGCCCTTGATCTCGGTCATGGGGATCTGATGCTCCTCGTTGTAGTTCTCAAGATCCTCCGGAAGCTCACCGACGAAAATCTTGCCGGGATCTCTCCAGTCTTCCTTGTACTCGTGGGAGTTCTTGATCGTGCAGCCGATGATATAGTTCACGCCGCCGCGCGTCACGACGGAGAAGCGGTGGCAGAAGGGAAGCTCCTTCACGGTCTGAATGATCCAGCCGTCCCCGGAGGGTCTGCAGAGAACGATGTGGGCTTTCGCGCCGTCGTTGGGCGAATAGAACTCATGCGTCGCGAGAAACCAGCCGTCCCTGCCGGGCACCTGGATCATGGACATCGTGCCGCCCGGCGCGCTCCACACCGTATCCAGCTTATTGCCGTCCCTGTCAAACAGGATGCAGTCGTTGACCTTCTCGGCCGCGACGAGAATTCTGTCCTTCCCGTCGATTACAAGGGGCGCGATGGCGTAGCAGCGGTCCAGTTCATAAGTTGCGTATTTTCTTGCTTTCATCTCATCCTCCAGGATCGGAACCGTTCCGGCAGGCGGCCTTCCCGGTCCTTAAAAAAAGAGCCCCTCTGACCGGTGCGGGCAGGTCAGCCGCTCCGGCGCAGGCAGAGGGGTCCGGGTTGTCAGACAGACTTCTTATTTCAGCTCGACGCCGCAGGACTCAAGCTTTTCCGTCATCTCCTTGGCGGACATGACGTTTCTCATTCCGATCACGGTCGTGCCCTTCTTGGCGGCAGCCTCGAACATGTTCGTGAAGTTCTGGGGGCACATGACGATATCGTAATTGATCGCCGTGTTCTTGCCCTCGGAGAGTGAACAGTGATGTGTCTTGTTGACCTTGGTATATCCCTGAGCCTTGATGACCTTTTCAAGAGTCATGGCCATCATAAGAGATGTGCCGGATCCGTTCGCGCAGCAGCAGATAATACTTGCCATAATTCATTCTCCTTTACTCTGAAGAGTTTGTCTTTCAGACGGTCACCGGGATATATCCCGGTGACCATCAGTATAACACAGTTTTTCGGAAAGTTAAATCGGGGTACCCCTCTTTACCACTTGGGCTCGATGCCCTTCTTCTCCATGTAGGCTTCGTAGTCGTCGACCTCAAGGAAGTAGCACTCCTTGTCGGCGCGGTACTGAAGCTGCGGGATGGCGATGAGGATCACTATGACGATCGCGAGACCGGCCCAGCCGAGGAACTTCATGATGACCGTGAAGACGGGCCATACAACTGCCCAGTCCCACATGCCGAGGTAGCCGCCGTACTGGGAGAGGCCGACCCATGTAGCGATCGCGGCGGAGCCGAAGATCTGCAGGAGACCCGAGATGAACGGGAAGAGCAGAGCCGCGCGGAGACCGCCCTTGCTGTTGGAGAACAGCGCGATGGTCGCGTTGTCGAAGAACATCGGAATGAATCCGGCGATGACGATTGTCGGGCTGTGCAGCGCGACAAGAAGGAGCATCGCGACGATTTCACCGATCGCACCGGCCATGAAGCCGATCGTCACGGCGTTCGGAGAACCGAAGGAGAAGGAGACCGCGCAGTCAACACCGGGAACAGCCGACGGAAGAACCTTGTCGGAGATACCCTTGAAGGACACGGTCAGCTCCGCGACCATGGTTCTGACTCCGAGCTGCAGGATCGCGAGGTTGGCCGCGAAGCTGAGCGCCGTCGTCAGGATGTAGAAGAAGAAGCTGTCTGTCTCGGCCAGAAGCTCGAGAGATACAAGGTAGGGCTTTCCGACGATCACAAGGATGATGCCGAAGAATACCAGCATGAGAAGACCCGTGCAGACCATGTTGTCATTGAAGATCTGCATCCAGCCCGGAAGCTCCAGGTCGTCGATGTTCTTGTCAAGAA
>CAYLHR010000184.1:0-416 GCA_964383335.1 uncultured Lachnospiraceae bacterium
CTTTATGATAATTCAAGAACCTCAATTTTGAGACCCTACTTTTTCAGTGGTCTCGGACGGTTCTTTTGACTCATTGTGTCTGCGACACAACTAGTCAAAAGGCCGTCCACACCTGCCCCGTCCATCCGACTCGGTATATACTGCTTGCTGACAGCGCCGGCTTATGCCGGCGCTGTTGTTATGCCGGGAGGTTTGGGTGAAAGGAGGCGTGAGCCTTGCTTTCAGGCCAGGCGGGGTGATCGGTTGGCCGCGGATGGTATGAATCGAAGTCGGCAGGCCAACGACGCGGGTGGTTCCGGGCTGAAGGCTGCGTAAACCTTGCTTTCAGGCCAGGCGAGGTGATAGGTTGGCCGCGGAAGGCATGAATCGAGGTCGGCAGGCCAACGTGAAGGGATGCGTTGGCCTGAAGGTTGTGA
>CAYLHR010000184.1:440-4343 GCA_964383335.1 uncultured Lachnospiraceae bacterium
GCTGGGGATGGGCTTAATTTAGACAGAGGGGACGTTTCTTTTGACTCTTTTTACAAATTGAGTCAAAAGAACCGTCCCCTCTGACACAAAAGAACCGTCCCCTCTGACTCCCCATTGACTCACCCGTCAACTCAAGTATAGTATACTGAAGACGGAGGTGATTCCTATGATCCATGTGATTGTCAATCCCGCTGGCGCCGGCGGCGCCGCCGCCAGGGCCTGGCGAAAGGTCCGGGTTCTGCTTGAAGAGGAGAAGGTTTCGTACAGGGTTTTCTTTTCGAGACCGGAGCTGGACGTCGATGTCCTTGTGGAAAAGGTCTGCAGAAGATGGGAGAAGGAAACGGCGAAATCCGAAACCGATCATCTCATCCTGATCGTCATCGGCGGCGACGGAACCATGAATCTTGCCGTCAACGGCATCACGGATTTCAACCGTGTCCATGTCGGCTTTATTCCCTGCGGCTCCGGAAATGACCTGGCGCGGTCACTTGGCATCACCAAAAATGTCAAAAATGAGCTCACCGCCATTCTGACAAATGCCCGGCTCACAGTCCCCGGAAAGCAAAGTCCGGACGCCGGCGAAGGTTCCCGCGATCCGCTTCCCGCGGGCGGCGGTTCCAAGCGCTCCGATGCCCCGCGTCATCTGGACATCGGCGAGGTACAGTACTTCCGCTGCATTCGGCATGATGAGACCCTACCGGCGGCATCTGCAGAAACAGCGGAAGAACTGCAGGCGGACAGACCTGCAGAAGAACGCGCAGCAGATCCGGCCGCGCAGCACCCCGTATACACCCGCCTCTTCAACATCAGCTCCGGCATTGGCTTTGATGCCTCGATCTGCTATGAGGTGTCTGTCTCCCGGGTGAAGCCTCTCCTCAACAGGATCGGCCTCGGGAAGCTCGCCTACCTCGCCGCCGCCATCCGCACGGTGTTCGGCGTTAAGCACACGGAAGCCGAGATCACCATCGACGGTCAGCCTCTTCACTGCGGGGAGCTCCTGCTGGCGGCGTGCATGAACGAGCCCTACGAGGGCGGCGGCTTCCGGTTCGGTCCGGAGGCGGACGCCTCGGACGGCATTTTGGATCTGTGCGTGGCGGACGGGGTGAGCAGCGGGGCATTTTTCCGGATCTTCCCCACCGCCTACAGGGGACATCACGTCCGTTTCAAAGGCGTCGATCTCTATCGGGGACGGGTCATGGACATAAAAACCCGCCGCCCGATGTGGGTGCACACGGACGGCGAGATTGAATTCCTGTCGGATCATGTCTGTTTTCATATTAAGGACGAAAAGCTTCATCTGCTGAACTGACCGGAGGCGTATGACGCCTCCTTTTTTTATGTCCCGCTTTCGCGGATGATATCACTCCTTTTATATTCCGTTTCGATGCCTGTGTGCCTCCTTTCCGACGCACCATATGGCATTATTATGGTATATTCTTTACAATATTACGGCTTGACAACTCATCAAAATGGTGCTATCCTGTCACTATAAAATGCATCCATCCCCATATACCCGCAGCCTCGTCAGCTTCGGAACACTGCCAAGGAGGTTCCACCATGACCATCGAGGATATGAAAGCGCGCAAGATTGAACTCGGCCTCACCAATGAGATGATCTCGGAGGCATCCGGCGTCCCCTTCAGCACGGTCCAGAAGATTTTCAGCGGCACAACAAAAGCCCCCAGGCGGCTGACCCTGGAGGCAATTCAGAAGGTTCTGACCCACTGGCCTGAACCGACTTCCGTCCGGTCCGTTCCTTTTGACGCCCCCTCCGCCGGCAGCAGGGGAGACGGCAGCGCCGCACCGGCCTCAGGCGGCTCTTTCGCCCGGGCAGACTCGGTCAGGGAATCCGCATTTCCCTACGGCGCCGTTCCCAAAGACAACCGGCACACGATCGACGACTACTACGCTCTTCCGGAGGATGTCCGGGTGGAGCTCATCGACGGCGTCTTCTATGATATGGGCGCTCCCGCCATGCTGCATCAGATGATTCTGGGGGACCTTTACCTCCTTTTCCGAAAATGCGCCGACGAACACGACATGCCCTGTGAAGTTTACCTCTCCCCGTGCGATGTCCGTCTCGACCGCGACAACTACACGATGGTCCAGCCGGACCTTCTGGTGATCTGCGGCGAGTACGACGCCGGAGCCGTCCGCTATGAGGGCGCGCCGGATCTGTGCGTGGAGATCCTGTCTCCCTCAACCAGGATGAAGGACATGATTCTGAAGCTTCACAAGTACCAGAATGCCGGTGTGCGCGAGTACTGGATCGTGGATCCCAAGCACCGGGCCGTCACGGTGCATCTCTTCGAGGACTCCGAGGACTATGACCCGAAAAAATACTCCTTCGACGACACAATCCCCATCGGGATCTCCGACGGGGACTGCAGCATCGATTTTTCAGGTATTAACGAAAAGCTGAAGCGTCACGGCGTGTAAATGCCGCACGCTTCAGCGGATGCGGTTACTTCAGCTTCACTTCCTCCGTCAGGCCGGATTCCCCGCCCTCTTCGTCCGTCACGTGGAAGGCACATGTGATGGAGGTGATGTCCTTCACATCCTTGATGTTCTTCTCTGCCAGCGAGCTCTCGAAGATCAGGGGACGCCCGATCGCGCTCTTCCCCGGCAGCAGATTTGTTATCCCGATAATGGAGAGGGCTTCGCCGTTGATCGTGGAAGACCAGGGAATGAGCGTCTTACGGGTATCGGCAGTATTTTCCACGAGATACATGACGGGATAGACGTACCCCTCCGTGGAGTCGAGCGTGTTCTCACCCAGATTCAGAATGCGGATTCCCTTTCCCTCAAAGAGTACCGGTGCATCCGCGGGCGCGCCGCCCTTCGCCTCCTTCCCGGTCGTGAACGCCTGCGCGTCCCCGGCTGCGGGGGTGGCGGTGTAGTCGTCTGTGTTGGAGGCCTGCAGCTGCAGATCAATGCTTCCGATTTCCTCGATTTTGGCGAACTGCATGACCTTTTCGTCAAAGTGGAGGGTGACCTCCTTGGTCTCCCCCGCCGCCAGCATAGCACTGAAATCTCTGGAGGCGCAGGGCACCTGCAGATCATTGATATACGCCGCGTCGTCTTTCACGGAAACAGCCGCCCCATGGTCGCTCCCGTTGGTCGCGGTGAAGTGTATATCCGCGCCCTTCTCCTTCGAAAAATGGACCGCTCCGGTCGTCTCAATCTTAATCCCGCCCTGATCCATCACTGTTTTCTTTTCGATCTCATACTCCGTCCAGCCTTCGTCATAGGACGCAGGCGCGGCGAAATGATCCTTCGCTGCCTGAACGGCGTCCGCATCTCCGCTGCGGACGAAGACCATGACGTTGCTGCCGGAGTCATCCATCGGCAGATACAGGCAGTCCGCTGACTCGTCGTAGATGAGCGGTGTGTCGAAATCATTTTCATCCAAGATGTTGACGCCGGTCTCCGTCTCGGTCCAGGTTCCCTTCTGATTGTCCTCTTCATCCCCGCTTTTGCTGTTGAGCTCGCATGACCCGTCCTCATGAAGGATCACGGCCATTTCGGCGCCCATCTCTTTGGCGTCGGCCATCTCCCCCATAAAAATGGCAAATGCCAGCTCCCAGTCCCCGACATAGTGATCCTTCTCCGTCTCCACAACCGCTGTCATCCGCACTTCTGCAGGCACGGGCCGGCACAGCAGCGCGGCTGCCAGCACCACGCCGACGATAACAGCTGCCGGTTTCCTGTTTCTGATTTTTCGGAATTGTAACTGCTTCCTCATCTGTACCTGTCCTCCTCTCTTTTTAAAAAAAGACAGAAGGATTCCTCCTTCTGTCTCTCCCGGATGCTGCTCCTCGAGTTTCTCCTGGCCTCATTATACCATAAATGAGTCAGAGGGGACGGTTCTTTTTGTCTGGGAAAGTGCTGTAAGGTGCTTAG
>CAYLHR010000185.1:0-4328 GCA_964383335.1 uncultured Lachnospiraceae bacterium
GACAGCGGTCCATGAGAGAAAAGCATTATTTACATCTATATGAAATATAATTCTTCGGAGACAACGACGCCTGAGCCGACGGAGACACCGACGCCGGAGCCGACGGAGACACCGACGCCCAAGCCGACGCCTGAACCGACGGAGGAACCGACGCCTGAACCGACGGAGACACCGACGCCCGAGCCGACGGAGGAACCGACACCTGAACCGACGGAGGAACCGACGCCGGAGATATCTGCGGAGGACGCGGCCGTGGTCGTAAAGCTGACAGAGGAACAGAAGAAAAACGCGAAGAGCGCGACATACACGATCTTCCGCAAATATGATAAGGGCATTCAGCCGCTTCTTATTAATATGAGGGCGCAGATCTCGGCGGACGGAGAGGTGATGATTCCGGGGGACGTGCGCGTCCTCACGGCAAAGACCGACCGCTCATCGGGCAGCTTCCCCTGGGTCGCGGAGCAGACGGCCGCGTCGCCGGGCGGCGATACCTTCCGGATCAGGACACCCATGCTGGTGAGCGGACCTGAGTTTACCGGCGTGCTGGATCAGGACGCGATCCTTCTTAAGGCCTCGGTAAAGACCGTGCCGGACTCCGAGGATGTGCAGATCACCAATCTCTCCCGGATCGGGGAGAAAAATATGCCGGAGATGCTTCCCGTGGACTTCACCGAGTGGGACGGCATCGCGGAGTATTATCCGACCTACACGGAGAAGAGGGAGGGCGGAAAACCCGTGCCATTCTCGCTCACGGAATGGGAGACCAACGGCACGATGGTGTGGCGGCAGCTCCCCTACGAGGACGATTTCGGCTTCCGCATGACGCCTCTGGCCGATCTGGACGGCGACTACGCGTGCCAGGTGGTGATCGAGGACATTTTCGGAAAGCAGACTGCCTCGGAGCTACAGGATCTTGCGCTCACCCGCGCCTATACGGAGGAGACGGCCTCCGTTCCGGGCGGCACCGTGACCTACCGGGTGTATGAGGATCACGCCGAGCTCGCGAAGTGCGGAGAGGGTGTGACGGCTCTCGACGTATCGGACATCGTGGGCGGAAAACCGGTCACGCGGATCGCCGGAAGGGCCTGCGCGGGGAACACATCTCTTCTCACGGCGGTGATTCCCGCGGGTGTGACGGAGATCGGAGGAGGCGCATTTTCAGGCTGCACCTCCCTCACGGAGGTCACCTTCTCGGAGGGACTTGAGAGAGTGGATCACGAGGCCTTCCGCGGCTGCACGGCGCTGACGGAGACGGTGCTTCCCAATTCCGTCAGGTACATCGGGCGGGCGGCCTTTATGGAGTGCTCCGGGATTACAGACTTCCGGATTCCCTCCTCTTTGGAGACGCTCTCGGACGGGACTTTCATCGGCTGCTCCGGGATCCGGCTCTTCAGCTCGGACGGCGGCAGTGCCGCCTGCCAGGTGCGGGACGGCGTCGTGCTCTCCGGAGACGGGAAAAAGCTGATCGCGGCCCCGCTTTTCGGCGTCACGTATTACAAGGTGCCCGAGGGAGTCGAGGAGATCGGCTACGGCGTGTTCGCCTCGGATCACAATCTGAAGCGGATTGATTTTCCGGCATCTCTCAAAAAGATCGGCAATTACGCGTTTTATGACTGCCCCGGCCTTCTGGGAATCACGCTTCCGGAGGGGCTGGAGAGCATCGGCACGGGGGCCTTCGGCCGTGATCTCTTCCTTGCGGGAAGAAAGCCGCTCGCTTCCGTCGATACAATTGAGATCGGGAGCAGTGTCAGTTACATCGGGACCAACGCCTTCGCCGGAGTCGGCGCCTCCGCCTTCCGTGTGGCGGACGGCAATGAGACCTTCGCGGCGGTCGGCGGCTTCCTGACGGGCGCATCGAAGGACGCGGTTCTCGAAGCGCCGGCGGGTCTTTCGGGCACGGTGGAGGTGCCGGACGGCATCGTGTCCCTCAAGGAGGAGGTGTTTGAGATTCTCGATCAGGCGGATACCTTTGTCCTTCCTGACTCCCTGCAGAATATTCCGGAACACGTCTTCCCCTATAAGGGAATCGAGAATGGAAAGCACACTTATGATATCACCGTAAAATGCAGTCCGGATTCCGCCGCGGCGGCCTACGCGAAGGAGAACGGAATCAGGACGGCGTGACGACGGAATGAAGTGAAGACGGCATGACGACGGAATGAAGATGAAGTGACGACGGCATGAAATGATGCAGGATGAGCGGGCTGAGAACAGGCTGCAGGAGGAGTTTGATGATGATGAACAGGTATGCTGATGCGGCGGTGAGACACGGCGGGACGAAACGCGCGGCGGGAGCGCTGGCTTGTGCGGCGCTTGCGGTGCTGCTCATTTTTACGGGCACGGGAAGGGACGCGCACGCGGCCTCCGCGGGGATTCTTCCCTCAAAAATCACGGATATTCAGTCGGGCGGAAAGATCCCGGCGGGCGCTGAGGCGAAGGCCCACGACAATTCGGATTATCTGCCGGTCCTTTTCTCCGGGAAGTTTGTGCTCGCCGAAAATGCGGCCGCTCCGGAGGAAACCCCGGTTTCCGTTAAGACGGATGAGGGCGATTACAGGATCGGCGCATTTCCCGTCTCGATCGAGTTCGGGGAGGGAGGTGAGTTCAGCTTCGGCTATGAGACGGTCCCGCTCGCGGACATTCCCTACTGTCAGGCGGAATTCCCGGTTTCGGGACAGAGCGGACAGACCGTGACGATCCGCGCGGGCTATGACACGGACGGGGACATGCTCGCGCTGGGCCTCACCGAATATACGGTGAATATTCTGAACGGGGTGAGCGAGATCAAAGAGACGGGGATCACGGAACTGGACTATCAGATTGAGTGGAAGGGGACGCAGCTCACCCTGTCTTCGGGCGGGGAGAGCGCCGTCTACACGGCGGACGGCCTCATGCTGGATGAGAACGGCCTGCCGGACATCAGCGCGGCCGCGCCGGCGCCGGAGTCTGAAGTCGAATCGGCGTTTCAGGTGATCGGAATGGAGAGAGCCATCGCGGCGGACGGCGAAAGAATGGAGACAGGCATCACCTTCAATGAGGACGGCTCCGCGGTGATCGGAGAGCACACGGGCGGGACGATATCGAGCTACCCGGCCTGGTTTATCGGACCGCAATATCTGGTTTTTGTGAGAGAGGACGGGAAAAGGGAAATCTACAAGGTGGAAGGTCCCATGTCGGATCTCTCCATGGAACTGATGATGCCTCCGATGATCGAGATGCTGCACGGATCTGCGGTGTTTATCGACGGAACGAGAACCGAGACATATGCCTCCTTCGCCGTGAAGAAGGCCCTGGAGAACGGCTATACGACGGACGCCGATCCTGAAATGCAGGTGGAATCAAGGACTGTGTCTGATCCCTTTGATTTGACGATGGGCGGAGCCTCGCTGCACGCGCGCGCCGTTAATCCCTACGAGTTCGCGGCGCCCCTTTCGGAATGCCTCATCGCCTCGGTGACCTTTGACGCGGGCGACGGGAACATCTCTTATTCCGAGAGTCTCGTGACAGGGGAGTCGACCCACGCGGATGTGAAAAATACGTTCGGACAGGGCTATGAGGACACGGGAGACCGTCTGACCTACAAGACGAGGGCCTTCGCGGGGATTCTTTCCATGGATATCGAGAATCTGATGGAGGAGCCCTATGGCGAGACGCTGATCGAAAATGATCAGGATCTGGATCTTTCCTTCCTCTTCGACGAAAAGGAGACCCTGACCGGGATGTCCTTTGTCGTGCCGTCTCTCCTCTACTCCGGACTTCAGGACAACCTGAGCCGGGAGGAGCTTGAGAACCTGGATCCGAACGCGGCTGGCGAGGTGATCGGCGTACGCGACGAGATTCTGGCCGCCCTGGTGAAGGAATTTGCGGACGCCGGCGTGGACGTCGAGGTTGACGAGACGACCGGGACCGTGCGGATGGCGAGCGAGGTGCTCTTCAAATCCGGATCATTTTCCATTTCAAAAGAGGGGAAGAAGTATATCGATTCCTTCATCGGCGCCTACGCGAAGGTGCTGCTCGGAGGGGATTTTAAGGAGAAGATCGAGCTCTCGGGCCACACGGACAACGAGGGAACCTACGAGAACAACCTCTATCTTTCGGAGAAGCGGGCGGAGGCGGCGCTCAAATACTGCCTGGAGAGCAAGGAGAACGGCATGGACGACGCTCAGCGGAAGGCCTTTGAGTCGCTTACGGAATCGGCCGGCTACTCCTACAGCGACCCGATTTTTGTGGAGGACTCGGACCAGATCGATATGGACGCGTCGAGAAGAGTGGAGATCCGGTTCTTCCTTAAGATGGGGTGAGTCAGCGGGGACGGTTCTAATTGACTC
>CAYLHR010000186.1:0-4321 GCA_964383335.1 uncultured Lachnospiraceae bacterium
CTCGAACCAGAAATCATAGTTGCCCGCGAACAGACGGATCTTTCCGTAGTCGATATCCGCGGTCTGCGTGCAGACCTTGTTGAGGAAATACCGGTCGTGGGACACGACGATGACGGTGTTGCTGAAGCCGATGAGGAACTCCTCGAGCCACTCGATGGCCTCCAGGTCCAGATGGTTGGTCGGCTCGTCGAGAAGCAGAATATCGGGATTCCCGAAGAGGGCCTGGGCGAGAAGCACCTTGACCTTTAAGGGGCCGTCGAGCGTGCCCATGACCTGGTGGTGCCAGGCCTCCTCCACGCCGAGGCCGTTCAGCAGGGATTCCGCGTCGGCCTCCGCCTCCCAGCCGTTCATCTCGGCGAACTCTCCCTCCAGCTCGGACGCGCGGATTCCGTCCTCATCGGTGAAGTCCTCCTTCATGTAGATGGCTTCCTTCTCCTTCATCACCTCATAGAGGCGGGGATTCCCCATGATGACCGTATCCAGAACCTCGTACGCGTCGTATTTGAAATGATCCTGTTCAAGGAAGGAAATCCGCTCTCCCGGCGTCACCGCGATTCTGCCGTTCGTCGTCTCGAGCTGTCCGCTCAGGATCCGCAGGAAGGTGGACTTTCCGGCACCGTTGGCCCCGATGAGGCCGTAGCAGTTTCCCGGGGTGAACTTGATATTGACATCCTCGAAGAGTGCCTTTTTCCCGACCCGGTAGGTCACATTGATCGCTTCAATCATACATTCATATTCCTTCTGATTTATTATCCGGCGGCTGCCGCCGCCTGTTTTACTTGTATCTTTGCCCGAATCGTTTTACAATACAGCCATAAGAAAATATGTCTAAAAGGCGGGCGGAATCATGTTCAAAAAGAAAAAACAGAACATGCAGCAGGATATCATCCTCGGCTGCGCAGCACTTGCCCTCATGGCGCTACTCATAGCCGCGAACCTCATTGACGAGGCGGTGGAGCGGCACCGCAGCGCATAGGGCATCACCATTATAGCAAATTTCAACCGGATGTGACAGGGGAAGGCTCTTCCTCTGTCACATTTTTTCCGCTCTTTTCCCCTTCCGGGCGCCCCTCCGCCCGCGGCGCCTTCCGTCCGCAAGGACAAGAAGCAGACTTGCCGCGGCGCCCAGCAGCGAGAGGGCGATTCCCTCACAGAGCCCCGGAACCCGGTAGCTGAACCGGATCCGGTTGTCTCCCGCCCCGATCCTCACGGCCATAAAGCCGTTGATATCGATGATTTCCGCGGGAGTCCCGTTCACCTCGGCCGACCAGCCCGGGTCATCGGGGATGGAGAAGAAGGCGTAGGTATCCTGCTCCGCTGAAAGGGAGGCCTCATAGGACCAGGTGTCCGCCTCCGCGTCACGGGCCGCCTCCGCCAGATGCTCCGCGCTGATCTCCGCGATCTGATCCGTCCCGAAGGCGCCGTCCCTCTTTTTGTCGAAGTGCCGGAGAACCTCCGACACCTCCGCCTCCTTCTCATCCGGAATCACAAGCGTCTTCAGCATGAGCACAGCCCGCGTCCGCTCCTCTGTTCCGGCGAACTCCGATGCGGTCATGTAGGTGTCGTAGGTGAAGCCGATCGGGGGAATCTGCGCGTTCTGATAGAGGTAATAGGTTCTCGTATCCCCCTTCACCGTGCGGAGCAGCATGCCGTGTTCCTCATCCTCCTCGGTCGAAAAATAGTATTTCGCCGAGATGAGGTGCTCGAGCCCGGCGGGCGGATCCGGCGATTTCACGTCGCGCTTAAGCCCCAGTGACTCATAGAAGCGGAAGATGGAGCCGGACACGGTGCTGCAGAAATTCGCGCTCGACGGATAACCGTGGGTCAGCGTCTCCGGATTGTCCCGGTTGGCGTATCTGTAGGACGGAGCCGGATCGGGAAACGCGCGGGACGTCACGATCCTGTCCCGCAGCTGCTCAGCGTTCTCCCCGTTCGCATCCTGATAGAGGGCCAGCACCGCTATGGTCGTGCCCACGGCAAAGAGGGCGACGCCCGCCCGGAAGAGAATGAATCTCAGCCTCCCCCTCCTCGACAGGATGATCCAGGTCAGAATCGTGCCGAGCGCGCTCACGCAGCACCAGGCGGCAAATACGTCCGGGTGGAAGATCCTGGACGGCTCCGACTCGCTCCAGGGGACAAACAGCAGGAAGCAGATAAAAAACACCGTGACAAGTCCCCAGATCACGGCGGCCTTCGTGACCGCGTTCTCCGCCTCGTCCGGACTCTCAAAATGCCGCTCCTCCCGCTCCATCCGGTCCGTCATCATCGCGCCCGCCGCGGCAAACAGCAGGACCGGCATGTAATACCACCTGTGGTAGAGGCCGGCGAACATGGAGAAGGCCGCGTTGCACACGGGAATGACCGCCATGACCAGGGAAAAAAGAAGCATGCGCGAAAGCCAGTGCTTTTTGTGAAGCATGACGAAGGCGATCACGAGAATCAGCCCGGCCATGGGAATGTAGGCCGCGCAGGAGGAAAAATTGTGCTGAATCACGGCGCTCTGATCGGACATCACCTCACCCGGAAAAATCAGCGCCTTCAGAATGTACAGATATCGCTCCGCGGTAAAGACGAGCGAGTTGCTGCCCGTATAGTCGAATTTGACCCTGGGGTTCTGCGCCGTAAAGAGCGCGGCGGGAAGCAGAAGCGCGCAGCTTATGAGCCCTCCCTGAATGCCCTCAAGAAGAATGCCCGGCAGCTTTTTCATGCGTGACATGTCCTCTCCCGCCGCGTAGCGGATGAGGAAGTAGGCGGCCAGAAAAAGGATTTCGCCCGGGAGAAAAAAGTAGTTCACCAGGGCGTTCAGAGCCGTCGCCGCGATCAGAAAGCCGCGCCTCTTTCCCTCCATGATCCGGTCCGTTCCGATCATCATGAGGGGAAAGAGGGCCGTGACATCATGAAAATGATAAAAAAGAAGATTCTCTCCCATGAATCCGGAGAACGCGTACATCACGGAGGCTGTGACGGCGTGCGCGTCATTTTTCACCAGTCTCCTAAGCCACAGATAGGAGGTGACCCCGGCTGCCGCGTATTTGAGAACATAGATCCAGCCCGCGAGATACATGAAGAGATCGGAGGGAAACAGGGCCGCCAGATAGAAGGAGGGATTGCCGAGCACGTAGAAGGCCATCCCGCCGATAAGGCCGGACCCCAGATCCAGGGACCAGTCCCACCCGATGTTTCCGCTTTTCAGCGCGTCCATCGTGTGCATGGCGAAGGGAATCTGCTGCACATTGAAATCGCCGGCCACGGAGAAGAGGCCCCGGTGCATCAGATGCGTCCAGCCGAACGCCGCGATGCCGCAGAGCAGATTGAGAAGCAGCGCCGTAAAAGCGCCGCTCCCCTTCATTTTTCTGATTGTTTTATTCCATACTGCTGACATGACAAGCCGGATATCCCGCGGCGCGGGACTTTACAGATGAAGATAGATAAACACAAAAACAGCGAAGAGAATGACGGCCGTGAGAATGGCGAGAATGACGTTCCGAACGGCAAGACCGTCCCCGTCCGCGTCCCGCGGCTCCTCCGCGGAAGCGGTCCCCGGCATCGGCCGCGCCTCATAAAAAGTCTCCCCGGGCGGAAGCTCCCGCGCCGGAAGCTCCTCCGCAGAAAAGTCCTCCGCGTCCTGCCCGGAGAAGGCGTCCATGAGCCGGTCCACCTCTTCCTGCGTCACGGCCTCGATCCCGATTCCGCAGTCCGCGGCCAGTCCGTCGACCCTGCGGATTCCCTCCTCCGCCATGCGGCCCAGAATCCGGACCAGCAGCAGGCGATAGGTCTCGTCGTACCACTCCTCGAGCTCCCGCGCGTCCATGCCGGCCACCCGCTCCACGCGGTCCCCGCCGGTCTGATTGTCCGTCCTGATGTGGACGTTGTTGAGAAGAAATTCGATGCGGCTGTAGAGGACCGCGTTCTCCGCCTTCAGGTTGTCCGGATAGGACTCCACCATCTCACCCAGCTGGGTGAGCAGGGCGCGCTTTCTTGCCAGATCTCCGGAGGACAGCACGCTTCTGTACTCCGTCACCGCGGCTGCGTAGGGGCTCTCCGGCTCATCCGCTATGAGGTCCGCCGCGGGATCGTGGGGAACGATGTAAATCAGTTCCTTGGAGGGAACATACTTTGTCTCGTAATGCAGGGTCTTCAGCAGGTCCCGGGCTCCCGTCAGAAGCTGCGTGTAATTCCTTATGTCAAAATCATACCCCTGCTCCATCTCCCGGTTGAAGGAGCGCCGGGCGAGCTCCGCGATATTGAGGACATACTGAATATAGGTCAGCACCTCGCTCTCGGAGGGATCCGCGCTCCTTAATATTCCGTCGATATTGAG
>CAYLHR010000187.1:0-4313 GCA_964383335.1 uncultured Lachnospiraceae bacterium
ATCGCGCTGCTCGTTGTCCTGTTCTTCGGAATCAGCCATGCCGGAGGCCTCGGCGCCGTGATGGAGAACGCGAGGTTGCTGCCGGGCTATCTGGGACTGACCACACTTTATGATCCGGCCACCGGTTCCTCCGTGCCGTATTCGCTTCTTACGATCGCATCGACCATGGCGTGGGGCCTCGGCTATTTCGGAATGCCCCATATCCTGCTGCGGTTCATGGCCATCGAGGATGACGAGAAGGTGACGCTCTCGAGACGCGTTGCTACGGTCTGGGTGGTGATTTCCATGGCTACGGCCGTGCTCATCGGTATCGTCGGACTCGGCATGTCGCATGTGGGGACAATCGAGACCCTGGAGGGTTCGGCCTCCGAGACCGTCATCGTGAGAATTGCGGAGCTGCTGTCCCACAGCGGAATTCCGGCGGCACTCATCGCCGGCATCGTGCTCTCCGGTATTCTGGCATCCACGATGTCCACATCGGATTCCCAGCTGCTCGACGCTTCGTCCTCCGTATCGAATGATATTCTCGTCAGGGTATTCAACACGAAATTCAGCGAGAGGAGACTGCTGCTGATTTCCTGTCTGTCCCTGATCGGCATCGCCCTCATCGGCGTGGTACTCGCCTGGAACAGCGACAGCTCGGTCTTCCAGATCGTGTCCTTCGCCTGGGCCGGCTTCGGCGCCTCTTTCGGACCGGTGGTGCTCCTGGCGCTCTTCTGGAAGAAGTCCAACAAGTACGGCGCGATCGC
The DNA here is from genome assembly GCA_964383335.1 of uncultured Lachnospiraceae bacterium. Lineage (GTDB taxonomy): Bacteria > Bacillota > Clostridia > Lachnospirales > Lachnospiraceae > Chordicoccus. The sequence continues at coordinate 750 of CAYLHR010000187.1, forward strand.
CGGCATGCTGACGGGCGGCGTGATGATCTTCGTCTGGAAGTTCCTTGTGCGTCCCATGGGCGGCATCCTCAATATCTATGAGCTGCTGCCGGCTTTTCTCATCGCGCTTGCCGTCAATGTCGTCATAAGTCTTGCGACCGGCGCGCCGGAGCAGAAGATTATGGACGAGTTTGAACAGGTCACTGCGATGGGAAAGTAATACCGGAATCTGATCAGCCCGCGGCGATGGGAAAATGATATAAGAATCTGATCAGCCCGCGGCTGATTCGGCATAATACTAAAACAGTGAGGAGACGTAAACATGTATATAACCTGTCTTGATGTGGAAGGCGTCCTTCTTCCGGAGATCTGGATCGCATTTTCAAAGGCGAGCGGAATCCCCGAGCTGTCGCGCACGACAAGAGATGAGCCCGACTATGACAAGCTCATGACCTGGAGACTCGGCATCCTTAAGGAGCACGGACTGGGTCTTAAGGAGATTCAGGACGTGATCGCGGGAATTGATCCGCTTCCCGGGGCGAAGGAGTTCCTGGATGAGCTGAGGACATTTTCCCAGGTGATTCTGATCAGCGATACGTTTACGCAGTTCGCGGAGCCGCTTATGGCTAAGCTCGGATATCCGACGCTTTTCTGCAACACGCTGGAGGTTGCCCCGGACGGGATGATCACCGACTATAAGATGCGCTGCGAGAAGTCCAAGCTGACGACGGTCCGCGCGCTTCAGTCCATGGGGTTCGACACCATCGCGAGCGGCGACAGCTTCAACGACCTGGCCATGATCGAGGCGAGCGCCGCGGGCTTCCTGTTCCGCACCACGGAGCAGATCAGGAAGGACTATCCGCAGTATCCGGCTTTTGAGGAATACGGCGATCTTCTGGCCGCTATCCGGAAGGTAATCGAGGGTTGACGAAACCGCGCAATTTTCTTATGATTATTACTGATAAAAGGGAGTAACTGAACGGTGTCAGCACCGGTGTTGAGATCGCCATACCCGGCTTCAGTCCGCGCGTCGGACCGGGGCCCGTATCAACGAGACAGTGAGACTTTTATCGCGCTTTGAAGCGCGGTAAAAGTCTTTTTTTGTCAACATACTTTTGCAGAGGTGAATCATATGAAGATTATCGCATTGATCGTATTTATCGCCGTCTACGTCATCATGATCGGTTTTCCGGCAAAGAGGGTGTACGCCGCGGCGGGCGCGGCCGTCCTCTTCGTGCTGCTGGGAATTGTCCCCATCAAGGGGATCACGGCGGTTCTCAATTTCAACGTGCTGCTCATGCTGACCGGCATGATGATCACGGTTTTCTTTTTTATCGAGTCGCGGATGCCCATGCAGATCGCGGACGTGCTGATGGACCACTCGAAGAATCTCTGTGTGGTCACGGTGTTCCTGTCTCTTTTCGCCGGCTTCGTATCGGCCTTCATCGACAATGTCGCGACAGTGCTCATGATCGCGCCGGTCGCGATCGCCATATCAAAAAAGCTGAATGTGTCCCCGGTCCCCATGGTCATATCCATTGCCGTCTCGTCCAATCTGCAGGGCGCGGCGACGCTGGTGGGGGATACGACGTCCATTCTTCTCGGCGCCTACGCGAAGATGTCTTTCACGGATTTCTTCTTTATGCACGGTAAACCCGGCATCTTCTGGGCCGTTGAGCTGGGGGCGATTGCCACCGTTCCGGTGATGATGTTTCTCTTCCGGGAACTCAGGGATCCGATTGAGGCGGAGGAGAAGACAGAGGTGAAGGATCTGTTCCCGACGGCGGCCCTTCTGCTTACGATTCTTGTGCTGATCATTGCTTCATTTTTCAAAAACCGTCCGGAGATGACGAACGGCGTCGTCTGCATCGGATTTGCGCTTGCCTGCATGGCACATTCTTGCCTGAAGACGGGGAAGAGAGAGCAGTGTGAGGCCGCCCTGAAAGACGTCGATTACCGGACCCTCCTCCTGCTGGCCTCCCTGTTCGTCGTGGTGGAGGGCGTCTCGCAGGTCGGCATCATCGACGACATCGCTTCCTTCTTTGTGAAGGTGGGCGGAAACAGGCTCTTCCTTCTCTACACGCTGATCGTGTGGGGATCGGTTCGCATCTCGGCCTTCGTAGACAATATTCCCTACGTCACGGCCATGCTTCCCGTGATCAGCGGGATCGCCGTCAGGATGAACATCGACCCGAATCTCCTCTATTTCGGACTTCTGACCGGCGCGACGCTGGGCGGAAACCTGACGCCGGTCGGCGCCTCGGCCAATATCACAGGTATGGGGATTCTGAGAAGAGAGGGGTACGAAGTGCCCAACAGCGAGTTCATGCGGATATCGGTTCCGTTTACGCTGGTCGCGGTCACGACAGGCTACCTGTTCCTGTGGTTTGTATGGCGCTGAAAACGGTTTGCGGGCATATGGGTTAAAGATGTGAAATGGTGCCGTCTGCAGGTCGGAGAACTGTGGTATAATAAATCATTTCATTTGAGCAGAATTTTCAGATCCACGGGTATTATATGGAACGTTTCAGCGTAAAGAAGCCCTTCACGATACTGGTCGCCGTGATTCTTGTCATTATTCTCGGCGTGGTATCTCTCACGGAGATGCAGACGGATCTGCTGCCGCCGATCAGCCTGCCGTATATGATCATCGTGACGCCTTACCCGGGCGCGAGCCCGGAGCGCGTCGAGTCCATGGTGAGCGAGCCGATGGAAAATGCCCTCGGCACGATTTCGCATGTCAAAAATGTGTTTTCCGTGAGCTCGGAGAACTATTCCATGACGCAGCTTGAGTTCGAGGACGGGACCGACATGGACAGCTCCATGGTCAAGGTGTCGAGCGCGGTGCAGCAGGTGCACGAGACGCTGCCCGACGGCTGCGGGACACCCAGTATTCTCGAGATCAGCATGGACATGGTGGCGACCATGTACGCCGCCGTCAGCCGCGAGGGGTATGACCGCTATGAGCTCTCGGATTATGTGGATGAGCATGTGCGTCCCTATCTGGCGCGGCAGGACGGCGTCGCCAGCGTCAGCAGCATAGGCCTTGTGGAGAAGTCCGTGCAGGTGGAGCTGAACGCGGATAAAATCGCCGAGGTGAATGACCGGATTCTGGAGAAGACCAACAAGTCCCTCGCCGACGCGAAGAAGGAGCTGGACGACGCGAAGAAGAAGGTGGAGGACGGACAGAAGGAGCTCGAGGAGCAGGAAAAATCCTTCGGGAACCAGATCGCGTCCGGCCTCTTCGGGCAGATTGACGGGAATCAGATCGCGGGCCAGCTGACGGACGGCCTGGGGAGTGTCATCATAGCCGTCGATGACCTGGGCCGCGCGGCCGGAGAGTACGCGGAGGGCGCGAGATCGGGTCTTCTTGAGGCCGGAGAGACCTTCGCTGATACGGCGGAGGTCGAGGCGGAGGACGCGGAGGAATTCTCGGAGCAGGCGCAGGAAGCCTTCCGGGATTTCGAGGAGTCGATCAGTGAGGCGCAGACTCAGTATGAGGAACTGAAGGAGCAGGCCGAGCAGATCGGCGGGAATTTTGAGACTGCGGCGTCCGCCGCTGCGGCCGCGGCCAGGTCGGCTGCC
>CAYLHR010000188.1:0-4249 GCA_964383335.1 uncultured Lachnospiraceae bacterium
GACGCGATCTTTCGCGCCGCCTCGTCGTGATAGCGGTCCAGGGAGAGGCGGTCCGTTTTCATGGGGAAATCGAGCACAAGCAGAGGCTTTTCCGCGATTTCCGGCACGGCCGGCAGCGCAATCTGCCAGGCCCGGCACCCCTCCTTCGGGGAGGAGGGAAGCACGATGACGTCGCTCTCTCTGATGATTCTTACTGCTTTCAGCGTGATGAGCTCCGGGTCGCCGGGGCCGACGCCCACGCCGCAGGCGATGCCTTTTTCCGCATTCATGTCTTTTCTCCCTCCCTGTTCCCCGCGCGGCCGCGTATGTCGGATGCGGCTATTTTATCATATACGCGGCGGCATTTGCGAGAGGCGGATATTTTCTGCCCGCGGGCGCGGTTTTTGGCGGATTCTTTGATGAAACCGCCCCTTTTTCTGTGTTACAATGGATTATCATCAATTAATGCATTTTCTGCGGGAGGTATGTCATGTCGAGAAAAAAATGTCTGGTGATCGCGGCCCTTCTGGCTCTTTGCGTCTGCCTTCTTCCGGTCTCCGTATCCGCGGCGTCCGCGGGCAGTTCGAAAAAATACGTAAAGCTTTATCGCAAGCTCCTGAAAAAGCGCAGAAAGAAGGTCACATCCGGCGCTTATTCCTATGATTTTGAATTCAAGTCTTTCCTGACACTCGACGTCAACCGGGACGGGACGCCGGAGCTCGTGATTAAGAATCAGGACGCGGATGTGTCGATAGCCGGCGTGATGGTGTATACGGTTAAGAAGGGAAAGCTGTTTTACTGCGGCATGTTCAACTCCAAAACGCTGTATAAGGGCCTGTCCTACAGCAAAAAGCATAAAGGCATCATTGATACCTGGTGGACGAACGGCGTCGGCGGATCCGGGGCGGTTCTTCTCCGGATTCCGAAGAGAAAGCACGAACTTGTGCAGAAGTACAAGGCCTGGGAGGGGGCGGCTGAATACGGCGGTACCAAGATGGTCTATCAGATCGGACCGTCTCTCAGGAAGACCAGCAAGGCCGGGTATAAGAAGTACTGCAATAAGTACTTCAACAAAAAGAATATTAAGGCCAGAAAGTTCAGGGCAAACACGGCGTCAAACCGCAGAAAGATCAAGTGATGTTTCCGGACGCGCACGGTGAGAGAGGTTTTTATGAATTTAAGTGAAAATGCGGCCGCCCGGAGTCTCCATATGGAGGCGCTCCCCAACGCGCGTGAGCTGGGCGGCTATGTGACGGAGGACGGGCGTGAGGTTGTCCGCGGCAGGCTGCTGAGGACGGCGGCGCTCGCCAAGGCGTCGCCGGAGGATCTGAGACGCCTTTCGGAGGAATATCAGCTGAAGCTGATCCTGGATCTCCGCGATCCCCGCGAGGCGGCGGAGAAGCCGGATCCGGACATTCCCGGGGCCCGCTATGTGAATATTCCGATTATTGATCCGGACAGCTTCGACGTGATCGATCCGGATGAGGACGGCGCGGCGAAGGCCGCAGGCGGGAGCGGGAAGCAGGAGGCGGCGAAGAGCGGGGAGGAGCGGAAACGCGAGCGGTTCCTGGCCGCGGCGGACACCTTCCATGAGCTCACGGAGGCCTTTGACGGCGACGGGCTCTATTCCATGCTTCTTATGAGCCCCTTCGGATCAGGGGGATACAGGCGGTTCTTCAGGGAGATTCTCTCAGCGCCGGAGGGCGCGGTGCTCTGGCACTGCTCTCAGGGAAAGGACCGGACGGGCATTGCCGCCGCGCTGCTGCTCGCGGCGCTCGGGGTGAGCGAGGAGACGATCCTTTCGGATTATCTCCTCACCAATGAATTCTGCGGGGACCGGATCGGCAGAGCGAAGGAGATGCTGTCCGGTTACGGCTACGCGGAGGAGCTCATCGATTCGACGGCCCTCACGATGGAGGGGGCAACGGAAGCCTATATGTGCCGCCTCTTCGCGGAGGTGAAAAAGGCGTGCGGCACCATGCGGCATTTTCTGAGAGAGCGGCTGCTCCTTTCGGAGGAGGATCTGGCGGTGATCAGAGAGCGCTTCCTTGTTCCGGTGAGACCGGAAGAAGACTGCGCCTTATGAACGGGCCGGGCAGGAAACCGCACCTTTTTGGCATGCCGGAAAAGCGGAGGCGCGAATCTCCGCTTTTCTTTATCTCTGACACAGATTTGCCACAGGTTCTGTGCTATACTCTTTATGAAAGCGGCAGGAACCGCGCGGCGGTTCCGGTATCCGCGTATAAACAGACAATAAGGGGGTTTTGTGATGGATAACAAAGAATACAAGCTCGCGCGTCTCAATGCCTTTGAGGGAATCGGCCTCTCGGACAGTCTCTACAACCTGACGATCGGGGCCACACTGCTCTGGGGCATCATCATCAACATGGCCATGGCGAGGTTTTTCACCTATCAGATCATATCCATTCCGTATGTCCTGGTGCTGATTCTTTACCTCGTGGGCAGCATCGGCTGCACCATGGTCGTTTACAAGTCAAATAATCCGGCCGTGAGCTTCGCCGGATTTACCGGGCTCGCGATTTCGATGGGACTTCTGCTCACCTATTTCCTCACCATGTTTTCGGGCCAGGAGATCTCGAGGGCCTTCATGCTGACGGGAGCCGTGACAGTGGCCATGATGATGCTGAGCGCCATCCGCCCGCAGTTTTTCCTCAGCATCGGACGGGGACTCGGGGCCTCGCTGATCATTACCATAGTGGTGGAGCTCATCGCGGCCTTTATTTTCCGCAGCTCGCTGATGATTACGGATTACGTGGTCGTCCTCATTTTCTGCGGCTACGTGGGATTTGACTGGGCGAAGGCGCAGATGTATCCGAAGACGCTGGACAACGCGGTCGATTCCGCTGCGGATATCTACGTGGATATCGTCAACCTGTTTATCCGCATCCTGTCGATTATCGGAAGACGCAGGAACTGATCACGGCGGGGCAGTGAATGAAAGAAGAAAACGGGGCAGGTTCTTCGCAGATGAAGGACCTGCCCCGTTTCACGCTTAGTCATGAGGGCGCACCGGAAGGGAATGCGGACGCGCCGGAAGGGAATGCCGGCTCCCGCTTTATGATCACGGCAGGATGGTCTCCAGATACCGGCGGCGGATCCCGCCGCCTCCGGCAGATCCTTCCGGAAGGGATTCATACACCCGGATCTCGCAGTTGTGCGGCTTGGGCCTCCACTTAAGGCCGTTCGGGCGCTCCTCCATGTATCCGCAGAGGACGCGGAGGATGCCGCCGTGGCAGGCGACCAGCACATTTTCATAATCCATCCGCTCCAATTCGGTCAGAAAGCCGTGGGCGCGCCTGATCATGTCTGACGTGCTCTCGACCGTCCGGGGGGCGGGGAAATACTCGGGCAGTGTCCAGTAGAGCGTCATGGCCGGGGAGAGCATCCAGTATTTCTTCTTTTCATAGATGCCGAAATCCGCCTCGATGAGGCGCCCGTCGATCCGGATCTCCTCCTCGCGGACGCCGCCGATGATGGATCCGGTCAGGACCGCCCGCCGGAGGGGGCTCGCGTAGACGGCGTCGAAACGCAGGCCTTCGTGGAGAGAGAGAAGCTTCTCCCGGGCCGCGCGGGCCTGCCCGATTCCCGTCTCGTTGAGGGGTTCGTCCGTGCGCCCCTGCATGAGGTGCGCGCGGTTCAAATTGGTCTGTCCGTGTCTTGTGAGCCAGATCTTCATGCTCTCTTCCTCCGCTGCAGCTGAATGCGTTTTCGGGCAAAACGGACACCGGCCTTCCGTCTCACCGCCCGGTTTATTATATCACACGTGAACGGCGCTGCAGTTCGTATTTTACGAACAGCGGTATCGTGCTATAATGATTGACAGATATCTTCGGCTTACAAGGCTATTTTTCAAACAGGAGGAAAACATGGGCAAAGTACTTGTGGCATATTTTTCGGCGAGCGGCGTGACGGAGTCTCTGGCAAAACGGCTCGCGGACGGAATCGGGGCGGATCTCTATGAAATCGCGGCGGAGACGCCCTACACGACGGAGGATCTCGACTGGCAGAACAGCAAAAGCCGGAGCTCGGTTGAGATGAACGATCCCGCCTGCCGGCCGGCGATCGCGGGCCCGGCCGCCGATATGGGGGCGTATGACGTCGTCTTTGTGGGATTCCCGGTCTGGTGGTACAGGGAACCCTCTATCATAGACACATTCATGGAGGCCTATGATTTCAGCGGAAAGACGGTGATTCCCTTCGCCACATCCGGCATGAGCCCGATCGGGCCGTCCGGGAAAAATATGCAGGC
>CAYLHR010000189.1:0-4177 GCA_964383335.1 uncultured Lachnospiraceae bacterium
GCATGGTCGTCATGTGCCCGGCCGACGACATCGAGGCGAAGGCCTGCGTCCGCGCCGCCGTCGAATATGAGGGACCCGTCTACATGCGGTTCGGCCGCGCCGCCGTCCCGGTCATCAACAGCGAGGACTACAAGTTCGAGATCGGAAAGGGCACGCTCCTTAAGGAGGGCAAAGACGTCTCCATCATTGCCAACGGCATCTGTGTCTCAGCCGCCCTCGAGGCCGCTGAGCTTCTGAAGAATGACGGTATCGACGCCGAGGTCATTAACATCTGCACAATCAAGCCGCTCGACGACGATCTTGTTCTCGCCAGCGCGAAGAAGACCGGCAAGGTCGTCACCGCGGAAGAGCACAACATCATCGGCGGTCTCGGCGGCGCCGTCGCCGAGCTTCTCTCCGAGAAGCTGCCGACAAAGATGTACAGAATAGGCACGAGAGATACCTTCGGTGAGTCCGGCCCGGCCGCTGAGCTCATCAAGAAGTATCAGCTCGACGCCGCCGGCATCTATCAGCAGGTGAAGGCATTCATCTGATCAGACGGCTCTCGGTCCGTGCCGGAAGAAAAGCCGGCAGGCAATACAGATCCTTGAGAACACTGCGTCGCACCCTGCGCGGAGCACTCCGCGCGGGGTGCCGTTTTGTGTCCCGGAAGCACATCGGAGGATACACTGAAATATACTTATCCTGTCATGGATATATCTTAAGAATACTCCTTCTGATAGGGATTGAAAATCAGGGTACCTCTCGTTATAATTAGAAACAACCCGAAATTATGTCAAGGAGCAGTTATGGCTGAAGTACATAATACCTATACAATCAAAGATGACGGACAGCTCAGCACCGTCAGGATCGCGGATGAAGTCGTCGCCGTGATCGCCGGCCTCGCCGCCACGGAAGTGAAGGGCGTCGCCTCGCTGGGCGGCGGAATTACCAACAGCATGGTGGCGAGGAAGGGCATCAAGGCTCTCTCAAAGGGCGTGAAGATCGTTGTCAACGAGGACAACGAAGTGAAGGCGGACCTCATCATCAATCTGACCTACGGAAGCAGCATCCCGGAAGTCGCAAGAGAAGTCCAGGACCGCGTCAGCTCCGCCATTGAGAGCATGACCGGCATGAAGGTGATGGACGTCAATCTGCGGGTCACCGGCATTGAGGCAGATCCGGAGGAATAAGGGATAACCGGTACCGGCTCATTTTAAATAAGCCGGAAGAGACGGCTCCGCGTCCGGCTGCAGGAAGGGTGAAAAATGCAGCCGCGAAGGAAGAGCCCGTGTCCGCGTCTTGAATAGGGGGTTCGGCGGACCAATATGGAGGGGAAAATATTCAAATTCATTTAAGGGGAGAAATGAATTGAGCAGGAGAAAACTGAGAGAGCATTTGTTCAAGCTCGTTTATTTGTATGCGTTCAATCCGGCCGAGGGGATGCCGGAGCAGGTGGAGCTTTACCTCGACAGCATCGAGAGTCTGTCGGAGGATGACAGAGAATATCTTAAGACCAGATATGAACAGATCGCCGGGAAGATCAGTGAGATCGACGGGATGCTGAACCGGACGGCGAAGGGATGGAAGACGAACCGCTTCGCGAGCTGCGATCTCGCGATTCTTCGTGTCGCGGTCTTTGAGATGAAATACGATGAGAGGATTCCGGACGGCGTGGCCATCAACGAAGCGGTGGAGCTCGCCAAGCTTTACGGCGGAGACGAATCTCCGTCCTTCATAAACGGTGTCCTCGGAGAGATCGCACGACAGAAATCATGAGACGCGTCTACACTGTAGGACAGGTCAACCGATATATAAAGGGACTCTTTACGGAGGATGCCATTCTCGCCGCGATTTTCGTTCGCGGCGAGGTTTCTAACTGCAAATATCACTCTTCCGGACATATCTATTTTTCCATCAAAGATCAGACAGGATCGCTGTCCTGCGTCATGTTCGCCGGGAACCGCAGAGGCCTGAAATTCCGCATGAAGGACGGAGACAAGGTCGTCATCAGCGGAAGCGTGGACGTGTACGAGAGGGACGGACGCTATCAGCTCTACGCCAGAGAGATCGAGCTCGAAGGCGAAGGGCTTCTTTTTGAACGATTTCTCAAACTGAAAAAGCAGCTCGAAGCGGAGGGCCTCTTTGACCGCGCCCGCAAGAAGCCGGTGCCGGCCTACGCACAGACCGTCGGCGTCGTGACGGCCCCGACCGGGGCGGCCATCCGCGATATACAGAACATTTCCCGGCGGCGGAACCCCTATGTGCAGATCATTCTCTATCCGGCCCTCGTGCAGGGCGACGGCGCGAAGGAGAGCATCGCGCGGGGAATCCGCATGCTGGACGGCATGGTCGACGTCATCATCGTCGGCCGCGGCGGGGGCTCGATCGAGGACCTCTGGGCCTTCAACGAGGAACTGGTGGCGAGAGCCATCGCGGAGTGCGAGACACCCGTGATCTCCGCCGTCGGGCACGAGACCGACACCACCATCGCCGACCTCGCCGCCGATCTGCGGGCCCCGACGCCGTCCGCAGCCGCGGAGCTGGCGGTGTTCGACCTCAGAAAATTTGCCGCCGACTGCACCGATTACGAACGGCGACTCTTCCGCAGTCTGACCGGAAAGCTGGATCTCATGAACCGCCGCGCCGATTACGCGCGGGAAGCTCTACGGGCCCGGGCCCCATCGGCCATGATCCGGGACGCCAGGCACAGGGCCGCGGATCTCGACAATCTGCTGCCGGAGCTTGTCACCGGCAGGATCCGGGAGGCGAGAGACAGGGCCGGCAGCCTCTCGGAGAAGCTCCCCGTCTATGTGACGGAGCAGATCAGAGAGGCGCGGGCGCGGTCGGACCGCGCGGAGGCAGATCTGACCGGACTTCTCACCTCAGCCTTCGAGGACAGAAAGCACCGCATGGCGGTCCTCCTCGCCGTCTTCGACGGACTGAGCCCGATCCGCCGTCTAAGCCGCGGCTACTCTTACGTCGAGAGCCCGGACCGGAAGGCCGTGACCTCCGTCGACGCCGTGGAGGAGGGGGATATCCTCAGAATCCACGTGACAGACGGGGTGATACGGGCGGAGGTGACGGAGAAGGAGAGGCAGGAGAGAGCGGCGGCCGGTGAGCAGATTTAATAGTCGGATTTGATGATCAGAGTTTATGATCAGAAGAATGGAAAGTGAAGAAATATGAGCCGGAATATCGATGATCTCAATGTGAATTACACAGAAGCGGAAGAGCAGGAACTCAACGTGAATCTTTCCGAGACGGAAGAGAAAGAGCTCACCGTCGAAGAGAGCTTCGCGCAGCTCGACGAGATGGTAAAGCGCCTCGAAAGTCCGGACGTGACCCTGGAGGAGAGCTTCCGCCTCTATGAGGACGGAATGAAGCTTCTCAAAAAGGTGCACGCGACCCTGGACGGCTATGAAAAACGAATCCAGATTCTCACCTCGGACGGAATGCTGGAAGATCTGGAGGACATGTAAGCATTGAAAAAGCGTCTTGATGTACTCATAACTGAACTGGGACACGCGGAGTCGCGGGAGAAGGCCAAGGCCCTCATCATGTCCGGGGCGGTCTACGTAAACGGACAGAAGGCCGACAAGCCCGGCAGCACCTACGATGAGTCGGCTCCGGTTGAAGTCCGCGGCCCGAAGCTCCGCTACGTGAGCCGGGGCGGACTCAAGCTCGAGAAGGCACTTGCCGTATTTCCCGTCTCCGTAGAGGGAAAGGTCTGCCTCGACATCGGAAGCTCCACGGGCGGCTTCACGGACTGCATGCTGCAAAACGGCGCCGCTCATGTCTACGCCATCGACGTCGGCTACGGCCAGCTGGACTGGAAGCTTCGAAATGATCCCCACGTGACCTCCATGGAGCGCACCAACATCCGCTACGTGAAGCCGGAGGACCTGCCGGAGAAGGCGGCATTTGCGTCCATCGACGTGAGCTTTATCTCCCTGTCCAAGGTGCTGGGCCCGGTGCGGGATCTTCTCACCCCCGATGCCCGGATCATGTGCCTCATCAAGCCTCAGTTTGAGGCCGGCCGGGAAAAAGTCGGCAAGAAGGGCGTGGTCCGTGACCCCGCCGTCCACCGCGAGGTGATTGAGCAGGTCGTATCATATGCTCAAAATGAGGGTCTCACCCCCGAGCTTCTGGATTACTCGCCCGTCCGCGGGCCGGAGGGCAATATCGAGTATATGTG
>CAYLHR010000190.1:0-4148 GCA_964383335.1 uncultured Lachnospiraceae bacterium
AGGCAACGCGCCCGGCAACGACATTCGCTTCTACTGGGAGCAGGTCGAGGCAAGCCGTAACTTTGCGAACAAGATCTGGAACGCGAGCCGCTTCATTATGATGAACCTGCCCGAGGAGGGCGTGACGGAGCCGGCTCTTTCCGAGCTGCAGCCGTCCGACCGCTGGATCCTGTCCAGGGTCAATACGGTCGCGAAGGAAGTGACCGAGAACATGGACCGCTACGAGCTGGGCATCGCCGTACAGAAGATCCACGACTTCCTGTGGGACGAGTTCTGCGACTGGTACATCGAGATGGCCAAGCTGCGCTTCGCCGGATCGGACGAGGAGAGTGCCGATGCGCAGGCATCGAAAAATGCGGCTCTCTGGACGCTCCGCACCGTCCTCGCCCGCTCCATGAAGCTGCTCCATCCCTACATGCCCTACATCACGGAGGAGATTTACTGCACGCTCCTTCCGGAGGAGGCGACGGTGATGACGGCGGAGTGGCCGGAGTACGAGGAGCAGCTGCATTTTGCGGAGGATGAGGCGCTCATCGCGTCCTATCAGGAGCTCGTGAAGGGCATCCGCGCGGTGCGCACGGAGATGAACGTGCCGGCGAAGACGAAGACCGACCTCTATATCGTGGGCAAAGACGCTGAGGCGGCGGAGGAATTCCGCAGACTTATCGCGTCGCTGGGCGACATCGGCCGCATGGTCTTCGCCAAGCACATCGAGGTCCGGGATACGACCGACGGCATCAGCGAGGACGCTGTGTCTGTGGTCATGAGCCGCGGTACGGCCTATATCCCGCTCGAGGAGCTCGTCGACCGCGAGAAGGAGATCGCGCGTCTGAATGACGAGATGAAGCGCATGGACAAGGAAATCGCGCGGGCGTCGGGCATGCTGAAGAACCCGAACTTCGTGAACAAGGCACCGGCCAAAAAGGTCGAGGACGAGCGCGCGAAGCTGGCCAAATACGAGGCCATGAAGCTGCAGCTCGCGGACCAGCTGGCGCGGTATATGTAAGAACGGTCTGCAGCCGGGAGATGCATGAGTATACCACGCAGGCCGGCTGCGGCATTTCATGAGAATACCATGCAGGCCGGCTGCGGCATTACATGAGAACATACATTACAAGAGGAGAAACGGAGAGCCGCTTCCTGAAATGATGACGTACGAACAGGCAGCAGAATACATCGGGAATATCGGGCGGTTCTCCATCAAGAACTCGAACCGGCACACGCGGATGTGCCTTGAGAGACTGGGGGCTCCGGACAGGACATTTCCCCAGATCCACATAGCGGGCACAAACGGAAAAGGGAGCGTGTGCGCTTATCTCGCGGACATTCTGGAAGAGAGCGGGCGGAAGACCGCTCTTTTCACATCACCTCACCTGGTGCGGATCAACGAGCGGATATCCGTAAACGGAAGGTCGATCTCTGACGAGGAATTTCTTCATGTGTTCCTCAAGGTGCACTCCCTGGCCGAGGAGCTGATCCGGGAGGGGGAGCAGCAGCCCTCCTACTTTGAGTTTCTGTTCCTCATGGCGGAGGTGTACTTTGCGGAGCAGGGGGTCGACGCCGCCGTGATCGAGACGGGACTTGGCGGGCGGCTGGACGCGACCAACTGCCTCGAGGATCCGGCTCTCACGGTGATCACATCCATCGGCATGGATCACATGCAGTATCTGGGACACACGATTCCGGAGATCGCCGCCGAGAAGGCTGGCATCCTCCGGCCGGGGGTCCCATGTGTGTACACGGCTTACGGCAGTGCGCGCACTGCTGAGACAGCCGGTGACTGCGGTGATGCACCGGGAGCGGCAGAGGAAGACTGCCGCAAAGCACCGGTAGCAGCAGAGGAAGATTGCCGCAATGTGCATGCGGAAACCGCCGCCCGGGTAATCGGGGAGACGGCCGCCCGGCTGGGCGCGCCCGCCTTCTGCCTGAGGAGCGAAGATGTGGAGATTCTGCGTCTTTCTTCGCGCGGAATTGATTTTCGCACCTCGTTCGGTTATGATGGGGTGCATGAATTCCACGTGACGGCCTCCGCGCCGTACCAGGCGGAGAACGCGGCCCTGGCGGTGCTGGCCGTGAAGGCACTTGCGGAGAACGAACAGACAGGCAGCGGGAAGACTTCATCTGAAGTCAAACAGACAGGCAGCGGAAAAAACTTCCGTGACATCACGGCGGAACACGTCCGGCGCGGACTCGCAAATATGCGCTGGCCCGGCCGCATGGAAGAGATTGCTCCCCGCACATATCTGGACGGAGGGCATAACGAGGACGGCATCAGAGCCTTTCTTGAGGCGGTCCGCGCCGTCACGGGTTTGGCGGGAGGGCTTTCTTCGGCTCCCATGATCCTCCTCTTCGCGGTGGTCGGCGATAAGGACTATGAGAAGATGATTCGTCTGCTGGCCTCATTTTCATGGACGCAGGTCATTGTGACCGAGGTGGCGGACAGCCGGCGGGCGGACAGCGGTGCTGTCGGTGAGCTCTTCCGGGAGTCCGGCTGCGGATGTGTGAACGTTGAACCCGATTTCCGCCGCGCGTACGGCATGGCCGCCGGGGCGCGGGGAGAGGGCTGGCTCTTTATCTGCGGCAGCCTTTACCTGGCGGGGGATCTGAAGTCGATTCTTTCTGATCAATAACGAGTCGGAAAAGATGAGGCGTCAAAGAGTCAGCAGCTTCGAAAAGATCCGGAGCGCCGCACCGGGAACGGTGAGACGGAAGAGACCGGTGACGTGTGGATAGTAATAAGGAGAGAACCATGATCAACTACGACGAAGAACTGAAGAAATTCAAGCCTTCCCTCGACGTGGACGAGGCCGAGGGCGCGATCTATTCGCGCGACCTGACGGACGTCATCGACATCCTGAAGGAGATGCTGAAGGAGACCTCGACCAACATTCAGATCCGGTAAAGAAGCAGAACAGATTATCCAGGAGAATATACATCTATGAGATGCATGAAATGCGGCGCTGAGCTCACCGAGTCCGCCTACTGTCCGAAGTGCGGCTGTGACGTGTCCGTGCAGAAGCAGGCCATCGTGCTTTCGGGGGTCTATTACAACCAGGGCCTCGAGAAGGCGCAGATCCGCGACCTGTCGGGCGCGATCGACCAGCTGAAGCGGAGCCTCAAATTCAACAAACTGAACATTGACGCGAGAAACCTGCTGGGACTCGCGTATTTTGAGACCGGCGAAGTGGTGGCGGCGCTCTCGGAGTGGGTCATTTCCAAAAATATCCAGCCCGAGGGAAATATCGCCGCCGAATACATCCGCAACCTCCAGCAGGACGCCAACCGCCTGGACCTCATCAACCAGACCATCAAGAAGTACAACATCGCCCTCGACAACTGCCTGCGCGGCAACGAGGACGTGGCGATGATCCAGCTGAAGAAGATCCTGGCGCAGAATCCCAAGCTCATCAAGGCCTATCACCTGCTCTCCCTGCTGCACATCCACCGCGAGGAATACGAGAAGGCGAGAAGGCTGCTGAAGAAAGCGATCCAGATCGACAAGACCAACACGACGACCCTGCGCTTCCTGCAGGAGATCGACGAGCAGACGGGGAAGGCCACCCAGTTCGAGTCCCGCTTCCCGCTCCGCGGCGGCAGGCGCGGCGAGGAGGAGAAGGATCCGGAGTACATCTCCCGCGAGATCCGTCAGGTGGCCGTGTACAAGCCGGGACACTCGAGACTTTCCATCTTCAGCGTGATCCTTGGCATGCTGATCGGCGCGGCGGCCATCTGGTTCCTCTTCATTCCGTCCAGGATGCGGGCCATCAACCGCGAGGCCAACGAGAAAATCAGCAAATACAGCTCGGATATGGCCGTCTACGCGGCGCAGATCCAGACCATGAACGAACAGATCGACGCCTCGGAGCAGACGGTGACGACGGCAAATGAGCAGATCGACTCCGCCAACACCAAGGCCCAGAGCTACGACAACCTCATCAAGGCCATGAACGGCTTCCGGGACGAGACCTACACGACGGCGGCAAACGCGCTGGCGGCTCCTCTTCCGGAGTGATGTCCTCAACGTCAGGCCGCCATCTGAAACCGACCTGAAGAGCCCCGCTCTCGTCAATGTCGACGGATTTGAGATCGATCCTGTCGGCTGTACGTATCACGACGAAACCCGTGGGATCGACATCGCCAACGGTGCC
>CAYLHR010000191.1:0-4127 GCA_964383335.1 uncultured Lachnospiraceae bacterium
TTACCATCAGGCCAACGGCGCTGTCTGGTTGGCCGCGGCAGGTGAATATCAAGGTCTCCGTGCCAAAGCGGAGGCGCGAGTCGGGCAGAAGAGCGTGAAATTCTTGCCTTCAGGCCAACGGCTCCTTTCAAACCTTTCAATCTGTAAGAATGAACTTAGAACAGATGGGTCTGCCTGCAGCTTATAATCGATGCAGGCAGTCAATAAATCAGTTAAGCACTATTTCAAACACTATATTATGAGGATAGAATATGTCCGGAACGGCAGCAGTGATTGCGGAATTTAATCCATTCCATGACGGGCACGCGCATCTCATACGTGAGGCCAGGCGAAGTGGATATGACAGGGTGATCGCTCTTATGAGCGGTGATTTTGTGCAGCGCGGGGAGCCCGCAGCTGCAGATCGCTTTGTGAGGACGGAGATGGCACTTCGCGGGGGAGCGGATCTTGTTCTGGCCTTTCCGACGAGATTTGCGACAGCTTCAGCGGAGACCTTTGCAGCGTCCGGGGTCAGGCTGCTGGACAGGATCGGGTGCGTGGACGCTCTGTTTTTCGGAAGTGAGTGCGGCCGTCTGGAACCTCTCGCTGCGGTTGCAGGCGTGCTGGCAGAGGAGCCGGACTGGTTCAGGGCCGCATTATCATCAGCATTGAGAGAGGGGCTGTCATATCCTGCGGCATTGTCATTGGCTCTCAGGAAAGGAGATCACTGTCAGGAGATGCAGCTGTCTGTTCCGTCCGCCGGCACCGACGGGTCCGGCTTTTCAGGTACATGTGACAGCACCGTTCCGTCCGCCGGCACCGGCGAGCCCGGCTTCCCTGATGCGGAGCAGCTTCTGTCTCAGCCGAATAATATCCTCGCGATTGAGTATCTGAAAGCCCTGATCCGGCGGAAGTCGCCGATGAGGCCGGTGACGATCCCCAGAGCCGGCCGGTCCTATCGGGAGTCGGCGTCTGAGATGAGGCGGGCGATCGCAGGCGGGAAGGCGGCGCTCAGAGATCTGGGAGCGATTCCTCCGGCTTCGCTCGATGTCTGGGAGAGGTCGGGGAGCGGAGATACGGTACTTTCTGCTGACGATTTTACCGTGCTTCTGGCCGGGGGTATCTGGAGCACTGACAGTCCGGAGACACTGGCGGAGTACGAAGATGTGACGCCGGATCTGGCGAAGACCATTTTGAGAGAGCGGATCGGGCTAAGGAGTTTTTCGCAGTTCGCGGAGCTGATCTCGTCGAAATCCGTGACACTGGCCCACGCGAAGAGAGCTCTGCTTCATATTTCGCTCGGAATTAAGAGAAGGAGCTGTTCCCCGGGAGAAGATGATTATGCCCGGGTTCTGGGGTTCAGGAAGGAGGCGGGGGAGCTTCCGGCGGAGCTGATGCGGTGTTCCAGGATCCCGGTCATCATGAATCCGGGGAGGGATCTTCGCGGTCTTTCTCTGCGGCAGAGGGAACTGATCGATGAGGAGGCGCGGATCTGCGGCCTTTACGAGACCGTCCGGGCGATCCGGCACGGCACCGCCGCGGTGCGCGATTATTCCAGATTTCTGATTACGGTCTAGAGATTTCTATTTTTCGGATTTCTGATTACGGTCCGGAGATTTCTGCTCACAGTCTGTCGGACGGACTGCAGTCTGACATGGATGTGTATGACAAAGGCTCTGTATGACAAAGGCTCTGTATGACAAAGGTTCTGTATGACAAAGGCTCTGTACAGGAAGATCGCAGACCGCGCATGCCGGACTTTCATAAAACTGCGGACGGCACTTTTTCGGATCATCGATTACAGCGGTCTTATTTCCATCCGCATCATCGATTTCAATGTCGAAAATTAGTGGAATTGAGTTGTGAATCAGCTTGAAAAAGCGTATAGTAGAAGTACTGTTGATCACCAGAAAGGAGCTTTTTGAAAATGGCATTTATCGATGAACTGAAAATGAAAGCGAAAGCAGACAAGAAGACGATTGTTCTTCCCGAGACGATGGACAAGAGGACCTTTGAGGCTGCTGAAAAGATTCTGAAAGAGGGAATCGCGAATATTGTCCTCATCGGCACTCCGGAAGAGATCGCGGATAATGGTGCCGGCTTCGATCTGACGGGCGTTATGACAGTGGACCCCTATAATGACCCGAACAGACAGAAGTACATCGATAAATTCGTCGAGCTTCGCGCGAAGAAGGGCGTGACGCCTGAGGCTGCTGAGAAGCAGATGATGGATGACTATATGTATTATGCATGCCTGATGTGCAAGTGCGGAGATGCCGACGGCGTGGTCTCCGGCGCCTGCCATTCGACCGGCAACACGATCCGTCCGGCGCTGCAGCTGCTTAAGACCAAGCCCGGCATCGGTTCCGTGTCCGGCTTCTTCCTCATGGAGGTTCCGAACTGCGAGTACGGCGAGAACGGCCTCTTCATCTTCGCGGACTGCGCGGTCAATCCCGAGCTGGATTCCGAGAAGCTGGCCGAGGTGGCTGCCGTCTCCGCTGATTCCTTCGAGACCTTTATCGGCGCCAAGGCCCGTGTCGCCATGCTGTCCTTCTCCACTATGGGAAGCGCGAAGCATGACACGGTCACCAAGGTCCAGGAAGCCGTCAGGATCGCCAAGGAGAAGTATCCGGATGTTCTTCTCGACGGCGAGCTTCAGGTTGACGCGGCTCTCGTTGAGAGTGTCGGACAGCTGAAGGCACCGGGCAGCCCGGTCGCAGGAAAGGCAAATACGCTGGTCTTCCCGAGCCTCGATGCCGGCAATATCGGCTATAAGCTTGTCCAGAGACTGGCAAAGGCCAACGCCTACGGACCGGTTCTTCAGGGACTTTCCATGCCGGTGAACGACCTCTCCAGAGGCTGCAACGCGGATGATATCGTCGGCGTCGTCGCGATCACGGCGGTTCAGGCGCAGAAGGCGTAAGAGCGGACACATTTTCGGAAATGCGGGTGTGGGCCGGGCCTGCTCTCCGGGCTGCGGCGCCGTAATGATGACACGGGCCGGCCGCACCGTTTCTGTATGGATCAAGCATTAATTATTTAATTAAGGAGATAAGAACAATGAAAGTACTTGTTATCAACGCGGGAAGCTCTTCCCTCAAGTATCAGCTCATCGATATGGAGGATGAGTCGGTAAAGGCCAAGGGCCTCTGCGAGAGAATCGGTATCGAGGGATCCCGCCTTACGCATAAGGTTCCGGGCATTGAGGATTTCGTCGTGGAAGAGGATATGCCGACGCATCAGAAGGCGATTGAGCTCGTCCTCGCGGCCCTCATCGACAAGGATCACGGCGTTGTCGCGTCGGTCGACGAGATCGACGCTGTCGGCCACAGAGTCCTCCACGGCGGCTCCGAATTCACGGAATCCATCAAGGTCAATGAGGACGTGAAGAAGGTCATCCGCGACTGCTTCGACCTCGGACCGCTTCACAACCCGGCCAATCTGATGGGCATCGAGGCCTGCGAGGCGGCCATGCCCGGCAAGTCCAACGTGGCTGTGTTCGATACCACCTTCGGCATGGGCCTTGAGCCCTTCGCGTACAGATACGCGATCCCCGAGGAGTACTATGAGAAGTACAAGATCCGCCGCTACGGCTTCCACGGCACAAGCCATATGTTCGTCAGCGCGGAGACCATCCGCTATGCGGAACTTCCGGAAGGCCATCAGCGCGTTATCGTCTGCCACCTCGGCAACGGTTCTTCCATCTCCGCCAGCATCGGCGGCAAGGCAGTGGATACGTCCATGGGCCTGACCCCTCTTGAAGGTCTGGTCATGGGAACGAGATCCGGCGACCTTGATCCCGCTGTCGTCCAGTTTATCTGCGACCACGAGAACATCTCCGTCGACGACATGCTGACGATCCTGAACAAGAAATCCGGCGTTCTGGCACTGTCCGGCGGACTGTCCAGCGATTTCCGCGATCTGTCACAGGCTGCGGAAGAGGGCAACGAGAAGGCGAAACTCGCGCTGGATGCATTCCGTCATAAAGTCGTCAAGACCATCGGCGGCTATCTCGGCGTGATGAACGGCGCGGACGCGATCGCATTCACCGGCGGCATCGGCGAGAACGACGTGGAGATGCGCGCATCCATCATGAAGCACTTTGAATTCGCCGGCATTCACATTGATCCGGAGAAGAATAAGGTCCG
>CAYLHR010000192.1:0-1462 GCA_964383335.1 uncultured Lachnospiraceae bacterium
GAGGAGGCGTCGACGTGGAAGGTGCTGGACAATCCCGCGTTCAGGCGGCAGGTGACGATCAAGGACAACGTGCGCGATTCCTACTTCGCCGCCGTCGGCGCCCTGAAATCGGACCTTCTCACAAGCGGGGAGTTCCGAGCCCTGCCGGATTATCCGGAGCGGCTCGAGGAGGAGATGAATGACGTCTCACCGGAGATGATCGCGAAGGTGCAGGATTATCTTCAGGACGTAAGAAAAAACGCCTACTCCTTTGAGACGGATTCCGGAAAGTCCGACATGATCACCGGAAAGGTGCTCGCGAATTATCAGTGGTCCGGGGACGCGGTATACACGCTGGACCAGGCGGATGAGGACGACTACGAGCTCTGCTTCGCGGTGCCGGAGGAGTCGACCAATATCTATTTTGACGGCTGGGTGATGCTGAAGAGCGGAATCAGCGAGGATCCCGCCAAGCAGCACGCGGCGGAGGCCTTCATCAATTTCTGTTCCCGTCCGGACAGTGTCATTCGGAACATGTATTATATCGGCTACACCTCGGTCATCGCCGGGGGAGAGGACGGGCGCATTTTCGAGTACGCGGACTGGAACTTCGGGGCGGAGGAGGATGAAGAGGACGTGACGGAGTATCCGCTCGGCTATTTCTTCAGCGGCGACTCAGGCGATGAGGACTTCGTCATCACCGCACCCACGGAGCAGCTGAAGCGCCAGCTGGGGGCACAGTATCCGTCAGAGGATACGATCCGCCGGTCCTCCATCATGGTCTATTTTGACGGTGAGAAAAATGACGCGATCAATCAGATGTGGATCAACGTGCGCTGCTTCAATATCCACGATGTGCCGCTTTCCGTGTGGATTCTGATGGCCGCGGCCCTGGCCGCCCTCATCTTTCTGTATGCGGGAAAAAGGCGGAGAGAAAAGAGGTACGAGCAGGATGCGAAGGGAAGCGTCTGAAGAGAAAAGACAGTTCAGGCTGCAGTGAACTGTCTTTTTTCTTTCATCTGATTCACTTTTTTATCATGTTTCGCGGACCCTTCTGAATGACGGGAAGGGACAGGAGATCTAGGGGCGCCGCGATGGATATTTCGGCCTCCGGGACGGAGCCGAAGCCGTAGGACGCGAAGATGAAGGGGACGCCCGCCTCTTTGGCGGCCAGATAATCCCCCATCGTATCCCCGACATAGACCGGGGCCGCGCACTGCCACTCCCTGACTCCCTTTTTGATATTGCCGGCCTTGGCAAGTCCTGTGTCAGCGGGGCAGAGCTGCCCCTCGATGTATTGCCTAAGATCCCCGATCTCCGTCAGGGTGTCGATATAGCCTTCCGTGCAGTTGCTGATGATAAAAATGCGGAAGCCCCTCTCCTTAAGCGTGCGGAAAAGCTCGGAGACGCCCGGGTAGAGCGGCGGCCTGTGGGCGAGAAGCCAGCTGTTTTCTTCCTTCCCGCAGCGGACGGCCAGTTCCAC
>CAYLHR010000192.1:1472-4089 GCA_964383335.1 uncultured Lachnospiraceae bacterium
GGCTTTCTCCGGGGGAAGATCGGGAAACAGGGAATACGCGATGTCCTCTATGACCTTTCCGAATTCGGAGAGCAGGCGCTCGCGCGTGATCCGGCCGGCGGGGATGCCCGCCCGCTCGCAGGTTGCGCTCCAGGACTCTGCGACCTCCGCGGTGGAGTCCCACAGGGTGCCGTCTATGTCAAAAATAATCGAATCAAATGCTTCTGTCATCATAAAAACCTCCGTCCGAATATTTTATCCCATATCATAAGGATTAGCCACCGCATCTTTCAAAAAGGCGGGGAGGTGTGGTATGCTGAAGCACGGGCACGCGCCTTTGCGGAATGCGCGTGCCCGCTTTGCCGGCCTGTCCGGCCGGAAATTACAAAAAAGGGAGAATGAGGGATATGAAATTTGACTTTTCGACAGTGATGGACCGGAGGGGCAGGGACGCCACGGCGGTCGACTCGGTGCTTGCCAATGCCCCCTTCTGTCCCGGGGCGCCCCGGGAGGGCTTTGACGTGATCCCCATGTGGGTCGCGGATATGAATTTTCCCACCTGTCCGTCAATCCTGCGCGCCATGCGGGAGCGGCTGGAGCACCCGTCCTTCGGCTACTTTTCCGTGCGGGAGGAGTATTACGACGCCGTGATCAACTGGCAGAGGGAGAGAAACGGCATCACGGACCTCTCACCGCAGGACATCGGCTATGAGAACGGGGTTCTCGGCGGCCTTGCCTCTGTCCTTAGGGCTTTCGCGGTTCCGGGCGAGAACATTCTGGTCCACAGCCCGACCTATATCGGCTTCACCTCGACGATCGGAAACGCGGGATACAGAATCGTGCTGAGTGATCTCGTGCGCGACGCGGACGGCGTGTGGAGAATGGATTACGAGGACATGGACAGAAAGATCCGGGAGAACCGGATCCACTGCGCCGTGTTCTGTTCCCCCCACAACCCCTGCGGGCGCGTCTGGGAGAAGTGGGAGCTGGAGGCGGCGCTTGAGGTCTACAGGAAAAATGACTGCATCGTGATCAGCGACGAGATCTGGTCCGATATCATTCTGGACGGGCACCGCCACATTCCGCTCCAGTCCGTGAACGCGGACGCGGCGCAGCGGGTGGTCGGACTTTACGCGCCGACCAAGACATTCTCCCTGTCCGGCCTGGTCGGGAGCTATCACATCATCAAAAACCCCATGATCCGGGACCGGGTCCGGGCGTCCGCGCTGGCGACGCATTACAACAGCGTCAATCTCATGTCCATGTATTCGCTGATCGGAGCCTACAGCGGGGAGGGGATGGAATGGACGGACGAGCTGTGTGCCGTGCTTGGCGGAAACGTCGAATACGCGTACGGCCATATTAAGGAGAAATACGCCGGAATCGATCTCGCCAAGCCGGAGGGCACCTACATGCTCTATCTGGACTGCACGGAGTGGTGTGAGAAAAACGGCAGGCCGGTGGACGATCTCTTAAGAGCGGGCTGGGACGTGGGCGTCGCCTGGCAGGACGGCAGGCCCTTCCACGGGAAGAATTCCATCCGCGTGAACCTGGCGCTTCCCATGTCGCGGGTTGAGGAGGCGTTCGGGCGTCTGGACCGGTATGTGTTTCACTGCTCGTGACGGAAGCCGGCGGAAAGATGCGGCTGTGAGATACGGCGGTGAGAGAGAAGAACAGAAAGAAAGGACCGGCCATCGTAACGGATGACCGGAAGAGCGGTGCGTATGAATCGTCTGAATATGACGGATGAGATGAAGAGAAGGCTCCTTATGACATTCGGGGGCGTGGTTATCGCGGGATTTTCCGTGGGTATGTTTCAGTTTTCGCTTCTTGGAATGGATCCGTTCCAGGTGTTTGCCCACGGGATCTGGACGCAGCTGCAGCATCTGATCTCCGGTTCCGGCCTGCGGCTCTTTCAGCCCTTTGACGCCGCGAATCAGGTGATCGGCTACGGACCGGTATACATGTGCGTCAATCTGGTCCTTCTGGTGCTGGATTATTTTCTCGACAGGAAAAAGATCGGCATCGCGACGTTTATCAATCTGTTTCTCGTCGGATACGTGGTTGATTTTTCCTACGGAATCTGGGCGCGGCTGATTCCCCATCCGTCGCTTCCCGTCCGCCTTCTCTTCCTGATCACCGCCGTCGTCATCATGTGCTTCGCGTCGGCGCTGTATTTTACGAGTGATCTCGGGGTGTCCACCTATGACGCCATCGCTCTCGCCCTCTCTGAGCAGAGGGGCTGGGATTTCCGCGCGGTCAGGGTCATCTGTGATTTTATCTGTACGGGCCTCGGACTTGTCATGGGGGTCTTCCCCGGAATCGGGACCATCGTGACGGCCTTTTTCATGGGGCCGCTCATCGAGTTCTTCAATGTGCACGCCGCCCGTCCCTTCAGGTACGGGAAAAAATAAGCGAAAAGGAAAATCCGGGACGACTGCCCGGATTTTTTTACTGTGCAGATGAAACGAGCGGGGGAAAAAGATGGAGAAAGCGCGGCAGATGCTGAAGGATACGGATTATCCGGTCGCGAAAATCAGCAACCAGCTGGGCTTTGGTTCGGAGAGCTATTTCATAGTTTGTGGCTTCAGATTATGTTCATTTTTAGTTAAATTTTTAAGTTTTTAAATTTTTGTGG
>CAYLHR010000193.1:0-4043 GCA_964383335.1 uncultured Lachnospiraceae bacterium
TTATAATCGTAGTAGTCCGCCCTTCCGCTCTTTTTCAATGTGCGTGTTTCCCCTTTCCCCTTGCGGCCGCAGGTTATCTGCGAATGTTGTCACCCGCGAGAAATACATACCGGATATATCCGATCGTGTAGTCCTCTCCTTTTTCGGCCCACATGCGGAGCAGAAATTCCATCTGCCGCTTGGTCGTTTCGTTGATGAACCAGCTGCGCTCGCGGCTCCTCAGAAAATACCGGAGCGGACACTCGTCCGTGTAGTTCTCCCCCATGTAGACGCGGCTCGCGCTCACGCGGTCGAAGATCATCTCCGCCACGTATCTGCGGGGCATCTGCGCCCCGGCGATGATATACGGATTGTCTGTATCAAGAGAGTAGTCCAGCCAGTACTCGAAGTGGTGCCTGTTTCTGCCCTTGTGATGGAGCCAGGAGTGCGAGACGCCCTCCGCCTCTCTCTCCGCGTTATTAGGGCTCCGCTTTCCCGCCTGATAGTACCTCGCGCCGACCAGAAACTCGGACGGCGACAGCTTGCTCAGATCGTGAGTGAGCCCCTGCTTTATGAGACCGGCGCGCAGACAGTAGAGACACACCATGTTGTGATGCTTCGTGATGGTTCTCAGATGTCCGAGCGCCTTGCCCCAGGTGATGTGTTCCCTCTCAGTCATGAGACGTCTGTGTTCTCCTTCGCTGTTGTGCTGCATGTTTATTCCGCGGCGGGCGCAGCGGCTTTATCCTGCGCGGTTTCCGGCAGTGCCGCATCAGTCACTTTCGCCGCATCCGTCACTTCCGCCGCGTCAGTCACCTTCTCCGCATCTGTCACTTCCGCGGCATCCGTCACTTCCGCCGCGTCAGTCACTTCCGTCCCGTCTCCGGGAATCTTCTTCCCTCTGAAGACGGCGGCCGATCTCGCCTTCGCCTTAAAGAATTTCTGGTCTTCAAGCGGCGCGGCGTCCTCTTCCGCGAACTCCTCTCCCGCCTTCGCCGCTGTATCGATGGCCGGGAACCAGGCGTACCCCTTCGGGAGCGGCGGAAGCGCGAAGTCGTGCGACTCCCAGTGCGCGTTGCAGGCGACGAGGAAGAAATCGTCCTCCGGCAGATTCTCATAGCGAGTATACATGCCGTTGTAGAGAACTGCAAGTGTTCTGGCGTCATTTTCAAATGAGCAGGCCCAGGCGGTCGAATCGTGATAGGACAGATCCGGCACGCCGGTCGACCGGTAATCCGTTCCCCGGAATTCCTTCTTCATGTGGAATACCGGGTGCGCAGCGCGGAAGGCGGCCAGCTTTCCGGTAAATTCCGTGAGGGCGCGGACGTCGCTCCCCGCTCCCCAGTCCTTCCAGCCGGTCGGATTGTCGCTCGCGTAGGCGTTGTTGTTGCCGTTCTGGGTGTTGAGGCTCTCGTCTCCCATGAGCAGCATGGGCGCCCCCTGCGCGAGGAAGGTGTAAAGTAGGGCGTTCCGGACCTGGCGGAGGCGGAGCTCCTTTACGGCCTTTCTCTTCGAGGGACCCTCGACGCCGCAGTTCCAGCTGTAGTTGAGCGCGGTGCCGTCGGCGTTGTTCTCACCGTTCTCCTCGTTGTGCTTTCTGTCATAGCACACGGAGTCAAAAAGGGTGAAGCCGTTCACCCCCGCCGCGTAGTTCACGACGCCGTACTCCTGCGGATTCCTGCGGATGAGGCGGGCGAACTCTCCCGCCTGCCCGTCGTCGCTCTTTAAGAAGCGGCGGAGTGTGTGCTCGAACTGATCATTGATCTCGAAAATGTGCCGCCGCGCGTGCGCCCCGCTGTCCTTAAACCAGCTGTGGTCAATATGCTCAAAAAGAAGCAGGGTCCGCGCGAGAAGCGCGTCGTGCACCAGCTGGACGGCGGGCACGCCCCCGCCGATGAGATGAAATCCGTCGGCGTGATAGAACAGCTTCCAGAAGCGGACAGCCTCCGTCGCCGCGAAGGGATCGCAGCCGTCCGGAAAATACATCTCGAATATGACAAGGATACCCGCCTCGTGAAGCGCGCGGACCATATCGCGGATTTCCCCGGACGGGTCATTTCCGGACGCGTATGCGGCGCGGGGCGCGAAGTAGGAATTCTTCTGCGCGTAGCCCCAGTAGTTGCGGAGCGGCTCCGCACGCGTGACACCGTCCGCGCCGGCCGCCGCGGGCGTGTAGGGATGGACCTTCAGGTCCTCCTCCCACTCATATACAGGCATGAATTCTACGGCGTTGACGTGAAGGCTTTTCAGGTAGGGGATCATTTCCGCGACGCCGCTGAAGCTGCCCCTGTGCTTTATGCCCCTGGCACGCTTCGTGAAGCCGCGCACGTGAAGCTTGTAGAGGATCAGATCCTCGGGCAGCACGGATGGCGGCGCGTCATCGCCCCAGCTGTAGCCCGGGTCGGGCAGGTAGCACAGGTCTCCCAGGATGCCGCCCGCGTGCGGATCCCTCACGGGCTCGCCGTCCACCTCATACCGGTAGCAGGCGTCCCCGGGGTGAAGCCCCTCGATGAATACGGCGCGCATGTCCCCGAAGGCAGGGTTCTCCGGCAGGTCCACTCTCCGGAGCTCCCTTCCGCCCCGCGTGAGCAGGATGAGCTTGACGTCGGCACCTTCTCCGGCGGCGATCGCGAAATTGACGCCGCGCTCCATTACACTGATTCCGGGCCGCGCCGGGTTGCCGGCGCCGATCTTCCATTTCTTATCTGCCATGTATGCTCTCCTTAAACGCTGCGTCTGTGCAAAATTCCGATATCTATCCTGTTATCATACCACAGTTTTTCTTTCGCTCACAGCACGACATTGCTTTTTTCGGGAAAGTCTGATACTCTGATGACAGCTTAAAGATCCGGCTGTGACGCCCGCCCGACGCGCGGGCTGCGCGGCATTAATAAAGGAGGAATGCGCCATGGCTGATGAACTGAATATGGAAAATGTGGATAATGAAGATAATCTGGATCCGGAATTTCCCTTCGGTTCCGTCACACTGACTCTGGAGGATGACACGGAACTGGAGTGCATGATTCTGTCCATCTTCCCCGCCGGCGACAAGGATTATATCGCGCTGCTTCCCGTCGGGGCCGACGGCGAGGCGGATGACAACGCCGACATTCTCATCTACCGCTTCATCGACCACGGGGACGATCAGGAGCCCGAGATTCTCAATATCGAGGATGACGACGAGTATGACATCGCGGCGGACGCCTTTGACGAGCTGCTCGACGACGAGGAGTTCGAGGAGGGTGACGAAGACGGGGAAGACGAAGAAGAAGACGAGGACGACGAAGACGACAAGGACGAGGACTGATCAGAGTTATGGACGGAGGCGCAGGCCGCCGTCTTCTGTTATATTCCGGGCGGCGCATATCGCCGTCCGTTTTCTGTCCTCAGGGCGCACCCGGATCTCAGCGGCCGGTTGACCCGAAGCCTCCCGCCCCGCGCTCCGTCTCATCCAGCTCCTCCGCCTCCTCAAAGTCGACGGACAGATAGGGAATGACGACCATCTGGGCGATCCTGGTCCCGTGCGTGATGACCCGTTCCGTCTCACCGTCGTTGTGCACCGCGATCATGAAGGGACCGCGGTAGTCGGAGTCGACGACGCCGACGCAGTTGGCGGGCCGGAGTGATTCTTTTAGAGCGAGGCCGGACCTCGCGAATATCGCTCCGAAATACCCCTTGGGGATCTCCATGGCGAGCCCCGTTCCGATCATTCTTGTCTCATGCGGGGGAATCACGGCCGGCTCCGCGAGATCCGCGTAGAGGTCATATCCGGCTGCCTCGCTGCTGCCCCTCGTCGGCATGACGGCGGTCTCCGTCAGCTTTTTCACTTCGATCTTCATGATCGCTCTCTCCTTGTATGATGAGCCGCCTGAGGCGGCCCGCTCTAAAATGTGCCGCAGGGCGGAAAACGAACAGCTCCCCGGGCTTTCCGTGCCCGGGGAGCGTCTGTCTCTTATGTTCCTTTTATCAGAACAGCTGAAATCTGTTATTCGGGATCAGCCACGGCGACGACTCTGCCGACGCCCTCAGATCTCGGTTTGTCCTTCGGGCAGTCCTTTATGGAG
>CAYLHR010000194.1:0-4021 GCA_964383335.1 uncultured Lachnospiraceae bacterium
GATCACGAGCCCCACGATAACACAGAGCACAACCGCCGAAATATAGGGGGAGATCCCCAGATTGGTCTGGAAGTTGGCGGCGACGGCGTTGGCCTGCACCGTGCTTCCGATGCCGAAGGCGCAGACAGCCGCGAGAACGGCGAAGATGATGCCGGCCCATTTTGCCTTAAGACCGCGGTCGAGCGCGTACATCGCGCCTCCGATCATGGTCCCGTCCTCACTCTTTACGCGGTACTTGACCGCGATCAGCGTCTCGGCATATTTCGTCGCGATGCCGAAGATACCCGTGAGCCACATCCAGAGCACGGAGCCCGGGCCTCCGAGCGCGATCGCGGTTCCGACTCCGATGATATTGCCGGTTCCGATCGTGGACGAGAGCGCCGTCGTCAGCGCGCCGAACTGGGATACATCGCCCTCCGCGTCCGGATCTCTCGTCACCGAGAGTCTGATCGCCTTAAAAATATCCTTCTGGATAAATCCGGTGCGCACCGTCATGTAAAGGTGCGTTCCGAAAAGAAGGATGATGAGGGGCCAGCCCCACAGAAAATTGTCAACAGCACTTATAATATCTCCGAATACTTTCATAAAACCCTCATTTTCCTGCCGCGGACATCGCCCGTGCCGCGGATTTCAATAGTTCCCTGTCGCTGCCGCCGTCTCCGATTGACGCGGCGTTCTCTGCTTCAGACGCCTTCGATTTCGTCTCAATCTGACTCTCCGCCTGCTCCTCCGGCAGCTTTTCCTTCTGCCCCGTCTTTCCGGACGCGGCCGGATTGAGATCCCGGGCGATTGCCTTCGCGATCTCCTTTACCCCCTTCGCGTTCGGGTGATGGCTGTCCGCCTCGAAATACTCGCTGTGTCCGTACATCACCTTCTCACAGCCGGACAGATACCGCCAGCCGTAATAGCGGCAGACCTTCTGCATCACCTGTTTGTTGATAATCACCTTTTTCCGCCAGGAGATGCTGCGGATATGCCAGTTGGGAGCCGCATAGCAGATCTGCGCGTTGGGATACAGCTTTTTAAGCTTTCTGTGCAGCTTGCCGGCGCCATTCCGGATCTGTGACGCGGTGTGATTTCTGTCATTCCCCACACCGCCGATAATGAGGACGGTCGTCACCGCCCTGTCCTTCCGCAGGCCGCGGAGGAGACGGACAAAGGTTCCCTTTGTCCCCTTTTCCCGGTAAAAGGAAGTGCCGCCCCGCACGGATGCCCTGAAATTCTTTTTGCCGAGTCCCAGCTCCTTCCGAAGGCGGGCAGCCAGACGGGAATTGCGCGAATAGGGATGGGTGCAGTAGGAGTCCCCCAGCATCACCACCTTCTGAGAGCCCCCTCCTGCCGCGCGGACCGGCCTTCCGAAGCTGAGCGCCGCTGTCAGGAGGGCAGCCAGGCAGAGAAGCCGCACTGACAGCTGTCTGATCTTTCTCTTACTCAGTATGAACCTCCTCTTTTCATCGCTCTGTTGTCCTTCTTCCGGCGCTGAGGCTCATGAAGAAGGAAGATCGTTCTGTGTTATGGATAACGCCGGCAGTGATAACCTGCCGGCGACAGAATACGCTGTATTATACCACACGTCCCTTACCGCCGCAACTGTTCCGCGGCTGCGGCATGCATTCCGCCGGGTATCCGCCGGCAGAGCGCGGCCTCCCGGCTCACATCGCGCTCCGGAAACGGAGAAAGGCGCCGATCTCCCGCAGGCCGATGAAAAAGATCTTTTTCAGATTGATGCTGCCGCTTCCGCCCTGCCTGTCCCGGAAGGTGATCCTCCGGAACCGGACAGGTTCGTGATAATAGGCGAAAAATGTTGTCAGCATGACATTCGGAAGCGCGTAATCCGGCGCGATCCTTCCCAGATAGGACGCGAGAAGATCCCTGTGCATGAGGCGGAAGGGCGCGTTCGCATCCTTTAAGCGCACGCCGAAGATGACAAACAGAATCGCGCAGAGCACCTTTTCGACGAAGGCGCGGGACGCACCATCCCCCCGGACGGGCCGGAAGCCGATCACCGCGCCGCCCGGCAGCCTCTGCCGCCAGAAGCGCTCGAATTCGGACGAGAGCGTCTGCCCGTCGGAATCGGTCTGAAAGATATAATCCGCCCCGGTAAGCAGCGCCAGGCGGTAACCCTCGATGAGCGCGGGGCCGTGCCCGCCGTTCTCCTTCCGGACCGGGCACAGCAGCGGATACTGCTCCTTAAGCCGAAGGAGCATCCCGTACGTCCCGTCCGTGCTGCCGTCGTCGACGACGATCAGCTTCGACTTCCCGTCCCCCTCATGGGGCCGGAGCACCGGATACCAGTCCGCGAGCACCTTCTCCAGATTCTCTTCTTCGTTGTAAGCCGGCATGACAATACACAGGCTGTCCCTCATATCAGCGCGCCGCCTTTCTTTCCACATACCCCCTGTATTTAAGAGCGTTTTTGTGTGATTTATAATACACAAGCGGCAGGCCGCTCTCCCCGTAGATGATCCCCTCCGTCGCCATGAGCGGCACATGGGGATCCACGTTCTTAAGGGAGGGATCGTGCTCCGCCAGTGTGATCATATAGGTCGAGTATTCCCTCTTTGCAATCGTATATATGGTCTTCGTCAGAAACTCCCGCACCTGACTGCAGTCGTCCGGATCCACTCCGCAGCACCTGATCAGGTTGTCCGAGATCGTGCAGAACCTGTGTGCCAGCTTCTCTTTTCTGCTGTAGTAGCCGATGTCCGCGCTGACCATCAGCGTATTCTCCGGCACCTCCAGCGCCGACGCGATGAGCGAGATGGCAAGCTGATATCCGCACCGGATCCTGATATTGTCAATGGGCACGACGGCATCGTCGATGTTCGAATCATAGAGTATGTTGAGCGGATCCTTCTTATAGCGGGCCCGGTCCGAGACCACCGTCTTTTTTCCCTGTCCCCGGAGGAGATACCCGTCCTCCGCCAGGCGCTGGATGGCGGTCCGCACGGTTCCCCGGCTCACCTTCCAGTGATTGGCCATCGCGTTCTCGCTCGGAATCGGATCGCCGGGCATCGCCCTGCCGCTCCGGATCTCCTCGTAGAGCACCTCGTAGATTCTGACATAATGAGGCACTCTCTCAAATTCCCGGTCCTTCTTTAGACCGGGCAGTGTTTCCAGTCTGATCATGCGAGTACTCCTAAAGTCTGTCCTTCAGCACCCTGTCTTTCGCCCCTCGTCAAAGATGCATGAGCACTGCCACGACAACCCCGAGCGCGCAGCCGGCGAACACCTGCAGGGGCGTATGTCCGACCAGCTCCTTCAGCTGCTCCTCAAAAGGCAGATTCTCCTCACTGACATGCTCAAAAAGATCCATCATATCATTGATCACCTTGGCCTGCTTTCCGGTCTCAAGGCGCACGCCCATCGCGTCATGCATGACGATGATGGCCAGAATGCAGGCGACGGCAAATACGGCCGATTCGAATCCGCACTCAAATCCGGCCGACAGCGCCACCGAAGTCACAGTGGCGGAATGCGCGCTCGGCATTCCCCCGTCGCCGAACAGCCGTTCCGGCTCAAAGGTCCGGTTGACAGCAAGATACAGGATGGTTTTTATGATCTGTGCTGACGCCCAGCCGCAAAGACCGGTCAGAAGAATCCGGTTCTGCAGCAGTGAAGATATGCTCCCGCTCATAGTCTGTTATGATCCGCTCCGTCATCATTTCACCGCGCCGGACACAATGCACCTATTATGCTGCCCTCCGCGATGTCCCATTGAATAGTTTTATTCTAGCATAACAGTAAAACAATGAACAGGGATTATCTTGTTAGAACCACCGGCATATGTTATGATGCTTTCGTCATTGAAACAGGTTCCGGCGCGGTGCCGGAATCCCGCCTATTAGCAAGAAAGGACCCATCCATGACAGATTATTCCCCGGTAAAAGAGGGCAAGGTGCGGGAGATCTATGATCTCGGCGAGCACCTGCTTATGTACGCGACGGACCGGATCTCCGCCTTTGACGCGAAGATCGTGACGCTGCCGTCGTCCCCGAGGGTCGCCGCGGCGTCCACCAAC
>CAYLHR010000195.1:0-4011 GCA_964383335.1 uncultured Lachnospiraceae bacterium
CGGAGGTCTAGGTTCTGTCCGGGTGAGTCAGCGGGGACGGTTCTTTTTGACTCATCTCCGCCGGGCGGTGCACTTTGTCAGAAGTCAGCGTGAGTCGATGGGGCGTGAGTCTGTGGGGACGGTTCTGTCTGACTCATCTCTGCAAGGTCTGCACCTGGTCAGAGCTCGGGGAGATGAGTCAGACAGAACCGTCCCCGCTGACTCAGTCCCCGCTGACTCGCGCGTCAGGGAGATGAGTCAAAAAGAACCGTCCCCACTGACTCAACGGATGAGGAAGAGGCGCAGGGCCTGTTCGGCGGCAGCGGCCAGGTTTTCCCGGGCTGTTTCCGGGTCCATGGCCTCGTCGAGCGTGGTCACGCCGCGGACGATCGGGAAGAAGGCGTCGATGCCGTTTTTGTTGCACTCGGTCGCGTCTTTGGTCACGCCGCCCGCAAAGGCGAGGACCGGCTTTCCGTATTTTTTGGCGAGCCTGGCGACGCCGATCGGAGCCTTGCCCATGGCGGTCTGGAAGTCCAGTCTTCCCTCGCCGGTGATGACGAGATCCGCTTCTTTGATATGCTCTTCCAGCTTTGTCTCCTCAAGAACGATCTGAATGCCGGACTGAAGTTCTCCCTTGAGGAAGGTGCGGAAGGCGAATCCCAGGCCGCCGGCGGCGCCTGTGCCGGGGTATTCCGCGTCGGCATCCGGGAATACGGACTTCGCTGTCTCGGCGTATTTTGCGAGCCACTGGTCCATTTCCATGATCATGGAAGGTGTTGCGCCCTTCTGGGGACCGTAGACCGCGCTGCAGCCCTCCGTTCCGCATAAGGGGTTTGTCACGTCGCAGGCGATCCGGAAGGAGCACTCCGAGAGCTCGGGCAGGACACCGTCCGTCGTGATGGAGGCCAGATCCTTCAGCCCCTTCGCGCCGTAGGCGATCTGGTTTCCCGCCTTATCGCGGAAGCCGAAGCCGAGGGCCATGAGCATGCCGGCGCCTCCGTCATTTGTCGCGCTGCCGCCGATTCCGACGATGAATCTGCGGCATCCCTTCGCGATGGCGTCTTTTATGACCTCGCCCACGCCGTAGGTCGTCGCGTTCAGCGGGTTCAGCTCGTCTCTCGGGACAAGCGTGATGCCCGCGGCTCCGCTCATTTCCACGACTGCCGTCATCGTCTCGCGGATGATGCCGTACTCGCAGCTGACGGGCGCACCGAAGGGACCTGTGACGAGTACGTGCTCGCTGATCCCGTTCATGCCCGCGATGAGCGCCTCCACGGTGCCCTCGCCTCCGTCCGCCAGCGGGCGGACGTCAACCTCGATGTCCGGAAGCGCGCGGCGGAAACCTGCGGCGGCCGCATTTCCCGCTTCGATGGATGTGAGGCTTCCCTTGAATGAATCGATCGCTGTAACTGCTCTCATGCTGCTCTCCTCCTGGGTTTTTGTGAAGTGAATCGCAGTTGATTTGTTATCAATCCGGTGTGACGCGTGACCGTCCCGGTTTGTGTACAGGAACGGCATATCCTCTGTTCCCGCATTTTCTGAATATAGTATAGCCGCGGACCTTGAATTTTGATATGGTATAGATAATATAATACAGAGGAAAATGCAGCAAATTGTATTATATAAAACATATCACTGCTCCGAAAAGTGCAGGTCAGCTGCGGAGACCCTGCGGGCAGAAATGCACGCCCCGGTCTGATGCGGCATATCAGCCGGGGCAGAGAGCAGACAGGCCGATACTAACTTCGGCATGCCGCGCCCCGGATCAGGCGACACCGGCTTCGGCAGGCCGCGCCCCGGCTCAGGGAAGGGAGGAAGCGCATGATCACATCCATCTCCAGAAAGCACGCCCGGCAGATTGTGGAAACGATCCGGGATGTGTGCGGATACGATATCAATTTCATCAATACCAAGGGGCAGATCTTTGCCTCGAGCAACCCGGAGCGCGTCGGGGCCTACCATGAGATCGGATACCGGGCGGCCAGGTCCGGGGAGACCATTGAAGTCGCGTCGGACGAGGCATTTGCGGGGACGCAGAAGGGAATCAATATCCCCATCCTGCACCACCGCAATGTCATCGCGGTGGTGGGCATTTCCGGGGAGCCGGATGAGGTGCGGCGCTACGCCCGCCTGGCCGAGCGGATCGCCCGGCTTCTGCTGCATGAACAGGAGCTGTCGGAGAAAGCCAGGACGGATGAGGAAAAGCGCTTTTATATCCTCCAGACGATGATCAGCGGCGAGTTTGATAATTACGGCTATTATCTGGAGTGCCTGAGGGAATACGGGTTCGGGGCTGAGGATGAGATCCGGATGATCTGCATTGAAATGCCGGACCTGCAGGGGGGCGGATCTCCCGGCCTTTACGAGAAGAGGATTCACGATCTGTTTTCCTCCTTCGAAGGCGCGGTGTACGCTTTCTTTTATCCGAACCGGTATGCAGGGGCGGTCAGGAGCGGGGCATTTTCAAAGAAAGGATACCTTCTGGAGAAATTTGATGCGGAGTTCGCGTCCGGCCCCGCGGAATACGAGCCTGACGCCCGGAGAGGAGAGGGGAGGGAGAAGCCGTTCCCGTCCCGCGCACAGGGCGCGCGCACGGCCGTCGGCGCGTCTGTTCCGCAGAGCCGCGCCGCCCGGTCATGGGAGTCGGCCTGCACTGCGATGGACGTGCTGAAAATGTCGGGCGGCTCCTATATGCTGTTCGACGATCTCACGATCGAGATTCTTCTGTCGGGGATACCCGGGGCGAAGCGGGCGGCGTTCTCGGAGAAGATGCTTCGCGCGCTGAAGGAGGAGGAGCGCGCCTTTCTCCGCGCCTACTACGAGGAGGACATGTCGCTTGCCGGGACCGCCGGGCGCCTTTTCCTCCACAAAAATACGGTTCAGCAGAGGCTGAACCGCATTCATGTAAAAACCGGGTATGATCCGCGCGTCTTCCGGGACGCGGTGCTTCTTTATCTCGCGCTCATGTGTCCCGGGACGTAAGGCGCGGACAGGCATTTCACATCGAAAATGCCTGCGGCTTCAAGCATGCGGCGAGGCGAAACGCGGGCGTCCGCCCTGCCGGCATGTCCGGCCGCAGAACCTTATGCGGTCGGAAAACCTTATGCGGCCGCAGAACCTTATGCGGTCGGAAAACCTTATGCGGCCGCAGCCGCCTTATTCCGCTTGAAGAACTGAAGCGCGACGCCGGCGGCGATGAGCGCCAGGCCGGCGAAGTCCGTCACGGTGCCGGGCACGATCATCATGAGGCCGCCCGCGACGAGGAGAACGCGCTCGGCAATTCCCATGTGCGTGAGCAGATAGCCCTCGAGTGCCGCCGCGACGGCGAAAATGCCGACGAGCGAGGTCACGGCGATGATGGCGACATTCAGCGCATCCGTCTCGATGAGCAGCATGGAGGGGCTGAAGCAGAAGACGTACGGGATGATGAAGGCCGCGACCGCCAGCTTGGTCGCGTTGAAGGCCGTGCGCATGGGGTTGGATTTCGCGATCGCGCTTCCCGCGTAGGCGGCGAGGGCGACGGGCGGGGTGATATCCGCGACGATGCCGAAGTAGAACACGAAGAAATGCGCCGCCAGGATGGGCACGCCCATGCGGGTGAGGATCGGGGCGCAGGTGGCCGCCATGATGCAGTAGGTCGCCGTCGTCGGCACGCCCATTCCGAGGACGATGCAGCAGAGCATGGTCAGGAAGAGGGCGATGAAGAGCTTGTCGCCCGCCACCGCGACGATGGCGTTGATCATTTCATTGGCGAGACCGGTCATCGTGATCGTGCCGGAGATGATTCCGGCCACGCCGCAGGCCGCGCCGACCGTGATGGTCCCCTTGCCTCCGGCTTCCAGAGATTCCAGAAGCTTCGTCAGCGTGAAGCAGTTGCCCGTGTCCTCGTTGTTTCCGATGAGCGCGTCCGCCAGGGGCCTGGCTGAGCCGCCCGCTTTAAGATCACTCACCGCTTTTTTGTAGCTGCCGTCGAAGATGCCGTCAGCGATGCCGACCGCGATGGCGGCGATGATGGAAAATGCGGCCGCCCTC
>CAYLHR010000196.1:0-4008 GCA_964383335.1 uncultured Lachnospiraceae bacterium
CCTTTTGCAGGACGCCCTCTATCTTTCTGCTTCCGCCGGCCGCGAGGCGGAGGGTACCGGTGCTCCCCTTTATGCGGATGCCGGAGACATTGCCTCTCGTTCCGCCCCTGGTCGTCACGAAGATCGTATCGGAGAGTGCCAGGACCTGACTACCGCGCACGGCAGCGACGACAAATTTGTAATGCCTGCCCCTGCGGAGCCCCTTTCTTGTCCAGGTCCGCTTCCTGACGGAGGCCTTTTTTGTCACTGCTTTGTTCCTGCCGCTGTAATTGCTGTAGATGATATAGGATTCAGCGCCCTTCACCTTCTTCCAGCTGAGCGTGACGGAAGTCTTCGTCACCGTCTTTGCCCGGGCCTTCATCTGCGAGAAGGAGGCGCCCTTAAGGTCCGCGTCCGCCTTCTGCGCCCGGACAAGCTTCTTCAGCCTGGACAGCTTAAGCGGGTGGGAGGGCGTGATCCTGGCGGCGGGCAGGGCGGCGGAGGCGGGAATTTCCGCCTCACACATCTCGTCCGCAAAATACCTGCCGCAGGCGGAGCATCTGAAACAGTCGATGCGGCCGGCCTTTCTCCCAGTCGGTTCTTCGGGTGAGATCCGCGCAGGCATGTGAGCGGCCGGCCATCGGACTGATTCCGGCCAGGTCTGGTTCTCCCCTTTCGCGTCGTCGAAGAGCGAGCCGCAGACGGTGCAGCGGTAGTGCTCGAGATGCCCGTCTTTCGTGCATGTATATTTCTTCGCGGGGACGTACTTCAGAACGTGCTTGTGATCCGGCTCAAAGTCTGCCCAGAAGGTGAGCTGATTGAGGGAACTGATCTTCTCGTAGGGGGGCACGGTGATTGAGACCGAAGCGGATTCGAAATCCGAAAAGCCGTTCCAGTTGCAGTTCCAGTGATCAAACCGGTATCCCTTCTTCGGCACGGCGGTAAAGGACAGCTTGCTGCCGCACTTCACGACGCCTTCCACGGAGCTGTTCTCTTCGGGAAACGGCCCGCTTGTAAATGAGCCGCTATCAAAAGAAGCGCTGCCCCACAGACTGAAATATTCAAGCTTCACGGAGAAATCCTCAGCGTGTGCCGGCGCGCAGGTGATAAAAGCGGCGGAGACAAGACCCAACAGGACAGTGAAAAGACGGGACGCGGAGCGCAGCTTTGACATAGTGATCCTCCCTGTCCGGCGGTGCTGCCGGAGAGCCGTGTACCGGGACGAAGTTTCCTAATTATATTTTATACAATGAAACATGCAAATGCAAACAGAAACACGCTCCGGACCTGCTTGACATCTCACTTGCG
Organism: uncultured Lachnospiraceae bacterium; assembly: GCA_964383335.1. Taxonomy (GTDB): domain Bacteria; phylum Bacillota; class Clostridia; order Lachnospirales; family Lachnospiraceae; genus Chordicoccus. The sequence continues at coordinate 1,288 of CAYLHR010000196.1, forward strand.
ATATGATGATATGGGTACATATTTGATGAGCCGGATTCATGCTTATCAGCCGGGAATATCCGGATGAGCGGGAAACATGTAAAATGAGCCGGAGACATGTGCTGAGACAGGAACATGACTATGAAAAAGATACTGATTACGAATGATGACGGCATCCGGGCCGACGGCATCATCCGCCTCGCCCGGGCGGCCATGAAATACGGCGAGGTGTGGGTGGTGGCCCCGGAGGACCAGAGGAGCGCGGCTTCGCACAGCATCTCGCTCCGGGATCCGGTCGACGTGTACCCGCACGATTTTCCCGTGGCGGGGGTGCGCGCATTTTCCTGCAGCGGAACCCCGGCGGACTGCGTGCGCGTCGGCTGTCTCTCGGTCATGCCCGAAAAGCCGGATGCCGTGCTGTCCGGCATCAATTTCGGCTACAACGCGGCTTCGGATATCCAGTATTCTGCGACGGTCGGAGCGGCGCTGGAGGCATCCTTTCAGGGCATTCACGCGATCGCGTTCTCGGAGGGAACGAATCCCGGGCACGAGGTGACGGATGCCTATCTCGACGCGGTGCTCCGGGAACTGCTGGCGGAGCCGGTCGGAGAGTGGGAGATTCACAATGTGAATTTTCCGGCCTGTGCGCTCTCGGAGTGCGGAGGCATCCTTCGCGGCCGGACCGTGTCAAGGAGCATGTTTTACAGAGATCATTACATCGATCTCGCCGCTCTCCCGGGCGGCGGCCGACGGCTCATGGTGGAGGGCGTGCTGACGGAGGAAGCGGAGGAGGGAACGGACATGCGGGCGCTTCTCGACGGATATGTATCCATCGGGAGGGTGAGAAATCTCATGTAACATCGAAGGAGGAACGGTCATGATAAAAAAAATGAAGCCAAACGACGAGTGCCTCATCTGCGGCGCTCCGCTCGTCTATCTGGAAGCCGACGAGATGATGGAGTGCGCGATCTGCCACAGAACCGTGAGCAGCCGGACGCGCTGCGCGGAGGGGCATTTCGTCTGCGACGAGTGCCACATGAAGGGCATGGACGTGATCACGGGCATCTGCATGCGGTCGGAGTCGAAGAATCCCCACGAGATCATTGAGGAAATCATGGCGGAGCCCTTCTGCCACATGCACGGGCCGGAGCACCACGTGATGGTCGGCGCCGCCCTCATCACCGCCTACAAAAACGCGGGCGGGGAGATCGACCTGAAGGACGCCCTCTGGCAGATGATGACGCGCGGGAAGCAGGTGCCGGGCGGCGTCTGCGGCTTCTGGGGCGCCTGCGGCGCGGGAATCAGCACGGGAATCTTCATGGCGATCATTTCGAAATCGACGCCCCTTACGGAGGAGCCCTTCGGCCTGTCAAACCGGATGACCGCGGCGGCCCTGGCCAGGATCGGGGAGATCGGCGGACCCCGCTGCTGCAAGCGGGATTCCTTTATCGCTATTGAGGAGGCAGCCGCCTTCACGCGGGAGCACCTGGGCGTTGAGATGGAGACCGGAAAGATCGTGTGCCGGCACTGCGCGAAGAATAATCAGTGCATCGGCCTTCGATGTCCCTATTTTCCCGCGCGCCGCGATACATCTTCCGATCACTGAAGCAGATAAGGAACAGTACTATGAATCAGATAAAATCCGGATATCCCTTCACGGCCATCGTCGGCCAGGAGGAAATGAAACAGGCCCTCATCCTCGCGGCGGTGCAGCCCGCGGTCGGAGGCGTCCTCATCACGGGGGAGCGCGGGACGGCCAAGACGACGGCGGTCCGGGCCCTGCCGGGGATTCTGGGCGGCGGCTCCCGCGTGATCGAGCTTCCGCTCAACGCATCGGAGGACCGCGTCGTCGGGACGCTTGAGATCGGCACGCTCATGAAAACCGGGGAGAGGGAGTTTCATCCCGGCCTTCTCGCCGAGGCGGACGGACAGATCCTCTACGTGGACGAGATCAATCTCCTGGAGGATTCCATCGTCGATCTGCTGCTCGACGCCGCGGCGTCGGGCGTGTGCCGCGTGGAGCGGGAGGGGGTGTCGCTCGATTTCCCCGCCCGCTTTGTCCTCATCGGGACCATGAACCCGGAGGAGGGATCACTCCGGCCCCAGCTGCTCGACCGCTTCGGCCTGTCGGTGCGCGTCACGGGAAGTCTCACAGCTGAGGAGCGCCTGCTGCTTGTGCGGCGGCAGATGGAATATGAAAATGACCCGGAGGGCTTCCGGATGCGTTTCCAGAAAGAAGAGGAGGCGCTCGCGGAGCGGCTGCGCGGCGCCCGGGCGCGGTACGCGGAAGTGGCGTTCCCGGATGAGATAGCCGCATTTTCCGCCGGCATCTGCAGTGAGCTCGGCGTGGACGGATATCGCGGGGATATCACCATGATGCGGACCGCCCGGGCGAACGCCGCCCTTCTCGGAAAATGTGCCGCTGACCGGGAGGACGTCCTCACAGCCGCCCGCCTCGTCCTGCCTCACCGGATGAAGAAGCTGCCCTTCGAGGACGCGACGCTCACGGAACACATGCTCCTGAAGGCGGCGGAGACGATCGGCGCCCCGGAGACGGTGCGGGTGTCGGTGCCCGCGGACGGAGGGAACGCGGAGAGCGGAGCCGGCGCGGAGGAAACCGGAAAAAAACAGACGGGGCAGACGGCGGTGCCGGGCTGCCCCGGAAAGAAAGCGTCCTCGACACCGTGACGGAAAAGCAATTTAATGTGAAGACCCCCGAGACCGCCGTGGAGAGGTTCGAGC
>CAYLHR010000197.1:0-634 GCA_964383335.1 uncultured Lachnospiraceae bacterium
GGCACGCTGACGGTGCTCCCTGCCTCCGCCACGGTCACGACCGGCTCCGCGAAGAAGGATTACGACGGCACCCCTCTGACCAATTCCGAAGCATCGATCTCAGGGCTCGTGAACGGGGAGACTGCCACTGTGACGGCCACCGGTTCCATTACGCAGGTCGGTTCCGCCGTGAACACCTACTCCATTCGCTGGGGGCTCTGCCGACAGCGGCAACTATAGCATCTCAGAGGACCTCGGAACCCTCCGGGTGACAGAACGGAGCAAAGTGGACGAAGTGACCCTGACGGCCGCGTCCGCTGAGAAAACCTATGACGGCACGCCCCTTACAGACAGCGCGTTTACTGTCGAAGGCCTGCCTTCCGGTTACACGGTCACTGCCGATGTTTCCGGCAGCCGGACAGACGCGGGACGGCAATGACGTGACCGCGCAGTTCCCGGAAATCACCACGATGAAAGGCACCCTTAAGGTCAATCCCGCTTCCGCTACAGTTACCACCGGCTCCGCAGAGAAAATGTATGACGGAACACCGTTAACCGGCGCCGAAGCTTCCGTCTCTGGAATCGGAAGTCACGCGCAGATTCAAGATTACCAACGGAAATAAATCCCCTTTTTCCAGCCACAACTTCAGCAATT
>CAYLHR010000197.1:644-2368 GCA_964383335.1 uncultured Lachnospiraceae bacterium
CACGGTAGACAACACTTACTCCATCGAATGGGGCGGCGCGAAGAGCAGCAACTATACGCTCTCTGAGAGCCTGGGGACTCTGGAAGTCACCCCGAACGACACGGAGATCACTTTTACCTCCGCTTCGGCTGAAAAAGTCTATGACGGCACCGCGTTGAGCGCACCTGCCGTAACTGTCGAAGGTCTGCCGGAAGGCCTCTCCTATAAGTGCACCGCCGGAGGCGCTGTTTCCATTGTTGACGCCGGGACCTGTTCGAATCAGTTTGACGATATAGAGTATACATCTTCGGACGATGACGGAAATCCCATCGTCGGCTGGAGGAATGCTGTGATCTATGACGCCGACGGAAACGATGTGACCGATCGGTTCACGAACCTCCAATTCGTGACAGGGACCCTGACGATCACTCCCGCAGAGCTTGTCGTTACCACCGGCTCCGCGGAGAAGACCTATGACGGGACTGCGCTGACCAGCTCCGAAGCATCCGTCTCCGGCCTTGCGGGCGCAGATAAAGGGGATGTGACTGTCACTGCCACAGGGACGATCACCGACGTAGGAACTGCGGACAACACCTATTCCATCGACTGGGGCGGCGCGAACAGCAGCAATTATACTGTCCTGGAGGAGGTCGGTATTTTGACCGTGGAGAAGCTCCCGATTGAGTTTAACCTGTACTTTCCCAAGGAGATGATCGACGGCGTGGAGACTGATCCGACCTTTGTGTATGACGGATACGCCCGTTCCCCCGAATGGATCACGGCATATTATGAAGGTATGGATGAGGGACTGGATCCCGATGACTGGGATCTGGACCCCGAAGGCCAGAACTACTCCTTTATATTCTCACTTCCCGGCGGCGGGAAGGTACGGCTGACCGGCTCGGGATATTCGGATGCCGGCACGCATACTTTTGAACCGGCGGATACGTTCCTCGAAGGGAGCGGGGATAACTATGAATTTACCTTCTCCGACAATTTGATCGTCATCGAACCGGTGGAGATCGTCCTGATCTCTGACGACGCATATGCGGTCACAAGCGATGTGTACATTTCCGAATACGGTCTGAAGGTCCAGGTGAACAATGTCGGGGCAGAAGTATATGAGGTGGTTTCGACCGGAGAGAATGAGTGGCGGATCAGCTTCGACTGGGGCGACAAGATCGATGTGGGCAAAATAGTGATCAAAGACGGGAACAGCTTTGTAATCACACCGATCCATCAGTTTATATCCGGCGATCCCGGCAATTACAGCATAGATACCGTGGATCAGGAAGGTACGATGGTCGATCCTGCCTATAGTGTGCCGGATGGTTTATTCGGTTCGGTGCTGATGAAAAGATCGAGCGCACCAATCACGCCAAATCCGGCCGACGACACAGGTACGAGCGACGCAGATTTCGAAGAGGACCCTGAAGAAGAGCTTGAAGAGGACTCTGAAGAAGAAATTGGAGAGGACTCTGAAGAGGATAAGGGCGAGGAGTCTGAAGAGGAAAGTGGAACGGATGCCGGGGCGGAAGCCACAGGTCACATCGGCACAGCCGCGGATGATGAAGGCACAGCCGCGGATTCGGCAGATTCTGAGTCGGTGCAGAAGGAAGAGGCGCCGGTAGATTCCGAGTCAGCGCAGAAGGAAGAGACACCGGCAGCTTCCGAGTCGGCGCAGAACGAGGAGACACCGGCAGCTTCCGAGTCGGCGCAGAACGAGGAGACACCGGCAGCTTCCG
>CAYLHR010000197.1:2468-3999 GCA_964383335.1 uncultured Lachnospiraceae bacterium
AGTCGGCGCAGAACGAGGAGACACCGGCAGATTCCGAGTCGGCGCAGAACGAGGAGACACCGGCAGCTTCCGAGTCGGCGCAGCAGGAAGAAGCGCCAACAGAGGAAGAAGAGCCTCAGGAGGAGCCACGGAAGGAGGAACCGAAAGCGGAGGTGCCGCAGAAGGAGGAGCAGCAGGCGGAGGAACCCGAAGCAGAGTAATCGCGGCGGGATTCTCTCAAAGAAACAGATACTATATGGAATGAGTGTGGTCCGCGGCTCCGGTTTCCTCCCGCAGCTCTCTCAGAAACAATTCCAGAAACGCATACCGCTCTTCCGCAAGCTGCCTGCCTGTCTCCGTATTCATGGTATCTTTCAGGAGCAGCAGCTTATCGTGGAAATGCTGCACGGATTCCTGCAGAGGCCGTCCATGCTCGCCGCCGTACGCGAACGTTCTTGCGATGCCGATGGCACCGAGGGCATCCAGCCGGTCTGCATCCTGGACGATCTTTCCTTCAAGGGTACTCGGTGTCTTCCCACGGTTACGGCTGAAGGACACCGCATTAATAGCAGTATAGATTTGATTGATCATATCTTCCGGCACCCGGTTTTCCGCAAGGAATGACCGGGTGTTTGCGTTGTTCTCGGTATGGAAGAGCTTATGGTCGTCCGCATCGTGAAGGAGCGCAGCAAGGGCAACGATCTCCTTATCCGCTTCCGGCTCATTTTCCGCGATCATCATCGCGTTTCTGTAGACGCGCAGGGAGTGCGCGGCGTCATGTCCGCCGGCGTTGCCGCGGAAGAGATCCTCGATATAGTTGATGGTGCTGCGAATAATGGGGGGCATCGCCTGCAGTTTCATTTCGCTTCTCCTCCCTGTATTCATGAATTCACCGCTGCTGCGTGAACAGCGCGCAGAAGTTCCGGATCTTCTCTTCATTCGCCGTATCCGGTTTCGCCTTAGGATCGATCAGGATCAGCTCTGCTTCAAAACGGTCAATCTTCAGAGCGGCTTTCAGCTTTTCGAACGCTTTCTCCGCACCGGCGCCGCTCTCGCATGCAAACACGGCGATCTTCTTCCCCCTCAGATCATTATCCCGGACAAACGTACGAATTGGCGGAGTGACATTGCCCGCCCAGACAGGGAAGCCGATAATGATACGGCCATACTTTTCGGCTTGGAATTCATAGGGCTCCAATTCCGGTGTCTCTGCCATAACAGCGCTTTTCCCGCCCCAGAAGAACTTTCGGAAGCCTTTGTCGGGATACTTCTTTACAGGGACAAGGCGCAGCATGTCAAAGCCGCCAATCTCCGAGATCATGCATGCAGCGTATTCAGTGTTTCCTTCGAGAGAGTAGTAGACAATCAAAGTTTTCTGCTCATTGGATGGGTTCTCTTGTATGGACATTTTCTGCCTCCTTATAGGATCTGTTTACTGTGAAGCTCACATGAATAAATTCACGTGCTTCCAATCTGCGGCTTACTCCGCAGGACCGTTTTAGGCGGCCAGACTAACGCACCTGCGGATACACACATCTGCTTAGCTCCGGGT
>CAYLHR010000198.1:0-3942 GCA_964383335.1 uncultured Lachnospiraceae bacterium
CCTTCGCCACATCCGGCATGAGCCCGATCGGGCCGTCCGGGAAAAATATGCAGGCGCTCGCTCCCGGCTCGAAGGTCGCGGAGGGGAAGCGTTTTGACGCGGGCGCGTCGGAAAAGGAGCTCGCGGACTGGGCGGCGGAGTGGCTGTGATTCCGCACCGGTACAGCAGGAGCGACAGATACGGAAAAACAGGCCGGATTGTAAGGAGAGCGGTTGTCATATGGCTAAGGCAGATAAAAAAAGACTGGTAACGAGAAGTGATTTTGACGGACTCGTGTGCGCGATGATTCTCCGGGAGATGGATCTCATCGATGAGATCAAATTCGTTCACCCGAAGGATGTCCAGGACGGTAAAGTTGAGATAACGGATAACGATATCACGACGAATCTTCCCTTTGACCCGAGGGTCGGTCTCGCCTTTGATCATCACGAGTCGGAGCTCATCCGGGTGAGCCGGGAGAAGTACGCGGATAAGTATATCATCGAGCCGCACGCAAAAAGCGCTGCTCGCGTTGTGTACAACTATTACGGCGGCGCGGCGGCTCTTCCGAGAATATCGGAGGAGATCATGGAGGCCGTGGACAAGGGCGATTCCGCGGATTTCACGCTCGATGAAATCCTGAACCCGAAGGGCTGGGTGCTCATGAATTTTATCATGGACGCGCGGACCGGCCTCGGCAGATTTCATGACTTCAGGATATCCAATTATGATCTGATGATGCAGCTCATCGATTACTGCGTGCAGAATCCGGTTGAGGACGTGCTTGCCCTTCCGGACGTGAAGGAGCGGGTGGACCTCTATTTTGAGCAGCAGGAGCTCTTTAAGGAGCAGATCGGCCGCATCGCGAAGATGGAGGACAGGGTCGTGGTTCTCGATCTGCGGAATGAGGATACGATTTACGCGGGCAACCGCTTCATGATTTACGCGATGTATCCGGAGGCGGAGATTTCGGTTCACGTCGCCTGGGGATTCAGAAAGCAGAACACGGCGGTCATGATCGGAAAATCCATCATCAACCGCTCGTCGGATGTCAATATCGGGGAGCTCTGCCTGAAATACGGCGGAGGCGGACACGCGAATGCGGGAACCTGCCAGCTGGAAAATGATATGGTCGACGCCGCCCTTCCGGATATTGTTGCCGCCCTCAACGGGCAGGGCTGAAACCGAAACAATGCGCCGTGCCGGATATGCGGCGCGGCGCTTAAAAAACATCCCGCAAAGCGGTCAGATCATGCACTTAATCGTCTCGATGATGCTCATGATCTGGTATTTCACCAGAAATGCCAGATCGCTGTATTCCGGATAGTTATGCTTCAGTTCATCGCAGAGGGGGAGGATCCTGTTCTCCGTCTCGTCGATGTACCGGAGCATTCTTTTTATCTGGTAGGAGGCGGCCATAGTCGACACGTTGCTGCAGCGGTCGATGATCTTTACCACGCATGCCTTTCCGTTTCTGCGGATCCGCCCGTAGTATTCGTCCTTGGCCTCCTCTTTCGTCTTCCCCTCCGGAACGGAAAAGGTCACAAGCCCCACAATCTCCCGCACCTCCGGACTGAAGGGCAGGTCGCCAAGAGCGACGCCCGTGTCCTCCACCACGTCGTGCAGGAGAATCGCGGCGAGAAGCGCGTCGTCACGGATCCCGAACGCGTGGGCCTGGCAGGCCATGACGAGCGGGTGGTTGATATAGAGAACCCTCTCCTCCGAGAAACGGCTCTTATTGCGGAACTGCCCGGCGTGCTTTTCCCGCATATACTGTACCGCGCGGTAGGTCTCCTTGAGTCCCTCCGAGTAAGAAGCCGTGCGTATGCGGGTGAACATGTTCCCCTCCTGAAAGAGCCGTGTGCGCGGCGGGGAGAGGGGCGTCTGTTCCTCCGCGCCGTCTCCGGCGAGGAAAGCGGAGTAGGGCACATTTGTGATCTCCGCGATGCGCATCATGTTCTCGATATCCGGGAGATTATGTCCGTTCTCCCACTTGCTGACCGCCTGGGGGGATACGCCGATCCGCCCGGCCAGCTCCTCCTGAGTGAGGCCGCTTTTTTTTCTGGCGTCCGAAATGGCTCTTCCTGTCGCTGTCATATCCATGGCTGTCTTCCTCTACATTGATGAATCACGGCGCTTCGGGCCTGTGCCCGTCTCAGATATTATTATAGCGGATTCAGGGTCCGAACAACAGAAATAAATGCTCACCGGCGTCCTGAGCACGGGTTGAAAAGATATTGATTTATACACAGAAAGTGAAATCTGTGGTATTCTACATACGACGTGCGGTTGATTTCCGCGCGCAGATTTCATATATGATGGGAGGATAACATGGGAGAGCAGACATTCCGGCAGATTTTCAAGAGTGTTCAGAACGGAAACGACGTCCGCGGCGCGGCGATCGCGACGGACAAAGAGCCGAGGACACTTACGGTTTCGCTTGTACAGTACATTGCCGCGGGCTTCGCGCAGTTCCTTTCGCAGAAACTCGGGAAGGAGGAGGCGTCGCTTCGGATCGGCATGGGACATGACAGCCGTATCACGGCGGATGATTTTATGAAGGCGGGAGCCAAGGGGCTTTCCGGATGCCGGGTTCTGGACTGCGGACTCATCACGACTCCGGCCATGTTCCAGTCCACCGTTCTTCCGGCCAGTGATTTTGACGGCGCGATCATGCTGACGGCGAGCCACCTTCCTTTCAACCGCAACGGCATGAAGTTCTTCACAAAGGACGGCGCGCTCTCCCACGCGGATCTGGACGTCATACTCGAAAATGCCGCAGCTCTGGCCGACCGCTTCGGCAGCCCCGATCCCGAACTGCGGATCAGCGCGGACAGGCTGCCGGCCGGCGCGGGCAGCCCCGAGCCCTTTGACATGGTCACCGTCTACTGCGATCACATGCAGGGAATCATTAAAGAAGCCGTGAAGGCGGAGGATTACGATCATCCCTTAAGCGGTCTTCACATCATCGTGGACTCCGGCAACGGCGCGTCCGGCTTTTTCGCCGGCCGCATCCTCGAGCCGCTGGGCGCGGACGTCTCGGGCAGCCAGTTCCTCGAGCCGGACGGCACATTTCCGAATCACATCCCGAATCCGGAGAACGGGGACGCGATGAAGTCCGTCCAGGAGGCGACGCTTAAGTCAAAGGCCGATCTCGGCGTCATCTTCGATTGCGACGGGGACCGCGGCGCTGTGGTCTTCTCCGACGGGACGGAGGTGAACCGGAACACGCTGATCGCGCTTCTTTCCGTCATCGTATCCGAGAGCGCGCCCGGGTCCACGGTCGTGACGGACTCGGTGACATCGGATGAGCTGGGTGAGTTTATCGAGGGAAAGCTGGGACTCAAGCATCTCCGCTTCAAGCGCGGATACAAGAATGTCATCGACAAGGGCGTCGAGCTGAACGCGGCTGGCGAGGTCTGCGAGCTGGCCATCGAGACCTCCGGCCACGGCGCCTTTAAGGAAAACCACTTCTCGGATGACGGCGCCTACATCGCGGTGAAGATCATCTGCCGCATGGCGCAGCTTCTGAAAGAGGGCAGAAAGATCGAGAGCCTCATCGCCGACCTTAAGCAGCCGGCGGAGTCCCGCGAGGTCCGCTACACGATCAATACGGAGGATTTCGGCTCTTACGGAAAGCAGGTGCTCGAGGACTTCCGCGCATTTGCGGAGGCCGACCCGAGATTCCGCATCGTCGAGCCCAATTACGAGGGAATCCGCATCGCCTTCAACGACGAGGAGGTGAAGGGCTGGATGCTCCTCCGCATGTCGCTTCACGATCCGGTGATGCCGATGAATCTCGAGTCTGAGGCCGCGGGCGGCACGGACATCATTATGGCCCGCCTCGAGCCCTTCTTTGCGAAGTATGATAAGTTGACGAGGTGAGTCAGTGGGGACGGTTCTGTTTGACTCATGAGTCAGTGGGGACGGTTCTGTTTGACTCGTTGCGTTGTAAACGCAATG
>CAYLHR010000199.1:0-3935 GCA_964383335.1 uncultured Lachnospiraceae bacterium
AGATCTCCTCCGGATAACAGTAAAGCAGGCGGATCCACTCGATGCCCTCGATGCGGCACAGGCGGGTCAGAAGCTCATGCAGGGTCTTCCTTCCGCAGCGGTCCGTCCCGTAGAGCGTCGTCTCCTGAGCCACGAGGATCAGCTCCTTTACGCCGCCCTCCGCGAGCATCTCCGCCTCGCAGATCAGGTCCTCCTCCGGGAAGCTCCTGTAATGGCCGCGGAAGCGCGGGATCGCGCAGTAGGTGCAGTTCTTGTCGCAGCCCTCGGCGATCTTCAGATAGGCGTAGTGACCGCCCGTCGTCACGATTCTTCCGCCGGCGGCCGGCGGATCGGTGCTGATATCCCGCATGCAGCTGCTCTTTGTACCCTTAAGCGCGTCCTCCACCGCCTTCGCGATGCTGTCCGTCGCGGTCGTCCCGACAATCGCGTCCAGCTCCGGAATCTCCTCCAGAATCTCATCCCGGTAGCGCTGCGCCATGCAGCCGGCGGCGACGAGGGCCTTCAGCTTTCCCTCCTCCTTCAGGCGGGCGAGATCGAAAATCTTCTCGATGCTCTCTTTTTTCGCGTCCTCAATAAAGCAGCAGGTATTGACTACCGCTGCGTCGGCCTCGTACTCGTCATCCGTCAGCTCGAAGCCCCGGGCGGTGAGGATGGCCAGCATCCTCTCCGAATCCACCAGGTTCTTGTCGCACCCGAGGGAGACGAAAAAGAGCTTCGCGGCACTCACATCAGACATCCTGCGGCACTTCGTCGGGGAGGATCTTCACCTCTCCCTGATAAATCTCCTCAACCGCGATGGAGAGCGGCTTCTTCTCAAGCGGCGCCGGCACGAGCGGCTCGTCGCCGTTCACGATCTGGCGCGCCCGCTTGGCGGTCGCCATCACGATGGAATAGCGGCTCGATACGATCGGAGTCGTATCGTCTTCGCTCTCGCTGTTGACCGCTTCCATCATTTCCTTATAGGAAGGATGTATCATCATATTTCTGTTTCCCCTTTCTTCATCTCACACTGTCGTCTGCTTCAGTTCCGCGGACATCCGCTCCATGAGCTCCCCCGATCTCGAGGTCCTCATGTGCTCGGCCCGGATCAGCGCCCGCAGATCCGATACCGCCGTGTCCAGGTCATCATTGATCAGAATATAGTCGTAATCCGGCATCCGGTCGGCCTCCTCAGCCGCCCGGCGAAGACGTCCCTCGATCTTCTCCGGCGTCTCCGTGCCCCTGCCCGTGAGGCGCTCGCGGAGCACCTTCATGCCGGGCGTCGTGACGAATACGGTCACCGTATCCGGAAAGCGCTTCTTGATATTTCCCGCGCCGTCCACGTCGATTTCGAGAACCACGTCGCGGCCCTCCTCCATGCGGCTGTCCACAAAGGACCTGGGCGTTCCGTAGTAATTGTCCTGGTAGGTCGTGTACTCATAGAGCTCGCCCGCCCGGATCATCTCCTCAAACCGCTCCCTCGTCACGAAGAAATACTCCCGGCCGTCCTCCTCACCGGGGCGCGGGGCCCTGGTCGTCGCCGAGATGGAGAGCGAGTAGGAGGGATCCTCCGACAGAAGCTTCTTTACGATGGTTCCCTTTCCGGCTCCGGAAAAGCCGGAAACAACAATCAGTATGCCTCTCGGATTCCGCACGCTCCAAACCTCCTATTCATCGGTCCTTCTGTTTTTGCCCTTATTCTATGTTCTGAATCTGTTCGCGTATCTTCTCTATGGTGGTCTTAAGCCCGATGCCGCAGTCGGCGGTGATCAGATCCCCCGCCTTCGAGAGCGTCGTGTTCGCCTCCCGGTTCATCTCCTGCGCGAGGAAATCCAGCTTTCTTCCGATGCTGCCCGTTTTTCCCAGCTCGGCCCTCATCTGACCGATGTGGCTCTTAAGGCGCACGGTCTCCTCGTCCGTACAGATCCTGTCCGCGTAGAGCACGCACTCCGCCGCGATCCGGCTCTCCTCGACCGTGCTGTCCGCAAGAAGCTCGGACACTTTGGCCAGAAGCTTCGCCCGGTAGGCCTCCATGATCTCGGGCTCATGTTCGATGATCCCGTCGACCACCTTCTCCATATCGTCGAGCTTTCCGAGAATGTCCTCCCGCAGCTTTTCTCCCTCGGCCTCTCTCGCGTCGTTGAACTGCCGGACCGCCTCCGTGAGAACCGGCTCGAGCATGGCCCAGATCTCCTCCCCGTCCGTCTCCGCGTCGCCGATCGAGAACACCTCCGGCGCCCTGACGAGATCCGAGACGGATACTTCGCCCGCGAGGCCGTGTTCCCGGATCATGTCCCGCATGGCCTTTATGTAGGCGGCGGCGAGATCGGAATTGAATTTCAGCGAGCCCGCGGCGTCTCCGTACTCCTCACTTGTGATGAAGATATCCACCTTGCCGCGCGCGATCCCGTCCTTCAGGATGTTCCTTATCTTTCCCTCCAGGAAATTCAGCTTCCGCGGCATCCGGATATTGAAGTCCGCGTAGCGGTTGTTGACGGATTTCATCTCGACAGTGATCTTTCTGCGCTCACTGACTGCCTCGGCCCGGCCAAATCCGGTCATGCTTCGTATCATTACAGAGTTCCTCCGGTCTGTCACTTCGTTCATGGAGCCTTTCTTTCAGAACACCATCAAGTTAGTTTATCGCAAAAGGACATGAACGTCAACAAATGTGTTATGATAGGGGCACAGCAAGGAAGGAAAGGAATCAGTCATGGCATTCGACGGAATCACCACCGCAAATATTGTAAAAGAGCTGAACGACACACTCTCGGGAGGCGGCATCAGCAGGATCATCCAGCCCGAGAAGGACGAGCTCCTCATCACGGTCAAAAACCGGCGGGAGCAGTACCTGCTGCTGCTCTCCGCCAGCGCCTCCCTCCCCCTTCTCTATCTCACGGATCAGAAGAAGGAGGCGCCGGCCTCCGCCCCGAATTTCTGCATGCTGCTGAGAAAGCACCTGCAGGGCGGACGCATTCAGTCCGTGACCCAGCCCTCCCTTGAGCGCATCGTCGTCTTTTCCGTCCTGCACCGCGACGAGCTGGGGGATCTGAGGGAGAAGCGGCTCATTTTCGAGCTCATGGGAAAATACAGCAACATCATCTTTACCGACGACAGGGACACCATCCTCGACAGCATCCGCCGCGTCCCCTCCACCGTGAGCTCGCTCCGCGAGGTGCTCCCCGGCAGAACCTATTTTCTTCCGGAGTCCCTGCGGAAGGAGGATCCTCTCCGGGCGGACGCGGACACATTTTCCGAAAAAATGAGCGGCGCGGCGGGCAGTCTCGCGCAGGCGCTCGTCGGAACCTGGGCCGGCATCTCCCCCGCCGCCGCTGAGGAGTACCTGTTTCGGGCGGAGCTCGATGCCCGGAAGGGGTGGGCGGATCTCTCCGGTCCTGAGCGGGACCGGCTGGCAGAGACCTTCCTCGCCTCCATGGAGGAGATCCGAAACGGGATCTTTTACCCCTGCATCATCCGGGAGGGAGATGTCCCCAGGGAATTCGGCAGCCTCCGCTTCCGCATGTATGAGCACGAGCCCTTCACGGCCGAGCAGTGCGGGTCCGCGAGCGAAATGATCGTGCAGTACTGGGGCGCGAAGGAGAAGGTATCCCGCATGCGGCAGAAATCCGCCGATCTGCGGCACGCCGCCCAGGTCGCGCTCGACCGCACCTGCAAGAAGGCCGCGATCCAGGAAAAGCAGATGAAAAGCACGGAGAAGCGGGATAAGTACAGGATATACGGGGAGATGCTGAACACCTACGGCTACTCCGTCCCCGAGGGGGCGAAGGAACTCACCTGCACAAACTACTACACGGACGAGCCCGTGACGGTTCCGCTCGACCCGTCCCTCACGCCCTCGGAGAACGCGCAGAAATATTTCGCGAGATACAACAAGCTGAAGCGGACCGCCGAGGCCGTCGCCGTGCAGCTCGCGGAGACGGAGTCGGACCGCGAGC
>CAYLHR010000200.1:0-3917 GCA_964383335.1 uncultured Lachnospiraceae bacterium
CGCTGCGTTCGGGACGCAGAGGCCGCTGGTTCGAATCCAGTCGCATCGATTTTTTTATTTTCCGGGTTCCGACTTGGTCGGAGCCCGTTTTGTTTTATTTTTTCGATCTGCAGGGAGAAAACCGGTTTTTTGTACATAAAGAAAGAACCGGCTTACGTTATGAAAGTGCAGGTATTGTGCAAAGGTTCCGGCCCGCCTATAATGAAGTTATGGAGTCGACGCCATAATCGCAAAGAGGGAGAGGCCGCATGCAGATCGAGGGAATTGACAGCATCGACAACAGAATTCTTGAAGTCATAAAAGACAACGCCAGGCTGAGTTACAGGGAAATCGGCGAGCAGGTCGGCATCTCCAGAGTATCCGTAAAAACACGCATGGACGCAATGCGGGAAAAGGGCGTCATCCGGGGCTTCCAGACGGTCATAGACCCGACGGGAGTTCCCGAGGGGACGCGTTTTTTTCTGGATGTGGACTGCGAATCGGAGAGCTATGAGGACGTCGTTCATTATCTTGCCTCGAACAGGATGATCCGGCGCATCTACGGCGTATCCGGCAACTGCAGGATCCATGCGGAGGGCTTCGCGAACAACAGGCGGAACCTGGAGGTATTCGCGAACACGGTTTACCGGTATCAGCACGGCGTGAGGCGCCTGGAGTTTCATACCGTGCTGACAACCATCATGGACATCGATGGAGGGGTCGGCTATGTACGATATCAGGAAGATCAATATCTGGAAAACGGAAGAGAGCAGGCAAGAGAAACAGGCATACCTGGGGGCGCCGATCGAGGAGCTGAACCTGGCGGCAAGGGCGTTTAACGGCCTGAAGCGGGCCGGCTGCCACACGGTGGGGGATCTCGTCGGAATCATCGAATCCGAGGGGGAGGGCCTTAAAGGAATCCGCAATCTCGGCGCGAAAAGCGAGCGGGAGATCCTGACGCAGCTGGAGTGGTTCCGCGGCGAGTGCGCGAAGGGGCATGCCGCGGGATACGGGTCCTCCTCCCGGGGGGAGAGCGGGGGCGAAGAGCACCCCTCATTTGCCAGGCGGTCCGAGGTCCGCGGGCGGAGAAATGTCTGGGAGGCGGATATCGAGGATTTTCATCTGTCCGACTACGCCCTCGGCCGGCTCAGGGCCTGCCGGGTCCGGAAGGTGAAGGACCTCTATGCCACAAACCCGAAGAACGAGCCCGGGTGGTACGCGGTGCGGGAGCTTTTGGAAAAAATCTGAGAAAGAGGTATGTCGGATGGGGGAAGTGTTAAGAAGCGCCGTGAATGACCCGGTCTTCCTGATTTTTTTTATCACGGTGGCGGGCTATCTGCTGGGGCGGATCGAGATCAGGGGAGTGGGCCTCGGAACGGCGGGCGTCTTTCTGGCCGCTCTTCTTTTCGGCCATCTCGGATACAGCGACGGGTCCTTCCTTCACCGCATCGGCTTTCTGACGGTGACGGAGGAGACGTTGGGGCACGCCATGGGAACCATGCAGACGCTGGGACTGCTCTGCTTTGTGTCAAGCGTAGGCTTTATCGCAGGTCCCAATTTCTTCTCCAATCTGGTCCGGAACATGCGCTCCTACGCGCTTCTGGCCTTTGTGATTATCGTCTCGGCCGCTCTGGTCTGCGTCGCCGTGATCTGTCTCACGGAGCTGGATTCCGCCATGGCGGTGGGCATTCTTTCGGGCGCGCTGACGACCACGCCCGGTTTCGCCGCGGCGCAGGATGTCGTGCGCGCGGATCCCTTCCTCCTGGACGAGGTGACGGTCGGACACGCGGTCGGGTACCCCTTCGGCGTCGTGGGAGTGGTCCTCTTCGTGCAGCTGGTGCCGATCTTTCTCGGCGCGGACATGGAGGCCGAGCGCGGGAAAATGCTTCGCGCCGCGCCGGATCCGGCGTCCCGCGGGATACGCGGCGGCGGAAAGCTGATTGATCTGGATCCCATCGGCCTCGGCATATTTTCCCTTACGGTGATTCTCGGTATCCTGATCGGGAAGGTCCGCGTCCCCCTTCCCGGCGGAGCTGCCTTTTCGCTCGGCAACACGGGCGGTGCTCTTCTCACCGGCCTTCTGTTCGGCCACTTCGGTCATGCCGGCCCCGTCAATCTGCGGATCTCCGAGGAGTTCCTGAAGGCCTTCCGTGAATTCGGCCTCGTCATGTTTCTCATCGGGGCGGGCGTCCCGGGCGGCAGCGGCTTTCTGGCCATCCTGCAGCAATACGGCGCGGTGCTTTTCCTCTACGGCGCGCTGATGGAGCTCATTCCCATGGCGCTGGGATTCCTGGCTGCGCGATGTCTTGTGAAGCTTCAGCTGCTGGACGCGCTCGGCTCCATCACGGGCGGCATGACCTCGACGCCCGCCCTGGGCGCCCTGATTCACACGGCCGGTACGGACGACGTGGCCTCCGCCTACGCCGCCACCTATCCGGTTGCGCTGGTGCTGGTGGTACTGATCTCCCAGCTGCTGGTGCGCGTGTTCTAGGAACGCGGTCAGGAAAGAAGACGGACAGGCGCCGGCCGCGGATGAAAGGCTTTCCAAATCAGCTGCCGCATATTAAAATAAAAGTCAGCTGAGATGCCGGATGCATCTTCAGGACGGAAATGTGCCGGTAAAGCAGATGAAAAGAGGTGGTTCTGTGAATTACTCGGAGCATGAAGGAAAACAGTATCACATTCAGGTCGGTCAGGGTGACATCGGCCGATACGTGATTCTGCCGGGAGATCCCAAGCGCTGCGCCAAAATCGCGCAGTATTTTGATGACCCTGTCCTCATGGCTGACAGCAGGGAGTTTGTCACCTATACCGGAAGCCTGGACGGGGTGAAGGTGAGCGTGACGTCCACCGGGATCGGAGGTCCCTCCGCGTCGATCGCCATGGAGGAGCTGGCGGCGGCGGGGGCTGATACCTTTGTCCGCGTCGGCACCTGCGGGGGCATGCAGACGGATGTCATGAGCGGGGATATCGTGATCGCGAGCGGGGCTGTCCGCATGGAAGGAACAAGCAGGGAATACGCCCCGATCGAGTTTCCGGCTGTGCCGGATATCCGCGTCGTCAACGCGCTGACCGGGTCCGCGAAGCAGCTGGGAGTCAGGAGCCATGTGGGCGTCGTGCAATGCAAGGATTCCTTCTACGGCCAGCACTCTCCCGAGACAAAGCCGGTCAGCTATGAGCTCATCAGCAAGTGGGAGGCCTGGAAGAGGCTCGGATGCCTGGCCTCGGAGATGGAGTCCGCCGCGCTCTTCGTCGTGGGAGCGGCGCTTGGCGTGCGGGTCGGCTCCTGTTTCCTTGTGATGGCCAATCAGGAGCGGGAGAAGGCGGGACTGGACAATCCCGTCGTCCATGACACCGATCTGGCGATCAGGACGGCGGTGGGCGCGGTCCGCGCTCTGATCAGGGAAGACGCGGCAAAGTGAAGGTGAGACCCTGTTTCGAAAGGAGAGAATACACATGTATGATAAGCTGATGTCCTGCCTGTCCGGCATACGGGCAAAGACAGACTTTAAGCCGGAGGCCGGGGTGATTCTCGGCTCCGGTCTCGGAGATTTTGCCGATGAAATCCAGGTGGAGGCGGCCGTCTCCTACAGCGAGATCGAGGGCTTTCCGGTCTCGACCGTGAGCGGGCACAGGGGCAGATTCGTGTTCGGGTATGCGGGTGAGGTGCCCGTCGTTATCATGCAGGGACGCGTCCACTATTACGAGGGCTACTCCATGTCGGATGTCGTGCTGCCGACCAGGCTCATGGGCCTTCTGGGCGCGAAGAAGCTTCTTCTCACCAACGCGTCCGGAGGAATCAACGGGAGCTTCCGGGCGGGAGACCTCATGATGATCACGGATCATATCTCGACCATGGTGCCAAGTCCCCTCATCGGACCCAATCTCGATGAGCTCGGACCCAGATTTCCGGATATGAGCGAGGTGTATTCGAAGCG
>CAYLHR010000201.1:0-3911 GCA_964383335.1 uncultured Lachnospiraceae bacterium
AGGTGGTGCTCCACCGCTGAGCCACTCGCGCATAAGCAATATTGAATTGCTGTTCCTTAAGAACAAAATAGATTATACATAGATCGATGCAGGATGTCAACGGTCTTTGTGGATTTTATGAAATACGTATGAAATCGATTTTATAATTGTTTAATTTTTGTGAATTATTGCTATTTTCAGCATCTCTATCTTGTCCGTTTAAACGAAACAGCGCCATCGGACATACCAGATCTTGTAAAAGCGCATAAAGTCGGCTATTTGCCCAACTCCCCATTTGACAGCGCCGAAAAAGAGGGATAGTATGAGAACATGAACTTATATGAAGCGATATTTTTAAGAAGGTCTGTCAGAAAGTATGACCAGAAGCCCGTCAGCCCGGAGATCCTGGATAAAATCCGCATCTTCTATACGGCGATCGAGCCTCTGTTTCCGGGAATCGAGACAGAGATCGGCATTACGGAAAATCTCGGCGGGAAGCGCATTCTCACCGGGCTTTTCGGCGTGAACGCGCCCTACTATCTCTCTTTCTACTCTGAGCCGCGCGACCGCTCCGAGATGAACATGGGATATCTGGCCGAGCAGATCAGCCTCTATCTCATGACACTGGGGCTTGGCAGCTGCTTCCTCGGCGGCAAATCCCTGCGGGGCGTGCCGAAGACGAGAGGCAATAAGCAGCTGGTCATCATTCTGGCATTCGGATATCCGGCGGACCGCCTGACGAGGCGCGCCTCCGACGCGAAGCGCCTCCCGACAAAAGAGCTCTGTCTCTTCAAGGATCCGCCCACCAAGTGGATGACGCAGGTCATCGAGGCCGCCCGCCTCGCTCCCTCCGCAATGAACCGCCAGCCCTGGCGCTTCGTCGTGTCGGGAAGCCGCATCCACATCTTCTGCAAAAAATACTCAAATGACAGACCCAGATTTCTCGATGATTTCAACTTCGGCGTCATGTTCTCCCACATCATGATCGCCTCCGAGGAGCTCTGGCTCGATGTGGATCTCATCCGCCTCGAGGATATCAGTCAGAAAAATTTCCGCAGCAATCAGTACGTACTGAGCGCTGTCGTAAGGACACAGGAATGAGCTGGAGAGCCGGCTCATTTTTATATTCCGCTTTCAGCCGTCATCGGCACCTGCGTTGCCATTCCCGTGCGGTTCCTTTATAATAAGAACCATGAAATCCATCAACCTGTTCCATCTGACAAGGACCGGCCGGCCTGAGGAGCTCTCACTTCTTCTTCAGGCCTTATCCTGCTGTCCCGAAAGAAGGACGGTCAGCCCGCACGAGGCCTCATCTCTCACCGCCCTTGTCCGGCAGCTTGAGGAGTGGTTCGGGGAGCACCCCGAGTATCTCAATCACATCAGCTTTTATGACGGCTTCTGGTTCTCCTACACAATCGCACATATCAGCAAGGAATTCGACCTGCTCAAGTTCTCGGCCGACGCGGACTGTGTTCTCAACATCGAGCTGAAGAGCGCATCGATCGGCGAGGAGCGCATCCGGCGCCAGCTCGAACAGAACCGCTATTATCTCTCCAACGTCTCCGGGACGATCTACTCCTTCACCTATGTCTCCGAGACAGACACCTTCTACCAGCTGAATGACAAAAACTATTTCAAAGAAGCAGATGTAAATGACGTCGCGGCTGTCCTGACGAAGCTCTGCTTCCGCACATATATAGATCAGGACCTGGACCGGTATTTCCGGGCGTCCGACTACCTGATTTCCCCGGCGAATTCGCCCGAGCGGTTTCTGCAGCGCAAATATTTTCTCACCAATCAGCAGTGGGAATTCCGCAGAAAGATTCTTGCGCTGGTCAGTGACGCCGAAAACTCCGATCCCGCACAGAGCGGTGTCCGCGCGGGCGGATCCGAATCGGCAGCCGGCTCTGTCTCGGCAGCCGGCTCTGTTTCGGCGGCCGGACTCGTTTCTGCAGCCGCTGACAGCAGCAGGAAATGTCTGTCCGCTCCCGTCATTTCCCTCACCGGCAGCGCGGGGACGGGAAAGACGCTGCTGCTCTTCGACCTCGCGCTCGCGCTCTCGAAGAAAAAGCGCGTCCTCTTCATCCATTGCGGCCCGCTCCGGAACGGTCACCGGATCATTGACAGGCGCCTGAGAAATGTTTCCGTTCTGTCGGGCATCGAACGTCCCGACCTTCTGAACCGCGCTCTGGCTGAGGGGTTTGCGGAACCGGAACATTTTTCGTGCATCATCATCGACGAGGCGAACCGGATCCGCGCCGGGGCACTCTCCTCCATTACGGCCGGCGCGAAGAAGTGCGGGATTCCCTGTATCATGGCGTACGATCCGCACAGCATCCGGGGCGCGATCTCGCCCATGAAGCAGACGGAGCAGCTGATCACGTCCCTCACTTCGCACCCCTTCGAGCTGTCCGGTCACATCCGGATCAACCGGCCCGTCTTCGCCTTTATGAAGACGCTGTTTCACCTTAAGGATATCACGCCGGGCGCCGATTACAGCTGCATCGATATCCTGTACGCTGAAAATGCGGCCGACGAGCAGATGATCGCCGATTACTTCCGCA
Organism: uncultured Lachnospiraceae bacterium; assembly: GCA_964383335.1. Lineage (GTDB taxonomy): Bacteria > Bacillota > Clostridia > Lachnospirales > Lachnospiraceae > Chordicoccus. The sequence continues at coordinate 2,544 of CAYLHR010000201.1, forward strand.
CGCAGGGATACAGCGATATGAGCCAAAGCGGCATGATCGGACAGGAATTCGACAGGATGCTGATTATACTGGACAGCACACTTTATTACGACGATGCGCTGTATCTTCAAAAGAGAGGCGGCACACTCGCCGACCTGGCCCCGCTCTACGAGGCGATGACCAGGACGAGGGAGAAGCTCGCCCTGCTCATTTCCGGAAACCCGGAACTTTTCTCACATGTTCTGAGAATCAAAGTGTGATATCAGTGCGCATTCACTGAATTAGCGGATTCCGTGAATGTGCGGATTCTGTGATAAAGAAACTGATAATATAAATGCATAGAGACAGCGCGGCAGGAAAAGACCCTCTTCACCAGAGAAAGCCCACTTAAACAAAAAAGCCCTCTCGGGCGGACAGGGACCATTAAAAACAGACAGAGGAGATCACTATGAGCAATATGATTAACAAACTCACAGACGAAGAACTGAACACCGCCGTCGGCGGTATGAGCATTGATTCGCTCGACGGGGACTGCATTTCCCTTCTCGACGCGGTCCGCGGCACCGTGTCAGAGACATCCTACAACACCATCTGCCGGCAGGTCGAAGCCTGCGGTTCGAGGGACGAGGCCTACAGCCTCATCCGCGAGTTCTACACAGGCTTCTGTCAGCCGAGCACCGGCATCCATGTAAAGGGCTTCAAGAAACAGCCGGCCAAAAAAAAGACGACGAAAAGCAAGAAAAAATGATACCGACCGGGAGCACCCGATCAGCTGATCGGGGTCTGATATCAAATCAGCTGCTTTCCACGGTCAGCGAATCAGCTGATCTGTTCGGGCAGCAAATCAGCTGATCTGCTCGGTCAGCAACTCAGCTGATCTGCTCCAGCATCGCTTCGAGCAGGATTTCATAATCATCTGCTCCCCGCGCGCCGACCGCCGGCTCTCCGACCATGCAGCCGTCGGAATCAACGAAGTAAGTCGTGGGCACGGCCGAAACCGGGAAATCCCTGGCTGCACTGCCCCAGGGCACCAGATTCGTATAGGTGACGCCCGTGTCCCCGACGATTTCCTTCGCGGCGTCAATCATGGCTGTGTCATTTTTTCCGTTCACGTCAATGACAATGCCGATAATCCCGCACTTCTTTTCGGCAAGGCGCTGATGCAGCACCTCCAGATCAGGCATCTCATTGATGCACGGTCCACAGAAGGTGCCCCACATATTGACCATCGTGAGCTCATTTTCGCTGAAAATGTCCTCCGACCGAACCGTATCCCCATCCAGGTCCGTCGTCTCGAAGGAGATGACGGGCCTGTCGCTTTGTCCGCTCTCAGCCTCGTTTCCCTCCGTCTGCGCGCTGTCGGATGTTCCGGCTGCTGCCTGCGCGCTC
>CAYLHR010000202.1:0-715 GCA_964383335.1 uncultured Lachnospiraceae bacterium
GACACAATGAGTCAAAAAGAACCGTCCCCCTGACTCACGCGTCTCCCTGACTTACCTTTTTTTCTTGACTGTCTGCTCAGAGTGTGATAGACTTTTACGAGTTGAAACGTCAACGCGTTGACGCGCACACGCGTTAATACATACACGCGTTAATGCGTGTGAGCGCACGGGCGCCAATAGCAATATCAGTCAACACAGAAAGGCAAGTAACAGTCATGGCAATTAAAATCATTCTTCTGCTCCTGTTCTTCGGCGTGATGATCGGTATCGGTCTCTACTGCCGCAAGAATTCAACCGATGTGAACGGCTTCGTGCTCGGCGGGAGATCCGTCGGTCCCTGGCTCACAGCCTTCGCCTACGGAACTTCGTATTTTTCGGCGGTCGTGTTTGTCGGCTACGCGGGGCAGTTCGGATGGAAGTACGGGATCGCCGCGACCTGGGCCGGCATCGGCAACTGCATCATCGGGTCGCTTCTCGCCTGGGTCGTGCTCGGCAGAAGAACGAGGATCATGACGCAGCATCTCGATTCCGCCACGATGCCCGATTTCTTCGGAAAGAGGTTTACGTCACCTGCGCTCAAGATTGCCGCCTCGATCGTGACCTTCATTTTCCTTATTCCGTACACGGCGTCGCTTTACAACGGCCTGTCCCGGCTCTTCGGCATGGCCTTCAATATTGATTACTCGATCTGCGTGATCGTCATGGCGGTCCTCAC
>CAYLHR010000202.1:741-3852 GCA_964383335.1 uncultured Lachnospiraceae bacterium
GGATATATGGCTACGGCCATCAATGATTTTATCCAGGGCATTATCATGCTCTTCGGCATCGTCGCCGTCATTCTGGCCGTTCTGAACAGCAAGGGCGGATTCATGGCCGCCTACACGGGCCTTGCCGCCGTGACGGATCCCGAGGTGTCTGAGATGCCGGGCATGTTCGCCTCCTTCTTCGGTCCGGATCCCGTTAATCTGCTCGGCGTCGTCATCCTCACATCGCTCGGCACGTGGGGACTTCCGCAGATGGTGCAGAAATTCTACGCGATCCGGAATGAGAAGGCGATCGACAAGGGCACCATCGTGTCGACGGCATTCGCCCTCATCGTGGCCGGCGGCTGCTATTTCCTCGGCGGCTTCGGAAGGCTGTTCTCCGATCAGATTGATATCGCGGCCAACGGCTTCGACTCCGTGGTCCCGACCATGCTCTCCGGTCTGCCGGATATTCTGATCGCGGTTGTCGTGATCCTGGTTCTCTCGGCGTCCATGTCGACTCTGTCCTCCCTCGTTCTTACATCGAGTTCGACGCTTACGCTGGATCTCATAAAGGGAACCCTCGTAAAAGAGATGGAAGAGAAGAAGCAGGTCTTCATCATGCGGGTTCTTATCGTTGTCTTTATTCTGATTTCCGTCGTGATCGCGATTATTCAGTATAAGTCCAATGTGACCTTTATCGCGCAGCTGATGGGCGTGTCCTGGGGAGCGCTCGCGGGGGCCTTCCTGGCGCCCTTCCTCTACGGCCTCTACTGGAAGAGAACCACAGCCGCGGGCTGTTGGGTGAGCTTCATCTTCTCGACCGTCGTGATGATCGCCAACATGCTGGTCCGTCCCTCCTTCCCGGCGCTTCTGCAAAGCCCGATCAACGCCGGCGCCTTCTGCATGATCGCGGGACTTGCCATCGTTCCGCTGGTTTCGGTATTTACAAAGAGCCCGGACGGCGAGTTCGTCGAGAAGGCGTTCGCGAGCTATGAGACCAAGGTCCTTGTTTCCCGCAGAACATCTCTCGAGGAGGGAGACGAGATCTCCTGATCTGCATGACAGAGAACAGACTGAAGAAAGGGCAGAAAATTTTCACCATGGTCATAGATTTTCACACACACACCTTCCCGGCAAAGATCGCCGGGAAGGCTCTTTCAAAGCTGAGTGCCGCGTCCCATTCCCGATATTTTACGGATGGCACGGATGAGGCGCTGGCTGCATCCATGAAGGAGGCGGGGATTGCCGTCTCCGTTATTCTTCCCGTCGCCACGTCAGAAGCGCAGGTCCGCAGCATCAATGATTCGGCGGCGCGTCTTATGGAGACGCGGCGGGAGAGCGGCCTCATTTCATTCGGCGCCATGCATCCGGATTATGCCGACTGGAAGGAGGAGCTGATACGGATCAGGGATCTGGGCTTTAAGGGAATCAAGGTCCATCCCCTGTACCAGGGGGCGGATCTCGATGACCCCCGCTATCTGAGAATTCTCGAGCTCTGCGCGGAGCTTGACCTCGCGGTCGTGACGCACGGCGGTCTGGATGTCGGGATTCCCGGCGTCGTTCACGCGTCCCCGCGGATGGAGCTGAACGCCATGCGGGAGGTCACGGGTACCCGGTCCCGGACAGATCGCGGCGGCAGCTTCGCGCTGATCTGCGCGCATATGGGCGGCTGGAAAAACTGGGATGAGGTCCTGGAACTCGCGCCTGAGATGTGCGCTGCGGGGCCCTTCATGATCGACACCTCCTTTGCCCTGGATTCCTTTGCCCCGCTTCCGGACGGTTACTGGACGGAGGAGGAGACGAGGATGCTGGACAGGAATCAGTTTACAGAGCTCGTCAGGTGTTTCGGGGCGGAAAGAGTGGTATTCGCCACCGATTCTCCCTGGAGCAGTCAGAGTGCCTCAGTCGATTTCGTCCGGAGCGCCGGCCTCACGGATGCGGAACTCGGAAAGATTCTCTTTGAAAATGCGGCCGCTCTTTTGGGAATACCCTTTACTGCAACAGATTAAAGTGATAAAATCGTATTGTTTGGCGCTTTGAGACGCGCTGATCCGATTAAGAGATCCAGGAGAGGTTTAGCCTATGAAAGAACTGATGCTTGGAAATAAAGCCGTCGCCCGCGGCCTCTATGAGGCGGGGGTGATGTTCGCGTCCAGCTATCCCGGAACACCCAGTACGGAGGTGACCGAGGAGCTCGCAAAATTCGACGACGTCTACAGCGAGTGGGCGCCCAACGAGAAGGTGGCGATGGAGGCCGCCTTCGGCGCATGTCTCGCCGGACAGAGATCCTTCTGCGCGATGAAGCACGTGGGACTTAATGTGGCCGCCGACCCGCTCTACACCATGTCATACACCGGCGTGAACGCCGGCCTTGTGATCGAGGTGGCGGACGACGCCGGCATGCACTCCTCTCAAAACGAGCAGGACTCGCGGCACCATGCAATCGCGGCCAAGGTGCCCATGCTCGAGCCCTCGGATTCCGCCGAGGCGCTGGCCTTCGCAAAGCTGGCCTTTGAGATTTCCGAAGAATTCGATACGCCGGTCCTGCTTAAGATGTGCACGCGCGTCGCGCACTCTCAGTCCATCGTCGAGACGGGGGAGCGGACGGTGCCGCTTAAGAATTATGAGAAAAATATCGCCAAATACGTGATGATGCCGGGCAACGCGATCCGCCGTCATCCCTTCGTCGAGGAGCGCACGAAGAAGCTCATCGAGTACGCGGAGACATCCGGCATCAACCGGATTGAGCCCGGGGACACGAAGCTCGGAATCGTGACGTCCTCGACCGCGTATCAGTATGTGAAGGAGGTGTTCGGAAACAGCGCCTCCGTCCTCAAGATCGGCATGGCGAACCCGCTTCCCGAAAAAATGATCCGCGATTTCGCCGCCTCCGTCGATGAGCTCATCGTCGTGGAGGAGCTGGATCCGATCATGGAGAATCACATCCGCGCGCTGGGCATTCCGGTAAAGGGCAAGGAGCTGCTGCCCATCTGCGGGGAATTTTCCCAGAATCTGATCGCGAAGGCGCTGGGGCGGGAGATTCCGGAGAGCAGATGCCTTACGGAGACGCTTCCCATGCGCCCGCCGGTCATGTGCCCGGGATGTCCGCACAGAGGACTTTTCTTTACGCTG
>CAYLHR010000203.1:0-3831 GCA_964383335.1 uncultured Lachnospiraceae bacterium
AGTCTTTCATGACATCTTCCTGGTTGAGGAGCTCGTCGCGGAACAGGGCATTGAAGCCGAGACTCGGATTCAGCGCATCCTCCGCAAGCTTCTGATAGGCATTCAGCATTTCGTAAGAGAAATCGTCCTTGTCATCGCATCCCTTGATGACATTTGCGGCGATCATGCCGCCCGTCATCGCGGACGGAATGCCGTAATCAAATGCGCACTCGGACGCGCCGACCGCATCGCCGATGGCGATCGCGCCGGGTACGACGCTCTTGCCGAGCTGGCGGCAGCCGGGCAGTCTCCAGCCGCGGAATTTGTCGATCAGAGTGGCATTTTTCAGTCTCTCCTGACCGAATCTGGTGTTGTCGCGCCAGTACTCATAGAATTCCATGGCGGTGAGACCGCTGTCGCGCAGCGCGTCCTCGTTGATGGTGAGGCCGAGAACCGCCTGCTTTCCGCCGTAATGCGGATTGAGCCAGGTGGTGCAGATGGGGCTCCAGCCCTTCAGTCCCTTCGGGACGTAGTACTCCTCCGCCATATGCGGTGCGAGGCCCTCGACGCCGTCGAGATAGGCGCGGAACGCGTAGACGGTCAGGTCGGAGGGATCCGGGAAAAGTCCCAGCTGTCTGGAAAGTTCACTGTGGGAGCCATTTGCGATAATGGTGACATCGGCCTCGATGTCCATCTCGGTGTTGTGATAGAGACCGTGCACGCCTTTGACGACGCCCTTCCGCATAATGAGGCTGGTCGCCTCATAATTCTCCATGAAATCCGCGCCCATGCGGATCGCCGCGCGGCGGATCTGGTCATCCGTGAAGCGGCGGGTCGCGATCATGGCCGGCTCGGTCTTCATATCCACGTAGTCTTCGTCGCGGTCGATCAGACGGAACTCCGTGATGGAGCAGGCCTGATATTTCATCATCTCATCGTAGCAGCCCATTTCCTTCAGCATGGGATAAAGAGCCGGAACGTAGACGCCGCCGCAGATCTTGTCGCGGGGCCAGGTCTCCTTATCCACAAGCAGGACATCGACGCCGAGCTTTGCCAGGTAATATGCCGCCGTACTTCCTCCGGGACCGGCTCCGACAACAAGTACTGTTCTTTTGATCTTATTCATCTCGCAGTCCTCCTTACTTTCTCACCATGGAAATGACGTCACCCTGCGGGCAGAGTTTCTGGCAAATGCCGCAGCCGATACATTTATCCTGATCGATCATCGCATATCCGCATCCGAGGCAGCGGAGTTCTTCCTGATAGACCTGTTTCGCGGAGTATGTGATCTCTACGTCATCAAAGTTCTTCAGGCGGCTCTCCACCGGCTGCATCGGACGCTCGTGGCGGCGGGTCTTCCGGCGGTTGCACGGATAGATCTTTTCCTCAAGCGGTGCCTCGACGAGCTTGTGACCGATGCGTTTGTTCCGGAGCTCGCGGTTCTGCATGGCGGCATCCACGTCGAAGGCGGCGTTGCGGCCGCTCGCCATCGCGTCAATGACGGAGCAGGGGCCGCCGGCGATGTCGCCTGCGTAGAAGACCGTCTCCCCGTCAGCTTCCGGGAAGATCGGATCCGAATACTGGCCGATCGCGACGATGCAGAAATCCGTCGGGATATGCATGATATCTTCATCATCTGTTTTGAAGCTGATTTTGCCGTTCTCGTCTTTACTGAATTCAGTAACCTTGGCAAAATCAATCCCCTCGAGCGTATTGATGCGGCCCGTGTATGCCTTCGGGCTGTAGCCCTCTATGAAGACAATGCCCTCTTCGATGGCTTCATTTTTCTCCCACTCATGTGCCGGCACATCGTCGCCGGATTCAAGGCAGACCACCGTCACCTTCTTTGCGCCGAGGCGGAGAGCGGTGCGGGCCGTATCCATCGCCACGGAGCCGCCGCCGATCACGATGCCTTCCCTGTCTCCGATCACGAAGTTCTGGTGAGGCATGCGGCAGGTTTCCTGATCATTGTTCGCGAAATCCATAAACTGGATCGCGGTGTACACCGCGTCGTAATTCCACTTCGGGACCCAGGTGATCTCCTTGCCGTGAGGCGTGCCCGCCGCCACGACGATGGCGTCATATTCTTTCTGCAGCTCCGCGATCTGCTTCTTGCCGAGCGGGGCGCTGCATACGATCTCCAGACCGGCTTCCTCCAGCTTTTTGATGTCTTTCTGCACATCTTCATTGCTGAGGCGGAAGTCCGGAATCGCGCGGACGAGCATGCCGCCGGGTTCGTTATTGGCCTCAAATACGGTCACCTCGTACCCGAGTTCCGAAAGAAAATGCCCCGCTGACAGGCCGGCAGGACCCGCTCCGATCACGGCGACTCTCTCGTCGTGCAGACGCGGGTATTTCGGACGGCTGTATTCGACCGTCTCATCCAGATAGCGCTTAATGCCGCGGATAGCCATCGGGTCGTCAACGACCACGCCGCGCTTGCAGACCTGTTCACAGGGGTGATGGCAGATATGAGCGCAGACCGAGGGCAGCGGATTTTTCTCCCAGATCAGCTTAAATGCAGCTTCTTCCTTTCCGTTCCTTGCCAGACCGATGTAACCCTGCGGGCTGATGCCGAGAGGACATGCGGTGGTGCAGGACTGCTTTGTGCGGAACGCATCAATGTCCGCCAGTCTCATTCCGGGCTGATCCGTACATTCCGGACATACCCTGCAGATCCAGCGCTGGGCCTCCTCGATCGCCTCAACAGGGCAGTTTTCCCGGCAGGTACCGCAATTAATACACTTTTTGGTATTAACCTGCGCAACACAGGCGCGATCCAGAGAGTACTCCGGAGATCCGTCCTGCCTGATCCTGATCTTGTTCATAGAATCAACCTCCTTGTTATATAGCTGGTCGTTTATAGTATACGCGTAAAGTATCTACGAACACTATATGGCGCCGTTCCATCGTTAGTCAAGTTTAACTGCGGGCGGCGCATTTATCAGCCGCATTTATCAGCCGCGTTTTTATCAGGCGTGTTTTTATCCACACAAAAAAATGCGCCTGGTCAGCGCATTTTTAAATCAAAGTCTGTTTCAGAAAACTCTGCTATATTATATGATGAGCCAGGAGATATGATCCGCACAGAACCGCAGGAACTGATCCGCATCCAGCTGATTGATCCGCATATCCGTCCTGTCCAGAATCTCATTGGCTGTCTGAGGATCATATTGAAGAAATCTGAGTATCGTTTCCATATGAACCCGGCAGAAACGGCGGTAATCGATATCCAGCTCATCCTGATGAATGAAGAGGCGCATCGTGCCTCCCATGGAGAAGCACATGGCTGTTTTCAGCTGTCTGTAGGTAAACGTATCCTCCCCGCAGTACCGGCGGATCCAGCTGCAGATTGTCTCTACCCACGCATCAAGACATTCCGCCTGTGACACAGAGGAACGGATGAACTGACGGAGCTCATAATTGGCGGCCACTCCTTTAAAAAAGAGCATATTAAAATCAGAAATGCTCTGAAAAAGGTCCTCACCGCCGCTGCCCATTTCCCCCATATAGGAATATGAAATATTCAGCAGCTCCGCGGTCATGGTCTTTATAATGTCGATCTTCTGGGAAAAATAGTGCTGCAGAAGAGATTTGCTGATATCCACCTCCCGGGCGATATCGGCAAGCGAAACGCGGTCATAATTCTTTTCGCCAAACAGCCTGTATGCCGCCTGCAGGATGGCATTTCTTCTCGCTGTGTTCTTTTCCATCATCGTTCTCCGAAGCTTTTGTATCTGTGCATTATAGCACGGCCTTTTTTTGGCTGTCCACCTAAATGAGTCAGTGGGGACGGTTCTGTTTGACTCATGAGTCATGTGGGGACGGTTCTTTCTGACTCATTGCGTCACA
>CAYLHR010000204.1:0-3829 GCA_964383335.1 uncultured Lachnospiraceae bacterium
CTCAGCTCGTCCTCGTCCATGGAGCTGATCTGTCCGACGCCGAATACGCTCTCGCCGAAAATGAACTTCTTGTAGTCCTGATGCAGAATCTCGTCCGCGGTCTTTCCCTTCAGATTGCTGCCCGCGCGGAACATTTCCTTCGCGTATTTCTCGATGTCAATGCCGGCGATCTCCGCGAGCTCAAGTCCCGTCCGCTTATCCCTGGGCGTGCAGGTCGGAGAGCGGAACAGCAGCGTGTCGGAGATAATGGCGGAACACATGAGCCCCGCGATCTCCCGCGGAATCTCAATGCCCTGCTCCCGGAACATGGAGAAAAGAATCGTACAGGTGCACCCCACGGGCTCTCCCCTGAAGAACACCGGCTGCAGCGTCTCGACGGTGCCGATTCTGTGGTGATCGATAATTTCCAGAATCTCCGCCTGATTCAGATTGTCGACCGCCTGGGACTGCTCCGTGTGATCGACGAGAATCAGCTTCTTTTTGTGCGCGTTCAGAATGTCGCGCCGCGAAATCATTCCTATATAATGACCGGTCCGGTCCACGATCGGAAAATCGCGGTGCCGGTTTTTCCCCATCACGACATTCACGTCGTCAATGTACTCGTCGATATGGAAGGAAATGAGCCCCTCCGACTTCATCAGATACTTCGCGGGTATACTCTGGTTGATGAGACGCGCCGCCGTATAGGTGTCGAAAGTCGTGGCGATGACAACGCATCCGCTCTCCTCCGCCAGACGCGCGACCTCTTCGGAGATCTGATCCACAAGCGTCACAACGAGACAGCCCGCGCCGCAGGCAATCACCTGCTTCTGCGTATCCTCCCGGTCACTGGTAATGACGAGGTCATCCTGATCAATATATTCGGAGAGGCGCTCAGGCCTGGCCGCGGCGATCACGACTCTGCCCTTCTCAAATACCGCGTCCCTGTCCCCGACGATCACCTCGCCGTTGATCGTCTCCGCGATATCGAAAAACCGGGTTCCCGCCTCGGACATGATCGTCTTCGTATAGGCGTCAATATAATAATCCGCGATATCGCTCACCGTGAGAATGCCCTCGAGGCGGTTCTCCCCGTCCAGCACCGGCAGCGTGACGGTTCCGCTTTCCTTCATATATTCCCAGGCGATTCTGACCGTGATATCATCCGGCGCGCCCTCCGCGTCGTCTATATCGAGGTCACGGATCTGAACGCCCACATTGGGGAGATAGAGAGGCGGTTCATGGTTCCAGTACTTCAGCGCAAATTCCGTCTCTTCATTGATCTGCCCGGCGCGGGCCGCGACATAGCGGCCGTCTCCGCCGGCCGCATTTTTCAGATAAGCGTATGAAATGGCCGCGCAGATCGAATCAGTATCCGGGTTCTTATGACCGACAACAAATACTTCTTCTTTTCTTTCCATGATCCTCTCCTTTTCCGGGGTAATCTGAAAGCCCTGTTATCTGATATTTTAAACGATAGCGCTCTGTCATGCAATAATTCAACAAATAAGTGCCCGTCTGCTTTTTTTCTTTCGTCATTTTGCCGATTATATCAAAAGCATTTTGACAAAAATTGACAGAAGAAATTTTTAGTCCTATAATGTGCGGGTGTTATGGATAAGTACACATGTAATATCTTTTTCATTTTGAGGAGGTTATTATGACACCGGTAAAGAAGACGAAGAAGGCCGAGGTCAAGGCAGAGGAAATCAAGACCGAGGCGGTCGCGGCTGAGGAAGCCGCGAAGGAGACAGTAAAGAAGACAGCCAGAAAGGCCAAGGAAGAGACCAAAAAGGTAGCCGACAAGGCCAAGGAAGAGACCAAGAAGGTCGCCGACAAGGCCAAGGAAGAGACCAAGAAGGTCGCCGCTTCCACGAAGAAGGCTGCTGACAAGGCAAAGGAAGAGACCAAAAAGGCAACGACAAAAGTGCGCACAGCCGCCAAAAAGGCCGTCGCTCCGACCTCTTCCGTGACGATCGAATATCTCGGCAGACAGTTCTCCTCCACCGCAATCGTGGAGCAGGCGATCGCCGCTTATAAGGAAAATCACAAGAACGCGATCGAGACCATCGACGTCTATGTAAAGCCCGAAGAGAACGTTGCCTACTACGTAGTAAACGGCGAGGGCTCCGACGATTTCAAGATCGGCCTGTAATTGCAAAGATTTCCGAACTCAGGCAGTCCCTCCGGGGACTGTTTTTTTGTGTTCCGCTGTTCTGCCGCCCGGACGTTTTCCCGTTCGAACGACGGACCCGGAAAAAGCCCGGGATCACGCAGATCCCGGGCTTCGTCATATTAATATGTGCTGTTGTAGCTGATGATCTTTGTCCCCTTGGGGATCTTCTCGTAGATATACTTCGCGTTTTCGATGGCCAGACGCACACAGCCGTGGGACAGCTTGAGTCCGAGCCTGGGCTCAATCACCCTCGCCGGAGTCGGCGCCGGAGCGTAAAGTACGGAGTGGAAGAGGATGGAGCCCCTGATCTCACTGTAGTACCAGCACCGGATGCTGCTGCCCGAATTGAAATATCTGCCCTTGTAACCGAGTCTGAACACACCGCTGGGTGTCGCATGTCCGGGAGCGCCGATCGTGCAGCGGAAGCTGCGGATCAGTCTCCAGTTATTCTTCTTGCCCTTGAAAATGCTGACACGGTACTTGCCGAGGTTGAGAAGGATCAGATATTTCGTATCGCTCTCCTCGTCATGTGCCTTCTTGTCCTCTTCCGTCAGCCCCTCCGGATAAATCTTCTTGACGGTCTTCTGGTAGGCCTTCGAGAATGCGTCATACTTGGCATTTCCGCGCTGGAACAGCTTCATGCCGTTCTTCACGAAATCCATCACAGCGCCTTTGTCGTCCTTGTTCTTTCTGAAGCGCCTGGCGGAAGCGGTGTGCTTCGTATAATAATCGTAGCTGTAGATTTTCGAGAGATCAATCTTCTGCCCGTCGATCTTGATATAGTCGATCGGATCCACCAGCTTTGTCGTACGCCTGACGGCACCCTTCTTGTAGCCCTTCTTCTGATAATGTCTGTAGTACTTGATCCATCTCGTGCCGTAAGCGTAACGAAGATCGGGATTGGCGTTGTAGTACCATTTTACATAGAAATTCTTGCAGGCGCGGTGGCGCTGGGGAATTCCCTTTGTCACAAAGTACTTGATGAGGCCGTAGTCATCCAGCTTATATTTCTTGAGCTCCGGATGCACCTTCATGTAATACTCGAAATCATAAACGCGGCTGTAGCTCTTTCCGTTATAGCTTGTGACCGGATCCTTGATCTTTGTCGCCCAGCCCGTAAGCGTATCAGCGCGCTTGCTCTGCTTGTAGCCGACATTCATATAATGCTCATAGTACTTCTCGTAATCGTCTCCGTACTGACCGCGAAGATCCCTGTTCGCGTTTCTGTAGGACTTGGGGCTGAAGGTCTCGATGGCTCTCTCCCCCTTCTTCATGCCCTTCGTGACAAAATACTTAAGAACAACCGAATCCTTCTTTCCGGCCAGCTCGGGATGTCTCTTCGTCGTGTAATAGTCATAATCAAAAACTCTGGCATAATCCACGCCGTTATACTTCGTACTGTGTTCTGAGTTGTCCGCCGCCAAAACCGGAACCGCAAAAAGGCTCAGGCAAAGGGCAAAAAGCACAGCATATCCCCTTATACGCTTTCCCTTCAACAGATCTTTCATAATACCTCCTTGTGTTTCGCTTCAGTACACACAAAACCGCCAATATTCTGCATGCGTAGAATTGTAACAATTATATCACACTTTCTTCACATTTACCACAAAAAAAGCATGAAAAATGCCCAGTTCCGGAATCGAACCAGAGACACGCGGATTTTCAGTCCGCTGC
>CAYLHR010000205.1:0-3732 GCA_964383335.1 uncultured Lachnospiraceae bacterium
CCCCGGCCTGGTGCCGGTCAAAATAGCTCACGGGAAGCCTCATCAGTTTGTTGAATCGAGGTCGTCGATGAGTGCGTCGGCCGCGCGGTCGAGGCGATCAAGGCCAACGGCGGCGTGATGTTCATCTGCGCCGACCACGGCAACTGCGACCAGATGGTCGACTACGAGACGGGTGAGCCCTTCACGGCCCACTCCACGAACCCGGTTCCCTTCATCCTCGTGAACGCGGATCCGAAATACGGCCTCAAGGAGGGCGGCAAGCTCTGCGACATCGTCCCGACCATGATCGAGATCATGGGCAAGGAGAAGCCCGCGGAGATGACCGGCGAATCCCTGCTTGTGGTGAAGGACTGATTCCCGCGGAAGGATTAACACAAAGACCGCAGGGAAGAGCATACAGGAAGAGCAAAACCGTAAGCCCCGACTTGCATTGTCAAAAGCCATGTGCTATACTAGCACGTGGCTTTTCAGATTGAATAAGGGCGGAGTCTGTGGTTCCGCATTTTACAGGGGAGGTTTCACCGGCATGTCCATCTTAAATACTGTGCTCACAATTGTGTATGTGATCGTCTGTATCGCGCTTTCCGTCATCGTACTTATGCAGGAAGGCAAGCAGAGAGGTCTCGGCTCCATCGGCGGGTCCACGGAGACCTACTGGAGCCAGAACAAGGGAAGATCCGTCGAGGGCGGACTCGTGAAGATCACAAGGATCCTCAGCATTCTGTTCTTCGTTCTGTCGCTCCTGCTTTCGATGAACTTCCTGAAAGGCTGAGCATCAAAGACCTCTGCTTCGATGAGAAGCAGGGGTCTTTTTACAAAAGAAAGAGGAATCCACACCATGTCAGAATCGACCAAGCTCGTGGCCAACAACAAGAAGGCGTACCACGACTATTTTATAGAAGAAACGCATGAGGCCGGGATCGAGCTCTTCGGCACCGAGGTCAAGTCCATCCGCATGGGGCACTGCTCGATCAAGGAGGCCTACGTCGAAATCAAGGACGGCGAAATGTTCGTCGACGGGATGCACATCGCGCCGTACGAGAAGGGGAACATTTTTAACAGGGATCCCCTCCGGCAGCGCCGCCTCCTCATGCACAAGAATGAGATCCGCAAGCTGGGCCAGAAGATCCGCGAGCGCGGCTACACGCTCGTCCCGCTCCGCGTCTACTTCCGGGGCAGCCTGGTCAAGGTCGAGGTGGGCCTCGCCAAGGGCAAGAAGCTCTACGACAAGCGTGCGGCCATTGCCGCCAAGGACGTCCGGCGCGAGGCGGAGAGGGATTTCAAGATCCGGAACGTATAACGAGGAGGAACGGAGACCATCACACATGAGGAAAATGTTCAGCACCACCATATATGCAGCAGCGGCCGTCTCAGCGGCCCTTCTTCTTACATCCTGTGAAAATGCGTCCGCTCCGATCCCCGTGTCCGACGGCACCCCGGGCGCGGCCGTCACGTCAGAAGAGAGCGCGGATCAGGCATCGGAGACGGAGAGTACTGTAACGGACAGCATTCCCGAGAGCGCGGACGGGGCGGAGATCCCGGACAGTGCAGACGGAGCGGAGATTCCGGAGAGCGCGGATTCCGCAAAAGAGAAGCGCGGGCCCCTCATCGACCACGTGAAGGGCATCAAGGACTTCAACGTCATCGAAGGCATGCAGCCCGACGTCATGGCCGGCATCAGCTGGGACGACGAGATCGGCACCGTCGTCTGCGACTACTCCCAGGTCAAATGGGACGAGCCGGGAGAGCAGGAGCTGACCTACGTCATCGCCGCCATGGACCAGACCATCGAGCGGAAGACCATCAAGGTCACCGTGAACCCCGACCTCGACCACCACATCTTCGGCATGGAGGGAAATGCGCAGGTCGTCACCGGCCAGGAATTCGACCCCATGGAGGGCGTCACCTGGGACGAGGAGATCGAGTCCGTCACCGCGGACACGAGCGAATTCAACAACAAGAAGCAGGGAGAGTACCCGGTTGTCTACACGCTGACCTCGAAGGACGGGCTCGTCCAGAACTCCGTCCGGCGCGTCAACGTCGTGAGCGGGGGAGCGGACTCCTGGGACAACAGCGACAACGCCTCCAACTATTCGATGGTCATCGACCTCGGCTTATGGAGACTCACCGCCTACATGGACACCCCGGAGGACCAGGGCTCCTACGTGGGACAGACCGCGAGCGGGGCACCGCTCATCCCCGGACAGACCGTGGCGGTGTCCGCCGCGACCTGCAGCCGGCTGGGCCTTCACTTCGGAGACAAGCTCCTCATCGACGGACACGTCTACACGCTGGAGGACCACGGCGGTTCGGCCATGCACGATCAGAACTGGGTGGACATCTTCGTGGACAACCCGGTCGACGAATTTTCGGAGAGGTTTAACCGATATTCCGAAGTTTATCTGCTTCGGTGACGATTGGGAGTAAAATAGTGACAAGCGGGTTGAGAAGTCAGCCCGCTTAATGTTATTCTTGATGTAACTATAACGATTTCTTACTGTAATAAAACTGTAATTATTCAGAATATTCCCTGGTGTGACCGCCGTGTGACCTACATTGTATATAATTACATTGCTTAATGGGCGAAAACGAATTCGAAACATTATTGACACGGTGAGTGTCCACTTAAAACGTCATTTAAGATGCTTTCGGTTACAAATTTGACCTCAAAAGTGACGAAATGTTATTGCCTGTGACCGAGCTGTGTGTTAAGATACAGACATAGTTGGAAGTGTGATTTCAGCAGATAATTGTGCGAAGATTCACGCTTTTGAAGAAAACTATGTTGCAATCAATATCATTCAAAGAGGAGGTGCATTTGCGAATTGAATAAAGGGCTGGAATCCCTCGCCAGAGGGGCACCTTCTCGGAGAGAAACTCCTCCCACGAGAGGGCATCCCAAAAGGTATCTCTCGCGGGCCCGATGTCGACCCGGGTGAGGGAAGGGGAAAAAGGAACCGGTTAATCAACACAACTTCTTAAAAAACCAACGAAAGGGAAAAGAAGAATGAAACGTATTAAGAAAGTTATGGCTCTGGTCATCGCTGCGGCGATGGTGATGGGCATGATGAGCATGACTGCATTCGCGGCAGATCCTGTTGATCGTAAGATCGCCGTGACCGGATTGGAAACTGGCGATAAGGTGAACTTTTATAAAGTTCTTGCATGGGCTGGTGACAAGACAACTGAAGAGCAGAACACTCTTGGCGCCGTGAGCGGTTGGTATCCGGTAGATCCGTTTAAATCTGTTTTAACTCCTGCTGTTTTAAAGGCTGCTATCGATAAAGACAATAAGCTTATGCTTACCGATGAGCTTGCTGGTAAGCTCGCGAGAGCTCTTAATGGCGGAAGCACAGCCCCTGTTAACGGGAGCACTGCCATAACAGAGTCCAGCGGAAAAGCTGAGTATGTTTTTGCAGCTCAGGATCCTGAGTCTACTGCAGCAGATGGTCTGTACATGGCAATTGTTACGCCGAAGGATCAGGATACAGTTTACAATCCTATCTTTGTGCACCTTGATAGCAGTGTAGATGATGATTCTTTTGCTCCCACCGAGTCACAGAGCTATTATAAGAATGAAGGTGTTGCGAAGAAGAGTAAAGTAACACTTGAGAAGGATTTTGAGAACGATAACGACTACAATGACGATGGTGGTAATACCACAAAGCCGGGTGATGTTCTTGATTTCACAGTCGGCACAACAATTCCCGGCTATGGGGACATGTTTATTGA
>CAYLHR010000206.1:0-3718 GCA_964383335.1 uncultured Lachnospiraceae bacterium
CATAACGGAGTACATCCGGAAGAAGAGCGAAAGAAAGATAAACATCCAAAAGGTAACAGCGGCATCTCACGCTTTGAGAACGGGAGGCCGGTGCCCGTGCGGGAGGACCGGGCCATCCCCGTGGAGGAGCTCGCGCGGGAGCTGAACGGCCTCGGAGAGACGGCGGTCTTTCTCGGGGACGGCGTGGACGTGTACCGGGAGATGCTTGAGGAGCTGGTGGAGGTGCCGCACAGGTACGCGCCGGTTCACCTCTTAAGGCAGAGGGCCTCCTCCGTGGGGGCGCTTGCCCTCATCTACGCCGCGGAGGGACGCACGGTCGAGGCGCGGGATCACGCGCCGGTCTATCTCAGAAAGTCCCAGGCGGAGCGGGAGCGCGAACGGGCGCTTGCCGGGGAGAGGCGGGAATCATGAGCGGGGGGATCAATATTCATCCCCTTGAGCTGGAGGAGATCGAGGCCTGCGCGGACCTGCTGCTTCGCAATTCATCGGAGACGCCCTGGACGTCGACCGGGATTTTTACCTATTTTCTGAGGGATGACACGGTTCTTCTTGCGGCGGGGGAGGACGGGGCGGAACCCGCGGGCTTTGCCGCCCTTCTGTGCGCGCCCCCGGAGTCGGATATCCTGGATATCGCGGTGGATCTTCCCCGCAGGAGGCAGGGAATCGGCGGGCAGCTGCTCGACGCGCTGCTTGAGGCCGGGCGCGCGAGGGGAATCACCACCTTCTATCTGGAGGTCCGCGCGGGAAATGTGCCGGCCAGAAGCCTCTATGAAAAGAAGGGGTTCGAGCAGATCGGATACAGGAAGAATTATTACACGGATCCTTTGGAGGACGCCGTGGTTATGAGGTGTGAATATGCTTGATACGGCACTCCTCGGCACGGGAGGGATGATGCCGCTTCCGAAGAGGTGGCTTACGGCGTGCCTTATGCGGTATAACGGGAACAGCATCCTGATCGACTGCGGCGAGGGCACGCAGATCGCGCTTCGGGAGCTCGGCTGGTCGTGCAAACCGATCGGGCATATTTTTCTGACGCATTTTCACGCGGACCACATCGCGGGCCTGCCCGGCCTTCTGCTCACCATGGGCAACGCGGAGCGGAAGGAGCCGGTGACCATCATCGGGCCGAAGGGAGTCGCGAATATCGTGAGGGCGGCGCGCGTGATCGCGCCGGAGCTGCCCTTTGAGACGCGGACGGTCGAGATCTCCGGGAACGGCGAAACCTTCTCCGCCGGCGGGCTGAAGGTGACGGCCTTCCGCGCGAGGCACCGGGTTCCCTGCTACTCCTACTGCGTGGAGGTGAGCCGGGGCGGCAGGTTCGACGTGGAGAAGGCAAAGGCCAACGGTATTCCGCTTCAATTCTGGAATCCCCTTCAGAAGGGCGCCACGATCGAGTATGAGGGCAGGCTTCTGACCCCGGATCTCGTCCTCGGTGAGGAGAGGCGGGGGCTCAAGGTCGTCTACGCCACGGATACGCGGCCGACGCCGGACCTGGTCCGGTACGCGGAAGGGGCGGACCTCCTCATCTGCGAGGGCATGTACGGGGATCACGACAAGGCGGGCGACGCCGTACTGAAAAAGCATATGACCATGCAGGAGGCGGCTGAGATCGCCGCCAAAGCCCGGCCCGGGGAGCTGTGGCTGACTCACTACAGCCCGAGTCTCGTGCACCCCGACCACTATCTGCCGGAGCTGCAGCGGATCTTTCCGGACACGGTGGCGGCGAGGGACGGCAGGCACGTGTCCCTGCTGTTTCCGGATGAATAACGAAGCGGGCCGGGAGAGGAATATAAAACAATGAACGGATATACGGATATACTCGCGGTCGAGACGTCCTGTGACGAGACGGCGGCCGCGGTGGTGAGAAACGGGAGAGAGGTTCTCTCCAACGTCATCTATACGCAGATCGCAATGCACACGGTCTACGGGGGTGTCGTGCCCGAGCTCGCGTCCAGGAAGCACATCGAAAAGATCAATTACGTGATGGAGAAGGCCCTGTCGGACGCCGGTCTCACACTGCGGGAGATCGACGCCGTGGCCGTGACGTGCGGACCGGGCCTTGTGGGCGCCCTTCTCGTCGGCGTCGCCTGCGCGAAGGCCGCCGCCTGGGCGGCGGGCAAACCCCTCATCGGCGTCAATCACATCGAGGGCCACATATCGGCCAACTATATCGAGCACCCGGAGCTTAAGCCTCCCTATCTCGGTCTCGTCGTCTCGGGGGGACACACCCACCTCATCATCGTGAAGGACTACGCGGAGTTTGAAATTCTGGGCAGAACGGTGGATGATGCGGCGGGAGAGGCCTTCGACAAAGTGGCGAGGGCCATAGGGCTCGGGTATCCCGGCGGCCCCAAAATCGACGCGGTGTCAAAGGAGGGCAATCCGGACGCGATCATCTTCCCCAAAGCGAGGGTGAACGGATCGGAGTATGACTTCAGCTTCAGCGGGCTGAAGAGCGCCGTCCTCAATTATCTGAATCACGAGAAGATGGCGGGGCGGGAGGTGTGCGCCGCCGATCTGGCGGCCAGCTTCCAGAAGGCCGTGACGGACGTTCTGGCCGAGCACACGGTCTCCGCCGCGAAGGCGTACGGAATAAAGGATGTCGCCATGGCGGGCGGCGTCTCGGCCAACAGCGCCCTCCGGGCCAGGATGGAGGAGGCCTGCCGCAGCGCCGGCTGCCGGCTCTATGTCCCGTCGCCGGTTTACTGCACGGACAACGCCGCCATGATCGGCGTCGCCGCCTGGCACGAGCTCTCGGCGGGGAGAACCTCGGCCTGGGATCTTAACGCGTACCCGGGTCTTAAGCTCGGGGAGAGACCGCGATGACGACCGCGGTCGTGCTCGCCGCGGGCCGGGGGACGCGGATCGGAGGAGACATTCCGAAGCAGTATCTGGAATATCAGGGGGAGCCGCTGATCGTCCGCTCCCTTCGCACATTTTCAAAGAGCCCCCATATCGACAGGATCATTCTCGTCACCTCAAAGGAGCACCTGGACTACGGGAGGGAGCTCATCGCGCGCTTTGAGATCGGCAAGGCGGACCTCGTGGTTCCCGGCGGAAGCGAGCGGTATCTGTCCGTGTGGAACGCGCTCCTTGCCTGCGGGGACAGTGACTATGTGATGATTCACGACGGCGCGAGGCCCTTTGTGACGGAGGAGATCATCGCGCGCTGCGCGGAGGCGGTGAAGGAATTCGGAACGGCGGTCGCCGGCATGCCGTCGAGGGATACGGTGAAGATCGCGGACGAAGACGGCTTTGTGAGGGAGACTCCGCTCCGGAAGAATGTCTGGACCATACAGACGCCTCAGGCGTTTTCCACCGGACTTCTTCTTCAGGCCAACCGGATTCTCATGGAGAGAGGGGACATGGAGGGCGTCACGGACGACGCGATGATCGTCGAGCGGAGCGGACTTGCCAGGGTGAAGCTGGTCGAGGGATCCTACGGCAATATCAAGATCACGACGCCGGAGGATCTCCGGTATCTGTCTCCTTCTTTTGCCGTGAGTCAGCCGTAAATCGGGTTTCCGGTTGAAACGGAGCAGATATTGTGTTACTCTTTATGACGGACGGCTAAATATGGACGTCCTTCAGGGGAGTATATCGGGCTGACCGGCGGGCATCTCATGTCCGCCGGTCTCTGATTTCCGGCGGACAAAAAAAGTTCTTGCATTTTCGCAGGGGGTCTGATAGAATCATTTATGCTGTTCGTGAGACGGTT
>CAYLHR010000207.1:0-3671 GCA_964383335.1 uncultured Lachnospiraceae bacterium
AGGGAGACCGCCGTGTATACCATCCCGAAGATCTTTAAGGGAACTCATTATCTGACGGTCAGCGCGGCGGGAAGAGAGGATGCCTCCCGGACCTGGTCCGTTTACTCGGATGAAGATTCCTGCGACATGACCGATCTTCTGTACAGTGAAGAGGCAGTGGCGGAGCTGCAGCAGCTGGCGGTGTCCAACATGTATCAGATCTATGAGGCCGCCATGGCTGCTCAGGATTTCAGTGCTGTATCCGGTCTGTTTACGGGAGATCCGGAACGGCAGGCCGATATCCGGGAGGACTATGATTACCTGAAAGAGCGATTTGGAAATGATTCCACCCGCGTCTCCGCGATTTCGTTTCAGGAAATCCGGGCTTCAACCTGGAACTCACAGACCGATGTGGACCTGTCCTTTGCCTATACAGGAAATTACATTAGGGTTGATTCCTGGAACAATACAACTTCAACGGAAACGATCGAGGATACGGGCAGCCTGCATTTTGAGTTTGTCCGGGAGAACGGCGTCTGGGTTCAGACGCAGCTGGGCTGCAGCAGTCTGTATTTCTGAAACAGCCTGTATGTTTGACGGATCGGAACGTGGAACTTAAAAGATCATGTTTTTTAAGGAGGAGGGAAAAATGCCTTATTGCAGATACTGCGGAAACTGGCTGGAGCCCGGTGAGACCTGCAGCTGCGAAGCTGCGCGGGGAGCTGAACCGGCAGGCGGGGAACAGGAGAGAGGATATACTGATCAGAGTACATTTCAGCAGGACGCGGGATACGCTGATCAGGGAACATTTCAGCAGGATCCCGGCTATGCGGATCAGCAGGCATTTCAGCAGGATCCCGGCTATGCGGATCAGCGGGTGTTTCAGCAGGATCCCGGCTATGCGGACCAGCAGGCATTTCAGCAGGATCCGGGATATCCGCAGGGCGGGGCTTTCAACAAAGGAATGCCGGGGCAGGTCCCTCTGTATCCCGGAGGCGCGGCCGGTATCGGCCTGATGTGGCGCGATTTCAAGAACAGAGTGGGACTCGGCGAACCGGAGACCAATGATGTCGATTACTATGAAAGAGGTCTCGGCATCGTTCCGCAGTGCGTGGATCCCGACTCCGGTGAGATCCCCATCAAGCAGTACAACCTGGCGGTGCTGAGAACCAGAATAATGTTCATGAGATCGGAAGGACGCCTCCAGGTGACAAATAAGAGGGTGATCTTCCGCGCGACGGGCCGGTCTCTGATGGGACGGATTGCTCTGCAGCACGAATTTGCGATCGATGAGATCGCCGGTGCCAAGATCCGAAAGGATCACCGGCTCAGCTTTTTCAATCTGCTGGGCGCCTCCGCTGTGATTGGCATAGGAGGGTATATCGGTGTTTCGCTTATCAGGTCGCTGTTAAACTCGGAATCGACATTTTTCCCGGGATTCATAGCCCTGATCCTGATGATCGCCTCTCTTGTTCCGTTTTTTATGCTTTATAAAATGTTTCCGCTGAAGCTCTTTTTCCTGTCAATCGGCGGCGCGGCGGTGATCACGATGCAGCAGATCAGCCGGTTTACGAACGGGAAGGGAGGACTTTGGATTGTCCCGGTTGTGATCTCTTCGTTTTTGATACTGTTTACCGCCTTTGTAATTTGTTTTGTCCCCAATCTGATCATGGAGATTGAAACAAAAGGGACACAGCCGGCGGTGGAGCTTCGCAGGAAGGAGAGCAGCATTTTCAATATGTGGAGAAAGCCGGAGTATACGGGCTTTGCCGAAGTGATTCCCTGGACCGACACGGAACAGGCCATTATCGAGCTGTGGGCAATGATCAGCGATATTCAGAAATACGGCGACTCGGCGATTGAGCAGTGGCGCGGGTAAGAAACGGAGCAGGAGCAGAAGACAGACCATTCTGCTTCGCGGCGCAGATGTTAAGGCGGGAGGGTGGCACTTTAAGTCCATCCTCCCCTTTTTTTGAGGAGTGGAATGATGTCTGACCGGGATGAGATCTTAAGAGAAAATCTCAGAAGGAACCGTGAGGCGATTGAGGCCAGCCGGTATGGGGAAGAGGGACTCAGCTATCGCGGAGCGAAGATGAACTCCGGAAATTTTGAGAAATTGATGGAGGGCAGGGGGCTGTCTGAGGATCAGATCAGTGAGTTGAAAGATTCCTTCGCACCGGGGACCATGGAGACGCGTCACGCCCGGGAGGGCGAGCAGGTGATGACGACGCACGGCACTCAGCCGGCCTCCGGGATCTTTACAACAAAAGAGTCTCTCGGCGCGACACCCGGAGAAAGAATTGACAGGGGAGCTCTGCCGCACACCAATTCCGCTGAATATGAAACAAAGGCGGTGCTTGCCAGAGATCAGAATCTCGTCTATGGAGAAATCGCTCCGCAGAGCCATTTTTCCAAAATGGATCCGCAGCAGCGACCCCGTATGGGCGGCGCTCAGCAGATCATCACAGACGGAGGGTATCGGGCCGGAGCGGTTGTAAACCGGGATCCCAAGTTCCCGGTGCCGGTTAATTCGCAGGGAGCAGTATCCGAAGCTCCGGGAATTCATGCGGCTGCAGGTTCCCCGAACACCTCGGCACAGACTCTGCCCGGTGTACAGGCAGGACCTTCAGCGGACTATGAGACGGTACCGGCATCTTCCATTCAGGGAGTGGACAGTTCGGGGGAACATTTCTGGAATCATCACGGAAACACAAAAGACGATTATATGAATCTCGCATCCAGGCTGCCCGAAGTACAGGAGCAGCTTGGCAGAGGCGTGCCTCTCGAAGAGATTAAGAAGGATCCTGAGCTGCGGGACTGCGCTGCGGCTTACTATAATCCGGATAAAATGATCGCTGTCGAGCGGGGCCCGAACGGACTTGAGTTTCAGGATGACGGAAGACACCGCGTGGCGGCCGCGCAGGAGCTGGGCTATGATATCCCGGTGCGCCCGATTAACCGTGAGATGGGCGAATCTCCAAACGGGATGCCCGGGGAGACGGAGGGAGCGCTTCCGGATCATACGGCCGGCAGCGGAAATGAGCACGACGAGGCGATGCGGAATCTCACGGACTATATGGCGGATCACAACTACGGCGCTGAGGACTATCCGGAGTATTCTCAGGATCCGGAGTGGCAGAACCTGCATCGCGCCGCTTATCCGGAGGAGGATCATTCAGGTGAGGCGCCCGAAAAGAATGAGGATGCGGAAGCGGGCCCTGAGTCTCAGCGGGAAGAAGCGGCCGGAGAGGAAGAGAAAGAGACAGCGGATGATAAAGAGACGGGGGCTGAACCGGAAGAGGATGGCAGAGAATCCGGAGTCGAATCAGAGGAAGATGACGGCCTGAGTGAAAATGCCGGGGAAGAAGGCGAGCCTGGAACTGAGTCAGAGAATGATGAACTTGCCGCAGATGAAGATAATGAAGAGGAGGACGGCAGAGAGTCCGGAACTGAATCAGAAGAAGATGACGGCCTGAGTGAAAATAACGAAGAAGAAGGCGAATCCGGAACTGAGTCAGAGAATGATGAACCTGCCTCAGATGAAGATAAGGAAGATGAGGACGGCAGAGAGCCCGGGACTGAACCTGAGGAAGACGACGGCCTGAGTGAAAATGACGAAGAAGAAGACGAGTCCGGGACTGAGTCAGAGAATGATGAACCTGCCTCAGATGAAGATAAGGAAGATGAGGACG
>CAYLHR010000208.1:0-3664 GCA_964383335.1 uncultured Lachnospiraceae bacterium
GATTCAATTCTTCAGGATCTCTGTAATGATCAGAAATCCTCGCTTATCTTAACATATTCAGCTTCTCTTTAAGCGATCCGGAATCCCGGATCGCTTTATCCTTCTTTGACCGTAGGCCGCGACTCGATTATCCTTCTTTGACCGTAGGCCGCAACTCGATTATCCTTCTTTGACCGTGGGCCGCGACTCGATATAGGACACAAAGACATTGCCGCCTTCCAGCATGGCATTTGTGCTGTCATTGATTCCCATATAAAAGTGCTCGGTCGTGTCAAAATCGTACTGGAGCGTATTATATCTGTCGTAGCCGACGATGACGCGGACGCTGCCGTCGCCGAGTCTCGTCACGACCGCCCTTCCCTCCGACACCTCGTACAGCACCTGGTCCAGTGTGCAGCCGCTCAGATCAAGGACCTTCACACCGCTGCCGCAGGCCGCCTGAAGGGCCTCGGCGTCAATCTCTCCGGTCAGAAAGGCCGGAGGGATATCCGAGTTCGCGAGCTCGGTCTTGAACTGCTTGTTTCCGCGCTCATAAATATAATGTCCCTGCTCGTCGATCACAATTCCGACGTTTTCATCCGCCAGACGCACCGCCCTGGCCGGATCCGTCAGCACCGCCTGCAGGCGGCCGAGCGCGTACACGTAGTAAAGCTGGAAGGTCCCGTCGTTCTCCTGCGGCACGAATACGCCCTGCTCCGTCGCAAGGTAACGGATTCTTGACTCCGACACGGTCGGATTGAGACTGCTCACCGTGCGCGGGAACCTTAGACCGACCTGAACGCCCTGTCTCGTGGAAGCCGCCATGCTGACAGTGATATCACTCGCCGTCTCCTGGCGGTTATTGATGATATTGTCCCCTTCGGCCTCGACATAGGTCTTTCCCGACTTCTTCACTCTTGTGAGTCTGGCCAGACCGGGCTCCATGACGACATCCGATACGTAGAGGCCCGAGGGCTTATAATCCTTGACCAGCGATCCGGCCGAGTCCTCGATCCGCAGCTCCTTCATGGGAAATGTGACGCTGCCCGAAACACCGGAAACCAGGTCCGCGCTGTCCGCAATCCCGTACACCAGATCCTCGTTCAGGAATCCGATCACCTTCAGATACTGCTCATTTTCCGCGTGAATCGCCCGCCTGGTCCCGGTCTCGAGATCCATGACCGTGATATTCGCCGACGCAAAGGGCTTCATCTCGTTCATCCAGGCGATCCTCTCCCTCGAGGTGGAGGCCGCGAAGCAGTCCGGATGAACATTGGAGAGGACCGGGTCCACGGTCTGCGCGGAGAGATCCACATAATACACGGTCCGGTCGAGATACAGATAGGCCTGGCTTCCGTTCCCGATATAGCAAAGCCGGTCCATATCCTTCTCCAGCAGCTCATAGGAGCGGCTGCAGGGCACAAAGGCCCGCTCCGTCACCGTCGAGCTCTCGGCGTTGTAGTGACAGATCGAGACGCCGCACTTTCCCTCGTGCCTGCCCCGGCTCATGTAGCCGTAGACGGCAAAATCGATTCCGCCGCCCTCCGAGACGCGGATAATCCGGATTCCGTAATCCAGATTGTCGTCCCGTTCATCCGTCGTGCCGCCGGTATCACGGAAGGAGAACACCTTGGCCAGCTTGTCGGAGGCGGAGGAATACTCCCACAGCGCCCCGTCCTGGACAAATGCCACCGTATCGGAGGCCGCGTTCGAGACATACTGAACAGAGGTGTCCGCAATCCCGAGGTTGACGCCCGACGTCGTGATCGCCGTGTTCGACATGCCGTTGAACACCTGCTGCGCGCTCCGGTTGAAGTTCAGCAGCATCATGCGGCTGTTGTAGTATCTGAGCCGGTAGAATTCGCGGACGCGGTAGATTTCCTGTCCGCTGTCCCCGTCGGCACTGATCAGATAATCCGCCGTGAGGGAGCAGGTCTCCGCATTGATATCGCGGATGGCCGGTATCGCCTTCCGGTAGATCTGCGGTTTCAGACTGCCCCAGGTGACCTGGCGCAGAGAGGATTTCAGATTGACATTTGTAAAGGAATTGTTGGTAATAGTATCGTCTGTCTCGAGATAGGTATTGAGATCGGCCGCTCCCTCCGGATTGGTGCACCCCTCATAGAAGTCGTACACAAACCGGACATAGAGATCCGTAATCGGATCCGAGCGCTGAATCACCCGCGAGTAGTAATAGACCTCTCCTCCGTCCGTCATCACCGTAAACCGGATGGGATATTCCCGGTTCATCAGAATCGGCTCCGAAAGACTGAAGGAGGCCGTCATATAATCCCCGTCCTCCCGGAAATTTCCGATCTTCGCGTTCTCCACCACCTGCCCGGTATCCGGCGTCGTCACCTCGTATGAGACGGAGCGCACCGTATTGCTGTATGACTTATACGAAACCGAGATCGAGCGGCTGGTCGTCACGGGGATAATGGTCTCACGCATGCCGCGGGCGTCCATCTCAGACGTATACCCGTACATCCGGTTGACCTTGTTCCCGTCTATATCGATACACACGACAGGAAGCGTCGGATCTGCCAGATCCGACGCACTGACTGACTGTACCCTTACCATGAGGGATAAATTTTAAAAGAATGCCACTCCGCCGATAAAAAGCGCAGCGAGCAGGATGAACCTCAGAATTCTACTTCGCACTGTATCCGTGGGCTTCCTCCAGCATCATGTCCTTAACCTTCATGAGACGAACCTGGGTGCTCCGCTCATTCTCATCCAGTTTCATGGTGATGTAGCGAATTCCCTCCTGCGTCTCAGGAATGATTACGTGCTCAAGCGCATTCACGCGACGGCGGGTCTTCTCAATCTCGGAAGCCATGAGCTGGCAGGACTTTTCGATCTCCGCCAGGCGCAGCATCTCCGGAAATACATCCGCGAGAGACTTCACCGCTCCGTCAAGATCACTGGAAGTGAACGCGAAGCCGTAGGAATAAATATCATTCTCATCGGACGTTCTGGTCTCATAGTCAAAAACCGGAATATCCACGCTCATCACGTTCTTCCTGTCCGCCTTCAGGATCACCTCCTGCTTCGGCGCCATCAGCGCCGCGCGAAGCGTCTCCTCGGACATTCCCGCCTTGGCCAGCACAAAGTTCCTGTTCGCGTCCTTGATTCCGCGCTCCACCTTCTGCCGGAGTTCCATGTCCTCGCGGACAAGGTCCAGAAACTGACGCATCAGCTCGTCCCGCTTATCCTTGAGGAGCCGGTGGCCCTTTACGGCCGTGACCAGCTTCCTCTTCAGGCGGGTCAGCTCCATTCTGGTGGGTGTTACCTGTGTTGCCGCCATTTAAAAGTCTCCTATTCCCTGATACGGATTCCGCATCCGGGACCGGGCCGTCCTTACTGTCGTGCCGGTCCCGTCCCGGACAGCTTCCGTACTCGTTCCGCAGTGAAAAATGATAGTTACTGCGCGTCGTAATACTGATCCAGCAACTTGTCGGAGATTCTCTTCAGCTCGGAACGCGGCAGGATTCTCAGAAGCTCCCAGCCGATTTCAAGCGTCTCCTCAATGCTGCGGTCGTTCTTGTAGCCCTGATTGACGTAGCGGTTCTCGAACTCGTCCGCGAATTTCGCGTAGATGAGGTCCGTCTCCGTGAGCGCGGCCTCACCGAGGATGACCATGAGCTCCTTGGCGTCCTTGCCTCGGGCATAGGCCGCAAACAGC
>CAYLHR010000209.1:0-3653 GCA_964383335.1 uncultured Lachnospiraceae bacterium
CGCGGCGTGATCCGCGATGTCGGCCGCGCTCTCGACCTTCCCTACGCGGAGTGCGACAGGATCGCGAAGATGGTTCCGCGGGAGCTCAATATCACCCTGGACCGCGCGCTTCAGGTGAACCCCGAACTCCGCAAAGAATATGATGAAAATGAGCAGATCCGGCACCTCATCGACATGTCGCGCCGTCTCGAGGGTCTCCCAAGAAACTCCTCCATGCATGCAGCGGGCGTCGTGATCTCCAAAAAACCGGTCGTCGAATATGTGCCCCTCGCGCGGGCACAGGACGGCTCGATTACGACGCAGTACACGATGACGACTCTCGAGGAGCTGGGCCTTCTCAAGATGGACTTCCTGGGCCTCCGCACGCTCACGGTGATCCAGAACGCGGAGAAACTCGTCAACCGGAGAATCGCGGAGGGACGGCTTGACGAAGCGGACGCGGATCCCTCCCTTCTGTCCCTTCCCAAAGAGCAGTGGAAGTTTGATATCAACTGCGTCAACTATGACGACCCGAAGGTCATGGACATGATCGGAAAGTCAAAGTGCGAAGGCGTCTTCCAGCTCGAGAGCGCGGGCATGAAATCCTTCATGAAGGAATTAAAACCCCACTCCCTCGAGGACATCATCGCCGGAATCGCGCTCTACCGGCCCGGCCCGATGGATTTCATTCCCCGCTACATCGAGGGAAAAAATCACCCGGAGTCCGTCCGCTATGAGACGCCGCTTATGGAGCCGATCCTCCGGCCGACGTACGGCTGCATCGTTTACCAGGAGCAGGTCATGCAGATCGTCCGGGACCTGGGCGGCTATTCCCTCGGTCGCTCCGACCTCGTGCGCCGCGCGATGTCTAAGAAGAAGGCGTCCGTCATGGAGAAGGAGCGGAAAAACTTTATCTTCGGCAACAAAAAGGAGGGCGTCCCCGGCTGCATCGCGAACGGGATCTCCGAAACCGTCGCGAGCCACATCTTCGACGAGATGACGGACTTCGCCAAGTACGCCTTCAACAAGAGCCACGCCGCGGCCTACGCGGTGGTCTCCTGCCAGACGGCGTATCTTAAGTATTACTACCCGGTCGAATTCATGGCCGCGCTCATGACATCTGTCATCGACAACACCGACAAATGCGCCGAGTACCTCCTCTACTGCCGCGCGAACGGCATCGAGATCCTGCCGCCCTCCGTCAATTCCGGCGAGGGCAGGTTCTCCACCGAAGGCCGCGCGATCCGCTGCGGCATGTATGCGGTCAAGTCGGTCGGCAGAGGCGTCATCGACAACCTCGTCCGCGAGCGGGAGGCGAACGGAGAATACACGTCCCTCAAGGATTTCATCACCCGTACGTACGGAAAGGAGATGAACCGGAGGGCCGTCGAGAATCTGATCAAGGCGGGCGCGCTGGACGCATTCGGCGCGACCCGGAAGCAGCTCATGCAGGTCTATCCGATGGTGATGGATCAGGCCGCGCAGGAGAGCAAGGAGCTGATCAGCGGACAGATGTCGCTCTTCGACTTCATGGCGCCCGAGGAGAAGAAACGCTTTGAAATCACGTATCCCGCGGTCGGCGAATTTTCGAAGGAAATGCGGCTGTCCTTTGAGAAGGAAGTCCTCGGCATCTACTTAAGCGGACACCCTCTGGAGGAGTACGAGTCCCTCTGGAGGAGCCGCATCACCGCGGTCAGCACGGACTTTTCGCCCGACGAGGAGACCGGCGTATCCCGCGTGCGGGGCGATGCGAGAGAGTGCATCGGCGGCCTTGTCGCGGGGAAGACGATAAAGTATACGAAGACGAACCAGGTGATGGCATTTGTCAACATCGAGGATCTCGTGGGGACGGTCGAGTGCCTTGTGTTCCCGCGCGTTTACGAGCAGTACCGGGCACTTTTTGAGGAGGACAGCAAGATCTTCATCGAGGGGCGCGTCTCCGCCGAGGACGACAAGCCGAGCAAGCTGATCGCGGAGCGCGCCTGGCGGTTCGACGAGATGCCGCGGGTCCTGTGGATTCAGTTCGGGAGCCGGGAGGAGTATCTGCGCATGCAGGGAGAGCTTCTGGATCTCATCGGGGAGTCCGACGGAATTGACGAGGTCCGCGTGTATCTGCGTGATACAAAGCAGTACCGGAAGATGGAGGGAAAGATCGCGGTCACGCCGGAGACGGTGCGCGCTTTCGGGGCCTATTTCGGCGCGGACAACGTGCGTGTGACGGCAAAAAAGACGTGATGTCCCGGCTCATCCGCCTGCGTTTTTTGCGGCGCGAAGATGGGGAAATGTTCAAGCGGTTCATGACACGGTACACTTTACATCGACGATGCAATCGTCTAAAATAGGGATATCTGTAACTGCTCAGTTTGGAATCATCCCTGCAGAACATGCGCCTGATCAGTTACGTCGATTGATTGTCCCCAATACCAGAGATCGTTTCAGGGAGGATTCTGATATGGCAGAAAAGAAGGAAATCACAACCATTGGTGTTCTGACCAGCGGCGGCGATGCCCCCGGCATGAACGCGGCGATCCGTGCAGTCGTAAGGCGCGGGCTCGGCAAAGGTCTCAAGGTCTACGGTATCTACAGAGGCTATGACGGCCTTATGGATGAGGACCTTAAAGAGCTCACCGCACAGGATGTCTCCGATACGATTCAGAAGGGCGGAACTGTTCTTTACACCGCCAGATGTAAGGAGATGCGCACGCCGGAAGGACAGGAGCGCGCGGCGGAAACCTGCCGCAAGTACGGGATTGAGGGCCTCGTTGTCATCGGCGGTGACGGCTCCTTCAGAGGCGCGCAGTGCCTCGCCCACCAGGGAATCAACGTGGTCGGCGTGCCCGGGACGATTGACCTGGATATCTCCTGCACGGAGTACACGATCGGCTTCGACACGTCGGTCAATACCGCGATGGACGCGATTGACAAGGTCCGTGACACGTCGACGTCCCACGAGAGATGCTCGATCATCGAGGTCATGGGAAGACACGCCGGCTATCTCGCCCTGTGGTGCGGCATTGCCAACGGCGCGGAGGACATTCTTCTTCCCGAAAAGTACGACTACGACGAGCAGCGGATCATTGACAACATCATAGACAGCAGACGGCGCGGCAAGAAGCATCACATCATCGTGAACGCGGAAGGCGTCGGCCACTCCGCATCCATGGCGCGCCGCATCGAGGCGGCGACCGGCATCGAGACGAGGGCAACAATTCTCGGCCACATGCAAAGAGGCGGCTCTCCGACCGCGAAGGACCGCGTCTACGCGTCCATCATGGGCTGCATGGCGGTCGACCTCATCATCGAGGGCAAGAGTGAGCGCGTGGTCGGCTATAAGGACGGCAAATTCCAGGATTTCAACATCGATGAAGCTCTTGCGATGGTGAAGGGCATCGATGAATACCAGTACGAGATCGCGACGGCGATGTCCGGCGGCTACAAGAAGACGGATGACCACGCGAAGCATCTGTAATGGCGGAATCCGCAATCGACGGGCAGAGCGTATGGACATCATAAAAGAACAATATGCTTTCGTATAAAGACATTAAATTTCTTCAGAAGAATAAAAAGGCCCGCGATGTGCAGGGCCTTTTTGTCGCGGAAGGGCGGAAGCTTTTTTTTGAGGCGCCGCCCGACAGGATCGTGCAGGTGCTGATGACGAGGATCTTTGCGGAAGA
>CAYLHR010000210.1:0-3652 GCA_964383335.1 uncultured Lachnospiraceae bacterium
AGTAAAACTTCTTCAACAATGCGTTATGCGCTTGAAAGTGCAGCGTCATCAGCCCGCACATGAGGGCGTTCTGGTGACCGCGGTTGCGGCTGAGCTTGATCCCACTGAAGATGCTGTCGCCCGCATGCAGCCGTGTGATCAGCTCCCATGTTTTGTCCCGTCCCTGCTTCTTTCCATGGTGTTTATGTACACGCTGGGTAAGTATCTCACGTCGATTGTCTGCATCTTCTTCGCCCTCTCTCTCGTCGAGTGGGCGCCCATCGCGCGCGTGGTGCGCTCTCAGGCGCTCAGCATCCGGGAGACGGAGTACGTGGAGGCGGCGAGGTCGATCGGCGTCGGCGGGGGAAGCATCATGCTGCGGCACATTCTGCCGAACTGCATCCCCTCCCTCATCGTGCTGTACACGCTGAACGTCCCCTCCTGCATTCTGTCGGAGAGCACGCTCAGCTTTCTCGGTATCGGCGTGCAGCCGCCGGCGGCCTCCTGGGGCCTTATGGTGAATCAGTCGAAGCAGTTTCTCTTTTCCATGCCCTGGCTCGCGCTCGCGCCCTGCATCGCGATTATGGTGGTGGTGCTGGCCTTCAACTTCCTGGGGGACGGATTGAGAGACGTGCTGGATCCGTACCTGCAGACGCGCTGATCATACGGGGAGAGGAACATGAACGGGGATAATTTGCTGGAGATCAGGGATCTGCACACCTATTTTCACACGGACCGCGGCGTCGTCCGCGCGGTGAACGGCGTGAGCCTCGACGTGCCGCGCGGGAAGATTGTCGGACTTGTCGGCGAGTCGGGCTGCGGGAAAAGCATGACCGCGCGTTCCGTGATGGGACTTGTCAGATTCCCGGGGCGGGTGGAGCGCGGCTCCATCCTTCTGGACGGGAAGGAGCTTGCGGGGCTGTCCGAAAATGAGCTGCGGGACGTGTGCGGAAACGACGTCTCCATGATCTTTCAGGAGCCGATGACATCCTTAAATCCCGTGCTCCGGGTCGGACGGCAGGTGGAGGAGGCCCTCCTGGTCCACGGAAGGGCGGCCTCGAGGGCCGAGGCCAGGAAGCAGGTGATCGATATGTTCGTCCGCGTCGGGATCCCGGAGGCGGAGCAGCGGTATCGCGCCTATCCGCACGAGCTGTCCGGCGGACTACGGCAGAGAGTGATGATCGCGATGGCCATGGTGTGCCGGCCGAAGCTGCTGATCGCGGATGAGCCGACGACGGCGCTGGATGTGACCGTGGAGGCCCAGATCCTGCGGCTCATGAGAGGACTTGGCCGGGAGACCGGCATGAGCGTCCTCATCATCACGCACAATCTGGGCGTGGTGGCGGAGATCTGCGACGAGGTGTATGTGATGTACGCAGGGCGGATCGTGGAAAATGCGCCGGTCTGCGAGCTCTTTGACCGCCCCTCGCACCCCTACACGAGGGGACTTCTGGCCTCGATCCCGCGGATCGGCAGAAATCCGGAGTATCTGCACACGATTCCGGGCGTGGTCCCCAATCTCCTGCATCTGCCGGAGGGCTGCGCCTTCAGCAGCCGGTGTGAGTATGCCTCGGAAATGTGCCGGCGCAGCATGCCGGAGCTCACTGAGGTCGGAGCGGGGCATTTTTCAAGATGCTTTATGGCGGGTCGGAAGGGAGAGACGGAATGACGGAGCGGAAGATGGAAGGGATTGCGTCCGACGGCGGGGAGGTGCTTCTTCGCACGGAGAAGCTGTCAAAGAATTTTCTGACCGGGAAGAGGAAGGTCCTTCACGCGGTGACGGAGGCGGATCTGTCCGTCTTCCGGGGGGAGACCCTCGCTCTCGTGGGGGAGTCCGGCTGCGGAAAGAGCACTCTCGCGCGGACCATGATCCGCCTGCTGCCGGCCACATCCGGCGAGGTGTACTTCCGGGGGGAGAAGATCACGGGCATGCGGGAGCAGGAGTTCCGGCGGATCCGGCCGGGGATGCAGATGGTCTTTCAGGATCCCTACGCCTCTCTTAACCCCAGGATGACGGTGAGAGATCTCATCGCGGAGCCGCTTAAGACGTATCATGTCTGCGGAAGCGCCGCGCAGACGACGGAGCGGGTGGTGCAGCTGATGGAGCGCGTCGGCCTGCCGGAGGAGTTCCTCCGCAGATATCCCCACCAGTTTTCGGGCGGGCAGCGGCAGAGAATCGGAATCGCGAGGGCCATCGCGCTGAATCCCGAGCTGCTCATCTGTGACGAGCCGGTTTCGGCGCTGGACGTCTCCGTGCAGAGCCAGATCCTGAATCTCTTAAAGAGGCTGAAGGAGGAGATGTCCCTCACCAGTCTCTTTATCGGCCACGACCTGTCGGTGATCAACTTCATCGCGGACCGCGTCTGTGTGATGTTCCTCGGACATATCTGTGAAATCGCGCCGAAGGACGAGCTCTACAGCCGGCCGCTCCACCCGTATACGGAGTTTCTTCTGGACGCGATCCCGCAGGCGGATCCCCACAGAAGGAACCGGGAGCAGAAGCTGCTCTCGGGCGAGATCCCAAGTCCGGTCAATCTGCCCTCCGGCTGCTGCTTCCACACGAGATGTCCCTACGCGACGGAGCGCTGCAGGACAGAGAAGCCGGCCATGCGGGATTTCGGCGGGGGACACCTGGCCGCCTGCCACAGGGGCTGAGGCCGGCGCGGGAACGATTGGAGCAGGGGCTCCGGCCGGCATGGGACTGATTGGAGCAGGGACTCCGGCCGGTGCGGGGCGGATCGAAGCAGGGACTCCGGCCGGCACGGGGCCGATTGGCACTCGCGGAGGGAGCGGCTTCATGGTATAATTTGTGGGATCCCGCATGCGGTATCGGCGCTGTATGCGCGGAATCAGCGGCGCGGCGGCATGCGGCGGAAGCGGTATGCTGATGCCGGCCTGGTTTGAAATACAAAATGCATATAAAAAATCATACACGAAAGGACCATTTATGAATCAGAAAATCACAGACAGCATTTTCTACATCGGCGCCAACGACCACGATATTGATCTCTTCGAGGGCCATTTTGACGTTCCTTTGGGCATGGCCTACAACTCCTATGTGATCAAGGACAAAAAGACCCTGATCATGGACACGATCGACAAGTCGAAGACTGACGAGTGGCTCGCGAACATCTTTGATGTGCTGGGCCCGGATGTGCCGGATTATCTGGTCGTGCAGCACATGGAGCCGGACCACTCCGCCTCCATCGCGGCCTTCGTGAAGAAGTATCCGGAGACGACGGTCGTCGGCAACGCCAAGACATTTAAGATGATCAGCCAGTTCTTCCCCTGCCTGGAGATCAAAAACAGACTCGAGGTGAAGAACAATGACACGCTGGAGCTGGGCTCCCACACGCTTACCTTCGTCTTCGCGCCCATGGTTCACTGGCCCGAGGTCATGATGACCTACGAGTCTTATGAAAAGATTTTGTTCAGTGCGGACGGTTTCGGCAAATTCGGCGCCCTTGACGTGGAAGACCCGGAAGGCTGGGACTGCGAAGCCCGTCGTTACTACTTCGGCATTGTCGGCAAGTACGGTGCCCAGGTGCAGTCGGTCCTGAAAAAGGCGGAAGCTTTGGACATCCAGATGATCTGCCCGCTGCACGGCCCGATCCTTGACCGGCATTCAGCGAGCTGACCGGCGTCTGCGCCAGGGCCTGGTCTCCGATGCGGG
>CAYLHR010000211.1:0-723 GCA_964383335.1 uncultured Lachnospiraceae bacterium
GGCGGACTTTATTTTTCCCCCTTGCCCCCCCCCCCACCCCCAACAAAAAAACCCCCCCCCCCCTGACTCAAACCCAAACCGAACCTTCCCCTGACTCATGACTCACTCCGCCTCACGGACTCCCGATTCAGTCACAATCAGAGGAATCGGCACATCCGTCTCCTCCGTATCAATCTCCGGCACCTCCTGCGCATCAAAAGCCGCCAGAACACACGGCGTGCCCGGCCCGCATGAAGCGATATACCTGTCATAATACCCCGCCCCGTGTCCGCATCTGTTTCCGCCTCTGTCGAAGGCGACACATGGGACAATGATGAGATCCACTTCTCCGGGCGGAATGATATCAGAGCGCTCCGGAACAGGTTCATTAATTCCGTACGCCCCCCTCTGAAATGCGTCCGCCCCGCGCGGCGCGGCAGCTTCCATCACCCCGTCCTCCAGGGAAACGGGCCAGCACATCCGGATCCCGCGCTCCGCAAGCCACGCACTCACGGCATCCACATCCGCTTCATCCCACACCGCGCGATAGGAAAACACCGTCTTTAAACCCGCGTATTCCGGCCGGGACAGAAGCCTCTTAAGATGCATGCAGATCGCCCCGCTTTTTTCGCGGCGCTCCTCCGCGCTCAGCGCGCGTCTCGCGGCGAGCGCCTCTCTTTTCACCCGTTTTTTATCCATGGTCTGCTCCTTTTTACACACCTCGCGGAGTGAGACAGTGAGTCA
>CAYLHR010000211.1:733-3623 GCA_964383335.1 uncultured Lachnospiraceae bacterium
CCCCCCCCCCCCCCCCCCCCCCCCCCCCCCCCCCCCCCCACCACCCCCCCCCCCGCCCCCCCACACACACCCCCCCCCCCCCCCCCCCCCCCCCCCCCCCCCCCACTCCGCCTCACACAGCTCCCGGATCCTCCGCTCCATCTCCCCGATGGGGATCTGGTTGTAATAGACGATGACGCGCCTTCCCTCCCCGGCCCCCTCCGGCAGGGACGCGGCCCGGATCCCAAGTCCCGCGGCCCTGCGGCAGAAGTCCTCCGGATCTGTGTCTTCCGAAAGCCGCACGGGCAGGATCAGCCCGGACTTCGTGTCAAACGGAACGACTCTGCCGCTCCCGTATGTCCGAAACGCCGCAATGGCCGTCTGAAGCTTCTTCGAGTACAGCGTGCGCAGCTTGCGGATGCTGCTTCCGTACGCCCCATCCTCCATAAAAAAGGCGAGCGCCAGCTGCTCTGTCTTCGAGCAGGTCTGGCTGTAGTCGTCCCGGATTGACCGGAAGATCTCAAGCAGCCCGGCCGGAAGCACCATGTAGCTGATGCGGATAGCCGGAAACAGGGTCGAGGAAAATGAGCTGAGATAGACCACCCTCCCCGCCTCATCCAGCCCCTGCAGGGCGGGAATCGGCTTTCCGAAATACCGGAGCTGGCTGTCATAGTCATCCTCGATGATGATGCTCCGGTTCTTTTTTGCCCATTTCAGGAGCTCGTACCTCCTCGCGGCAGACATCACCGCGCCTGTCGGAAACTGGTTCGCTGGGCAGACGTAGACGGCCGAGGGCAGGTTGACGGGCAGAAGCGCCGTATCGATCCCGTCCTCCCTGACGGGGATCTCCATGAGGCTGAAACCGCTGTCGCGGAACATATTCCGGACCGGCATATACCCCGGGTCCTCCACGCTGATATGCCGGATGCCGGCGATCTTCAGAATTCTGCCAAGATGGGCCGTCAGCTGCTGTGTCCCGGCTCCGATCACAATCTGTTCAGGCCGGGCATGCACGCCCCGGGACTCATAGACGTAGCGCGCGATCTCCCGGCGAAGCGACGCCTCCCCCTGTGGCTCACCCCTCGAAAAGAGCTGAGGCGTGCACTCCCGGAACACCCTGTCCACGCACTTCCGCCAGGCCCGGAAGTCAAATGCGGCGGGGTCATACAGGTAGTCGGAGACATTTTCGGGGACCTTCCCCGCGCGCGTCCCGCCGCCTCCCTGCCCGCGCGCCTCCTCCTTTCCGAATTCGGGAAGCTCCGAGACATAAAACCCCGACTGGGGCCGGCTCCGCACGTAGCCCTCCGTCTCCAGCTGCTCGTAAGCGAGATTCACGGTCGTGACAGACAGCCCGCTCTCTTCCGCGGCTCTCCGGATAGAGGGGAGCCTCTCCCCGGACCGAAGTCTGCCGAGAACGATCTCTCCCTTGATGAACTGATACATTTGTACATAAAGTGCTGTATCAGAATTGTTATCAAACAGATCCTTATATAGGGTAATCATGGCTGCATTTTTATAATTGTATACTTGGAAAATTTGCAAACTGGCCATTTAAAAGATATCAGTTAAATGATAGGATAATTCCAGCCGGAAGTCAACAAAGCGGCACAGGAGGATTCACTCATGAACAGCAGAAATGAAGATCTTTTTCAGCTCGCTCTCGCCGGGCTCATGACCGCCCTCATTCTCGCGGCGACCATGATGTTCCGGATTCCCATGCCGTTTACGAACGGATACATACATCTCGGGGACACCATGATCTACCTGGCGGTGCTCACACTCGGGAAAAAGCGCGGCGCTCTGGCGTCCGGGCTCGGTTCCTGCCTCGCGGATCTGCTGAGCGGCTACACGCATTACGTGCCCTGGACATTTGTCATAAAGGCAGTGATGGCGCTCGTCATGGGCATCGCCCTCGAGCGGGCCGGAAAGCGTTCCCGGTCCGGAGGCGGCAGACGCCTCAGCCCGTCCGAAATCCTGGCGATGCTGGCCGCGGGTCTCACCATGACCGTCGGCTACTATCTCGCCGCCTCGATCATGAGAGGGAACTGGATCACACCGCTCTTCTCCGTTCCCGGAAATATCGTGCAGTTCGCAGCCGGCACCGCGCTCGCCTGCGTCATCGCCGAAGCACTCGGAAAAACGCCGGCGGGAAGATATTTTGCCATCCGCCTGTGATATTCCGGATGAACGATTGTGTCTGCGGTGTATCATTAATTATGTTGTTTTGCGGAACATCCATAATAGATACTGAGGGGTGATAATATGGATCTGAATCTCATCAAAGAAGAAAGCAGAAAGGCCGCGGAGGAACTCTGCGAGGCCGCAAAACTGAGACCGGGCGACCTCTTCGCCGTCGGCTGCTCCTCAAGCGAGGTGCTGGGGGAGCGCATCGGCACGCACACAAGCCTTGAGACCGCCGAAGCGATCTACGAGGGCATCGTCTCGGCTCTTGAGCCCCGGGGCATCCTGCTTGCCGGACAGTGCTGCGAACATCTGAACCGCGCGCTCGCGGTCGAATACGAGACGCTCCGGGCATACCGCCTCGAGCAGGTCAACGCGATTCCCCAGCCCAACCACGCGGGCGGCGCATTTGCCACCGTATGTTTTCAGAAAATGAAAGACCCGGTACTCGCGGAGGACCTGAAGGCACAGGCCCGGGCCGGAATCGACATCGGGGGCACGCTCATCGGCATGCATATCCACCCGGTCGTCGTCCCCGTCCGCCTGTCACTTAAGAAGATCGGCGAGGCGCCGATTCTCTGCGCGAGATCCAGAGTCAAATATACCGGCGGCCACCGGGCTGTCTATGATGAGCGTTTTCTTTGAGTTCAAGGCGAGTCAGGGGGACGGTTCTTATTGACTCATCTTCAGAGTCAGGCGGGGACGGTTCTTTCTGACTCATTGCGTCCCG
>CAYLHR010000212.1:0-3608 GCA_964383335.1 uncultured Lachnospiraceae bacterium
TCCCGCCCAGCTCCGCCAGCGAGGCGTCGGGGTAGGCGAGCCGGAGCTCCGCTATCTCGCGCAGGGCGGGAGACAGCGTTCCGAATCCTTTGGTGTCACGGATGTAACGGATATCTTCGATCTGGCGGACGGCGGACACGATGGTCTTGTTGAGATTGGCCGTCTCGCAGTTGACACGGCGGTTGACGTCGCCTCTCATTTCCTTCAGGATACGCACGTTCTCGATATTGAGGAAGGACAGGGAAGCCCCTATCTCCCCGAGAAATTCCACGATCTGGTCTCCCTCTTTCAGATAGACGACATAGTCTTTCTTGCGGACGACCGTTCTCGCGTCGAGACCAAGCCGGTTCATGGTACTTTGAATCAGCTCCGCGTACGCCCTGTGGGGCGTTGCGATCTCGAGATGATAGGACTTCTCAGGGCTGCTGACCGAGCCGCCGGCGAGGAAGGCTCCCCGCAAAAACGCCCTTTTGCAGCAGTCCTGCCGCAGGATCGAATCGTGCATCGCCGCGCTGATCACCCGCTCCGCATCTTTGCCGCTTCCGAATCTGACACTCACAAGCTGCCTGCCTCGCGGGCTGCGCCGTTCCTCCTGTGACACAACTGTTTCTATATTATACGCTCTTTCTATTAAAGTAAAGAGCAAACTCACAGTTGATTCATGGTCCGTCAGCAGGAGCGCATCTCCAAGCGTGCTGAAGCTTTCTGCGCTCCCGGCAGACGGCGCTTCAGAAAGGCTCAGGTCAGCCGCCCGGACAAAAGCCGCGATTTCAGCGATCTGGCAGTGGCGGGCGGCGGGGATGACGCCGGCCAGCTCATTTTTAACCTCTCCCGAAAATGACATCTTTCCCGTCACTGCCCTTTCCGCACAGGATCCTTGTCGATGTCCCTGTGCTCGCAGCGGACGCCGTATTCCCTGCTGCCCGACAGGCGCCGGACCAGTTCGTTCGCGAGCGCGACACTTCTGTGCCGGCCGCCGGTGCATCCGACCGAGATGACCAGCTGGTTTTTGCCCTCAGCCACGTAGTTGGGTATCAGAAAATGCAGCAGATCCACGTATTTATCCAAAAATGTCCCGCTCTGGGGAAATCCCGTCACGAAGTCCACGATCTCCTGATCGTTGCCCGTGAGCGGGCGCAGCTTTTCCTCATAGTAGGGGTTGGGCAGGAAGCGGACGTCGATCACGAGGTCGGAGTCGGCGGGGATGCCGTATTTGAAGCCGAAGGACTGCACCGTGATATAGAGATTCCGGTAGGTCTGATCCTCGACGAAGATCCGCATGATCTCGGATTTCAGCTCCCTGGTGAGGAGCTTGCTCGTATCGATGATATAATCCGCGTGGGCGCGCAGCTGCGCGAGCTTCTCCCGCTCCCGCGCGATTCCCTCCTCCACGCTGCCGCTGCGGCCCGACAGGGGATGCGTGCGGCGCGTCTCCTTGTAGCGCTTAAGCAGCACCTCGTCGGAGGCGTCGAGGAAGAGGATCTCGTATTTGATCCCGGAGTGGTCCATCTGCCGGATCGCAGCGGTGAGACCGCTCCCGAGGGCCGCCACCGGACTGTCGTCCGTAAATTCCGAGAGCTTGCGGCCCGTGCCGTCTCTCAGAAGAATCGAGTGGCTGACCTCTTCGTCCGCCCCCGGGCCCGCTTTCTGGAGGATGCTGCGGATATCGATTCCGACCGCGAATTTTGTAAACTCCGACGCCGCGCCGTCTCCCGCGATCTGCGCGAAGGGGAGAAGGAGCTGTGCCGGCAGGTTGTCGACGCAGTAGTAGTCCGAGTCCTCAAGATAGTTCAGCGCCGTGCTCTTTCCGGCGCCCGACATGCCTGTCACGATTACAAATCTCATTCCTGCCTCCGGTTTTATGATGCGGCTTGTCGACACGCCGCGCAGCTGCATTCATCTGCTGCTGTATGCATCTGCGGCTGTCGACACATCGCGCCGCTTGTATGCGTCAGCTGCTGTCGACACGCCGCGCAGCTGCATGTGTCAGCGCTCGCCCACGAATTTCACCTCGGGCTCCAGCGTGACGCCGAATTCCCGGAAGACGCGCTCTCTCACCTCGTCGATGAGCGTAAGGATGTCCTCCGCGGTCGCGCCGCCGTCGTTTACGACAAAGCCGCAGTGCTTCTCCGACACGCTGGCGCCGCCCACGCGGTAGCCTCGAAGGCCCGCGTCCATGATCAGCTTTCCTGCAAAATGCCCCTCCGGCCGCTTGAAGGTGCTTCCCGCGCTGGGAAGATCCAGCGGCTGCTTGTCCAGCCGTCTCGCCCGCAGGTCATCCATGAGGGCGGTGATCTCTTCGGGATCTCCCTCGCGGAGCCGCATGCGCGCGGACACCACGATCATGCCGTTCTTCTGCAGGCAGCTCGTGCGGTAGCCGAGTCCGAGTTCCCCGGCCGGGATTTCCACGATCGCTTCCGCGGCACTTTCCGCGGAACCGGTTAAGGAGATGGCTCTCACCGATGTCAGCACCTGCTTCATTTCTCCGCCGTAGGCGCCGGCGTTCATGACACAGGCGCCGCCCAGCGTGCCCGGTATGCCCGCCGCGAATTCAAAGCCGGCAAGTCCCGCTGCCAGAGCGGCCTGCGCGATCGCCGCCAGGGAGGCGCCGGCCTCGGCGGTGATCTCGTTATCTTCTGTCTCGATGCGGCCCATCTGCTTTCCGATGCGGATCACCGCGCCGCGGATGCCTTTGTCGGACACGAGCAGGTTGCTGCCGTTTCCGCACACAAAGAAGGGGCAGCCGCTGTCCCGGCATACCTCAATCAGAAGAACCGCTTCCTCCGCGCTCTTCGGCATGAGGAAGAAGTCGGCGGGCCCGCCGACCCTGAAGGTCGTGTGAAGGCTCATGGGCTCATCAACGAGCACATTGTCCTCGCCCGTAATATTTACAAAAGTACTGTAGAGAGTACTATTCCTCATCTTCATCGTAATACTCTTCGTCTTCTTCGTTGTAATTCTCTTCGTCTTCCGTATTGTTATCCGAATCTTCCTGGTTTTCCTCTCCGCCTTCGTCAGCTGCCGCGTCTGTGTTTTCCGCTGTATCTTCTGCGGCGGCCGCGTCAGTGTTCGCGTCAGCCGCCGCATTGCCGGCTGCCCCGGCATTGCCGCTGTTTCCGGCTGCATTCGCGGCCGCTGACGGCTCGGCCAGTCCCTCTCCGTCGCCGTCAGCGGCGTTCGCCGCGTCCTCTCCGGCCGCGTTCTGTCCCTCGGCCTGCGCCGTCTGGGCCGGCTGATTGGCGCTCAGGTACTGGCGCGCATTTTCCGCCTGCTGCGTGCCCGGATTCTCTTCGATGATGCGCTGGAAGAGTTCGTCCGCTTTTTCGGTGTCGTTCTTCATCCGGTAGGCGTGGGCGAGATAGCTGATCACCTCGTAGTCCTCGTCATTGGTCTCAAGGGAAGCCGTGAGCTTCTGGATGGCCAGGTCATAA
Source organism: uncultured Lachnospiraceae bacterium (assembly GCA_964383335.1). GTDB lineage: Bacteria > Bacillota > Clostridia > Lachnospirales > Lachnospiraceae > Chordicoccus. The sequence goes on from CAYLHR010000212.1 coordinate 3,432, forward strand.
TTTCCCGTGTTGAAGAAGTCGATGCCCGCCTTCTTGAAGGCGCTCGTCATCGAGGACGCCATCTCATTCAGCAGATAGTCGTAGGTCGCCTTCGCGTCGACGGACAGGTCGTCGGTGTTGACCGCCGCCAGCGCGTTTGCCGCCGTCGTGTAGGTCTCGTCCCGGAAGCCGTTCATG
>CAYLHR010000213.1:0-3605 GCA_964383335.1 uncultured Lachnospiraceae bacterium
GGTGAAGATATGAAAAGTCTCCAACAAATCAGTACTGCTGGAGGAATCCGAAGCAAGATGGAATTTTCCCCCAGACGTCAGTTTCTGCCTTGGGGGTATCGACTGTCATTTAGACATTCTGATTCAAAAGCATGCTGCACGGAAGGTGAACGGCATCATCTGGCGACGTATCTCCCGGCGACGGCATCCGTCGGCTCTCCGTCTCTGGCTGCGAGGACGCCGTTCACGAACACGTATTTCGCCATTCCCCGGACCTCCAGTCCCTCGTAGGGAGTGTAATCCACGTTCTGATGGTGGTTCTTCGCGCTGATCGTCCACGTCTTTGACGGGTCCCAGATGACCACGTCCGCGTCCGATCCCTCGGCCAGCGCGCCCTTCCGGGGATACATTCCGAACACCTTCGCGGGCCCTGCGCTCAGATAGCGGCAGTAGTCTTCGGGGCTCAGCCGGTCTCCGAAGATCTTCATGAAGACCGCGGGCCGGTGCTCAATTCCCGGTGCGCCGTTCGGGATTTTTGTGAAATCATCCTTTCCGGCAATTTTCTGTGTGTCATAGCGGAAGCTGCAGTGGTCGGTCGCGATGCTGTCGATCTCGCCGGCGAGAACCGCTTCCTTCAGGGCCTCGATATCTTCTTTCTTTCGAAGCGGGGGACTGCACACGTATTTGGCCCCCTCGAAGCCCTCGCGCGAGTAGTTGGAATCATCGAGCAGCATGTACTGCGGGCAGGATTCTACGAGAACCTCCTGGCCGCGGGCGCGCGCCGCGCGGATTTCCAAAAGGCCGGCTTTTGTGCTGAGATGGACGATATGGACGGGCGTGTCCGCGAGGCCGCCCAGATAGCAGAAGCGGTTGACCGCCTCGGCTTCCACGTAATCCGGCCGGCTGAGCGGGTGGGCGGATGGCGCCGTGCGGCCCGCCTCCAGCTGATCCCTCTGGAGCTTTGTCACGAGACCGCCGTTTTCGCAGTGGCATCCCACAAGTCCGCCGAATTTCTTCACCTCACGAAGCACCTCGAGGATTTCCGCGTCGGAGAGGGCGGTGTCGTAGGCCATGTAGACCTTAAAGGACGTGACGCCGCGCTCTCTGAGCGCCGGCAGCTCCTTTTTCGCCTCCTCGTTCCAGTCGCAGACGGCCATGTGGAAGGCGTAGTTGGCGCGCGAGACGCCCTCCGCCTTCTTCATCCAGGTATCGAGGGCGCCAAGCAGGGTGTCCCCCTTGTACTGGGTCGCGAAATCGACGAATGTCGTCGTTCCGCCGCAGACCGCGGCCGTCGTTCCGGTCTCGAAGTTGTCCGCCGTCACTGTCCCTGCGACCGGGAGGTCCAGGTGCGTGTGCCCGTCAATGAAACCCGGATATACATAGCAGCCGGACGCGTCGATGACTTCGTCTCCCGGACCCGGAGCAATCTCCCCGATTTTGACGATTTTCCCGTCCGAGAGAGCGCAGGACGAGCGCAGCTCGCCCTCGGGAGTCACCAGGGTCCCGTTTTGAATAATAATCATGATAAAACCTCCTTTATAAAATCCGCCGGCAAAGCGGCGGATTGTTTTACATGGCAGCGCGGGCACCGATTTCCGAGGCGAATACGATTCCTGCTATATGGAAGAAGATAATCAGTGAGCAGGCGTCGACAATCGTCGTGATGAAGGGTGTCGCGACGAGAGCCGGGTCCGCGCCGATCAGCTTGGCGAGGAGCGGCAGAACCGCGCCCACGAGCTTGGACAGAACGATCGCGCAGAAGAGGGCGATGCTGACGACGACCGCGTAGCGCAGCGCGTTGGGGTCGGCGGCCTTTCCGGTCATCTCGGGGATGATTTTGTACATCAGCATGATGCGGAACCCGTTCACGATCCCGAGTGTGGCCCCCACGAGGGAGGCGACGCGGATCTCCTTCCAGAGCACCTTGCCCAGATCCTGTACGGTCACTTCCCCGAGGGCCAGGCCGCGGACCATGAGGGTGCAGACCTGATTTCCGCAGTTTCCGGGCGTGTCCATCAGCATGGGCATAAACGCGACAAGCAGCGGGATCGCGTTGAAGGAGGCCTCGTAGTGTGAGGTCACCATACCTGTCAGCGTCGCGGACAGCATGAGGATGAGGAGCCAGGGAATCCGCTGCTTCGCGTGCGTAAGTACGGAGGTGCCGAAATAGCTGGCGGCCTGCTCGTCCGGAATGATGGCGGCCATCTTCTGCATGTCCTCCGTGGACTCGTCCGTCAGGACGTCGACCGCGTCGTCGATCGTGACGATACCCACGATCATGCCCTCCTCGTCGACGACGGGCATAGCGTTGAAATCGTATTTCTGAAGCTGTCTCGCGACGTACTCCTGGTCATCCGTGACCTTGACGGTGAGGACGTTGTCATCCATGAGCTCCTCAATGGGCGTGTCCGGATCATTGAGAAGAAGATCCTTGGCGGACAGTACGCCGAGCAGGCGGTTCTGCTCCACCACGTAGCCCGTGTACACGGTCTCCGCGTCAGGCCCCTGCTGGCGGATGGCGGCCAGGGCGTCCCGCACGGTCATATTTTTTTTGAAGCGGACGTACTCGGGCGTCATGATACTGCCCGCGCTGTACTCCGGATAGTGGAGCAGCTTATTGAGAGACTCCCGCGTCTTCTGGCTCGACTTGGCCAGAACCCGCTTTACGACGCTGGCCGGCATGTCCTCCAGCATATCCGCCGCTTCGTCGAGGCTGATCTCCTCGATCGTGTTCACGATCTCGGCGTCGGAAAAACCCTCCACGAGCTCGGCCCTCGCCTCGTCCTCCATGAAGGTGAAGGCCTCCGTCGCCGCGTCCTTGCGGAGCAGGCGGAAGACCACCAGGCGGTTGTTCTCGTCGAGATCCTCGAGGATGGCCGCGAGGTCAGCCGGATGCATCTCGGAGGTCGCGTCTCTCAGCTCCTTATATTTCTTCTTCATGAGGAAGGCCAGAAGCTCGCTTTTCATCTTTTTTGTGCGGGCTCTGTCCTCCACGCCGAAATCGCGCACCTCATGCTCCGTTTCTTCCGTATTCTCCCTGATTTCCTCTTCGAGCAAATCCCTGTTTTCATCCATCGGCGTTATCCCCCTTTATCATATCAATTCGAATCTGCAGACAAAAAAACACCGCGTATCATCCGCGGCGCGTGCATGGGGGAATGAACTCACCTGTGTCCGGACTTAAGACCCGGACACGCAAAATGAAAGCCCGGAAGAAGAGCCGGTCCGCCCGTCTCCCGTGAGCGTGAGTTTCCCCGCCTGCGCGGCGGATGAACAGCGTCGTCGTATATGGTCATCCATTAAGGAAGCTCACCTCGCTTTCATGCAGAACATCATCATTCATCCTGCGTTTTTATATCAGTTATTATAGTCTTTCCCCACCCGCCGGTCAACTGTCCTTCAAACTGTCTTTACAGCGCGGGGAGGAATCTGCTAAGGTGTTGTCATCCGGTAAAAACCGCGTGACGATTCGAGGAGGAACAAACATGGGCTTTACAAAGGAAGAAATTCTCCGCATGGCACAGGCGGACGATGTCAAATTTATCCGCATGCAGTTTACGGATATTTTCGGAAGAGCGGTGCTCCTACTTTAAAAGGCGACGGCAGGAGGCCGGCGCAACCTCTTT
>CAYLHR010000214.1:0-3604 GCA_964383335.1 uncultured Lachnospiraceae bacterium
GGCCAGGGAGGCCAGGATTCCCGTGAGGACATCCCCGCTCCCGGCGGCGGCCATGCCGTCATTTCCCGTCGTGTTGATGAAGATGCCTCCGTCCGGTCCGGTCCGGCGGTCACGCTTCTTGCGTCCTTCAGATGACAGACGGCGCCGCACTCTTCTGAAAATGCGGCCGCTGCCCCGATGAGGTCCGATTTGATCTCAGGAACGGAGCGTCCCGTGAGCCGGCTCATTTCCCCGATGTGAGGCGTGAGATATACATCTTTGTCAAGCCGTTCCATCCACTCCGGATGAAGCGAAAGGACATTCAGGGCGTCCGCGTCCAGGACGAGGGGCCGCACGGGCAGAGAAAGAGCGGTCCCAACCAGCGCCTCCGCCGCCTCACCCGTTCCGAGACCGGGCCCCGCCGCGATCACGTCGCACCAGGAGGAAAGGCTTCTCATCTCACGCTCCGCCTCCTCCGGCGTCTCATAGAAGCTGATGAGCGCCTCCGGCAGCAAAGTCTGCAGGATCTCCCGGTTCCGCGCGTCGGTCAGAATCCGCACCATGCCGCAGCCGGCAGCAAGCGCGGCGGAGGCGGCCAGATACGCGGCCCCTGCCATGCAGAAGGAGCCGGCCGCAAGCAGCACCTTGCCGAAGCTGCCCTTGTTGCCCGATGCGTCCCGCACAGGCAGAAGGGATGCCAGATCCTCTTTAAGTAGCAGGTCGGCTCCCCGCTCCGTGCCGGCGAAGGCCACTCCGATCTCCGCAGCCCGCACCCGTCCGGCGAAGGCCGCGCCCGGGTAGAGATAAAGCCCCGGCTTTCCGGCCTGCATGGTGACCGTCCGGTCCGCCCGGACCGCGCAGCCGAGCACGGCCCCCGTGTCCGCGTGTATGCCGCTTGGGATATCGACCGCGGCCACCTTCGCGCGGGACGCCGAGATCGCCTCTATGATTTCCGCATAGCGGCCGGTCACATCTCTCGAAAGACCGATTCCGAAGACGGCGTCCACGATGACGTCCTCCTCCCTAAGTCCGGCCAGCTCCTCTGCTCCCGCCTCCGGGATTCCCAGCCGCCCGCAGATCTCCGCCTGAAAGCGGGTCTCCTCCGTAAATTTTTCCGGATTTCCGAGAGGCAGAACAGAGACGGGCACACCCTTAAGATGCAGGTTCCGCGCGCACGCGTAGCCGTCTCCCCCGTTATTTCCGGTCCCGCACACCGCGATAACCCGGCCGTGTCCGCTGCCCAGGAGATCCAGGACCTCCCTCGCCGTCTCGTCGGCCGCCCGCTCCATGAGGACGGGGGAGGGAACCCCCAGCTCCCGGATGGTGCGGGAATCGCAGCGCTTCATTTCCTCAGCATACAACAGATGACGCATATCGACGTTCTCCATCCGTTTTTGTCGTCAGCAGGGCGGAAAAAAGGTCCCGCCCTGTCTCTTTATGAACCACACTCCATCATAAATGTCCCCCTCCGCCTTGTCAATGACCCCCTTCCCCTCCGCTCCCGGGCGCTTGTCATTTTTCCCGATTGATGTTTTAATGGAGACACGTATCCAGATCGGGAGTAAGAACATGATCCTCAATATTTCAGATATTTCAAAGGCATTTGACGGAAAGGACGTCCTCCGCGGCGTCTCCTTTCATATAGAAGAACATGAAAAAGCGGCCCTCGTCGGAGTGAACGGAGCCGGAAAGTCCACGCTGCTTAAGATCATCATGGGCCTCACGGAGCCGGACTCCGGCATCTCCGTTCTCTCAAAGGACACGGAGGTCGGATACCTCGCCCAGCACCAGGACCTGACAGGAGAACGGACCATCTACCTGGAGCTGCTCTCCGTCAGGCAGGAGATTCTGGATCTGGACGCCAGGATCCGCTCGTCCGAGCAGCGGATGACCTCCCTTTCCGGGGCCGCCCTCGAAGAGGAAATGAACGCCTACTCGAAGATGACGGAGGCCTTCGAGCGCGCCGGCGGCTACGCGGTAAGGAGCGAGGTGACGGGCGTCCTGAAGGGCCTCGGATTTGCGGAGGAGGAGTTCGGGAAGCGGATCTTCGAGCTCTCGGGCGGGCAGAAGACCCGCGTCGCCCTGGGCAAGCTGCTCCTCACCTCCCCCGGCCTCATCCTGCTCGACGAGCCGACCAACCATCTGGACATGAGCTCCATCGAGTGGCTTGAGACCTATCTGCTCAACTACCGGGGCGCGGTGCTCATCGTGTCGCACGACCGCTATTTTCTGAACCGGGTCGTGACCAAGGTCGTCGAGCTGGAGAACGGGCACACCCGCGTCTACCGCGGAAACTACGACGAATACAGCAGGAAGAAGGAGGCCCTTCGGAAGGCGGAGTACGCGGCCTGGCTGAACGCAGAACGGGAGCGCGCCCGCCAGGAGGCGGTCATCTCAAAACTCCGCGAATTCAACAGGGAGAAGTCCATCCGCCGGGCGGAGAGCCGCGAAAAGCTGCTCGCGAAAATGGACGCGCCGGAGAAGCCCGAATCGCTCTCCGATCAGATGAGCCTCCGCTTCAGGCCCGTAAGGGAGAGCGGAAACGACGTCCTTCTCGTCGAGGACCTCGAGAAGTCCTTTGGCGGGATCCGGCTCTTCTCCCATGTCTCCTTTCAGATCCGGCGCGGGGAGCATGTCGCGCTCATCGGGAAAAACGGTACCGGAAAGTCGACCATTCTGAAGATCCTGAACCGGGTGATCGAACCTGACGCGGGCCGCTTCGCCCTCGGAACCGGCGTCTCCGTCGGCTACTACGACCAGGAGATGCAGGTCCTCGACTCCCGGAAGACCATCTTCGAGGAGATATCGGACGACTACCCGGCCATGACAAATACGGAGATCCGGACGAAGCTGGCCGCATTTCTCTTCACGGGGGACGACGTCTTAAAACGAATCGGCGATCTCTCCGGCGGGGAGCGGGCCAGGGTCTCCCTCTGCAAGCTCATGCTGTCCGACGCCAATTTCCTCATCCTCGACGAGCCCACCAACCACCTGGACATCCAGTCCCGCGAGGTACTGGAGAGCGCGGTCCGCGCCTACGAGGGCACGGTTCTGTGCGTATCCCACGACCGGTATTTCATCAACCGCACGGCGACGAGGATCCTGGACCTCACGGAGCGGACCCTCCTCAATTATATCGGAAACTACGACTACTATCTCGAGAAGAAGGAGGACGTGGAGCGGGCCGGTCTCGGCAGAGCGGCCGGGGAGGAGGACGTGAAGGCCGAATCCGCCGCCCGCACGGACTGGAAGGCGCAGAAGGAAGAGGAGGCGCGCCGGCGCAGGATCCGCAATGAGCTGAAGCGGACGGAGGACCTGATCGGGGAGCTCGAGGAGCGGGACGCCTGTATCGACAGCCAGTTCGAGCTGCCGGAGGTCTCCTCCTCCCCGGAGAAGCTCATGGCCCTCGGGCAGGAGAAGGAGGAAATCGCGGAGAAGCTCGCGGAGGCCTACGAGAAGTGGGAGGCGCTGAGCTCCGAGGCGGAGACCTTCTGAGGGACCGGCCGGACCCGGCCCGTACGTACGGCAACGTTTTCCTGATGGAGCACCTGCTTCCGGGCGGCTGAAAATATTTCTTGATGAGGAGTCTTTCGACCGCTTTTAGGCACTTCGGAGACAGAGCCGT
>CAYLHR010000215.1:0-3555 GCA_964383335.1 uncultured Lachnospiraceae bacterium
GAGATGCTGTTTTTCATAGGCTTCCATTTTCATGCTGTGTCTCCTCCGTCCGGTGTCTTGCTTATGCTTCCTGTGATCTATTTGGAAAATGCGGCCGGTTCCGCAAAGGGACGCGGTCCGGTTCCGCGGCAGTGTCATTTTCCGGTTTTGCCGAGCATTCCCTCGAGGAGGGAGCTGAGCAGGTTTCCGTCCCCTCCGGAGGCAGCGGCGGCGTTCTCGGCCTTTCCGCCAAGAAGAGAGCCGATGAGATCGCCGATTTCTCCTGTCTGGGCGGAGGACTGGGAAGAGGACGCGGAGCCGGTTTTTCCGGCAAGGAGCGCTCCGATCAGATCCCCGGCACCCGCCGTGCCCTCGAGGAGTGCGACGGCGGTCTTTCTGGTCTGCGCGTCCGCCTTTCTGTAGAGCCGTACCAGTTTTTTCTCCGCGGCGGTGAGCTTCAGATCGGCGTCCGATGAGGAAGCGGACGTTTTCTTCTTTTTTGCGGCGGAAGCGGATGCTCTGCCAGACGCTGCGCCCGTTTTTCCGCCGCTTCCGTCCGCTGCCGCCAGCAGAGACGCCTGCGTCACGCCGAGCGCCTTCGCGATGCCGCGTATGGCCGCCTTTGACGGCTCTTTTGTGCCTCTTTCCGCGTCGCTGATATCCCGGGCCGTGAGGCCGTCGACCATACCGGCCAGCTGGGCCTGGGTCAGCTTCTTTTCGGTTCTCGCGTTTTTGATCAGAATTCCGAGCTCCTTTGACATCTGATGCACCTCCGTCCTTCACTGTTCCGACTGCTTCGGATCTGTGCAATATACTGCTTCTATCGTACCATATCCGCGGAAAAAAATGTAAAACAATGTGCTTGACATATCGAAAACATATGATAATATATTCATATGTTCAATATATTCGCGGCTGAGGAAAGGAGGCCCGCATGGCGGAAAAAAAGAAATCGATGACGTCGGATCGGATTGACCATCTCATAGCCAATGTGACGGAGGTGGAGCTGTATGATCTCGCGGAGCTCTTTAAGGTCTTCGGGGACTCGACCCGCATCAAGATTCTCTATGACCTGTTCGGCGGAGAGAAGAATGTCACCGAGATCTGCGAGGATCTTCAGATGAATCAGTCGGCGGTATCCCATCAGCTTAAGATTTTGAGGACATCCAAGCTGATCCGGTCCAGGCGGGAGGGCAAGGCCGTGATCTACAGTCTCGCCGACGACCACGTAAAGACCATCATAGCGATGGGCAAGGAGCACATTGAGGAGTAAAACGGAAAGGAGTGCGGCATGAAGAAAAAGTTCAGGTGCGAGATCGACTGCGCGAACTGCGCGGCCAAGGTGGAGGAAGCGATCAAAAAGCTCGACGGAGTAAATGACGCAAAGGTGAATTTCATGATGCAGAAGATGACGCTCGACGCGGATGACGCGCGGTTCGAGGAGATCCTGAAGCTCGCGGTGGAGACGGGCAGGAAGATCGAGCCGGATTTTTCGGTGGAGTATTAAGGATTTTCGCGGCCCGGCGGCGCGGAGCCCGGATATCCGTTTCGCCATGAAAATGCAGCCGGTCAGGAGGAACCCGGAACATGTCTTCTAAACAGAAAAAAGAGATGCGGAAAATCGCGGCAGCCTTGATCATATTTCTGCTGATTCTGGGCGCGGAGAAGACGCGGATGATCCCTGTTCTCGCTGATAACAGATGGGTGAATCTGATCTTTTATCTCATACCCTGGTTCATCTGCGGCAGGGACGTGCTCCGAAAGGCTGTGCTCGGAATCCGCAACAGGCAGATGTTCGACGAGTCCTTCCTCATGACGGTCGCGTCGGCGGGCGCATTTATCACCGCGGAGCACGAGGAAGCGGCGGCGGTCATGATCTTCTACCAGATCGGCGAGTGGTTCCAGAGCTACGCGGTCGGCCGGTCGAGACAGTCGATCACGGAGCTGATGGACATTGCCCCCGAGTACGCGAACCGCGAGACGGAAGACGGCGGCATCGAGACGGTGGATCCCGATGATGTGGAGCCGGGGGAGATCCTCGTGATCCGGCCGGGGGAGAAGATCCCCGTGGATTCCGAGGTCGTGTCAGGAGAGAGCATGATCAATACGGCCGCGCTCACGGGGGAGTCGGTTCCGCGGTCCGCGCGCCCCGGAGACCAGGTCATATCCGGCTGCATCAACGGGGAGGGACTTCTGCGCGTGCGGGCGCTGAAGGGCTATGATGACTCGACGGTCGCCAGGATTCTCGAGATGGTGGAGACGGCCTCCGAGAAGAAATCGAGGACGGAGAACTTTATCACCCGCTTCGCGAGATACTATACGCCGGCCGTCGTCTTCGGGGCGCTGGCCCTCGCGGTGATCCCGTCCCTGATTGCGGGAAATCCCCTCGCCTGGATATACAGGGCCTGCACATTTCTCGTCATCTCGTGCCCGTGCGCGCTCGTGATCTCGGTTCCGCTGGCCTTTTTCGGAGGAATCGGCGCCGCGTCGAGAAACGGCATCCTGGTGAAGGGCTCCAATTATCTGGAGCTGCTCGCGAAGCCCGGGACGGTCATCACGGATAAAACGGGGACGCTCACGAAAGGCACATTCCGCGTGAGCGGTCTCTATCCGGCGCAGGGAGTGACGGAGGAGGAGCTGCTGCTTTCCGCCTGCGCGGCGGAGGGCGGGTCCACGCATCCGATCGCGGTCTCTCTCTTTCAGGCCCGCGGGGAGCGCTTTCCGGAATCGGAAGCGGCGCATTTTATCTCCTCGGAAAATGCGGCCGGCCGGGGCCTTGTCACTTTGCTTGCGGACGGCAGGAGAATTGCCGCAGGCAGCGCGGCTCTGATGGAGGAGCTCGGGATTCCGGCTGAAGCCGTTGACGCCGTGACGCGCGCGGCCGCCGGGAGGGGCGGGGCGGATGCGGCCACGGTCTGCTTCGCGGCAGAGCTTGCCGGCGGCGGAGAGCGGGAGGAGGCGGACCTTAAGAAGCCGGCAGGATCCGCACAGCCGTACCGGCTCCTCGGCATGATCGCGATCAGGGACGAGGTGAAGGAAGAGGCGAAGACGGCGGTCGAAGAGCTGAAGGCGGCGGGGGCGTCCCGCGTCGTCATGCTGACCGGCGACCGGAAGAGCGTCGGGGACGCTGTCGGGGCGGAGCTCGGACTGACGGAGGTGCACGCGGGCCTTCTTCCGCAGGATAAGATGGAGAAGGTCGAGGAGTATGCGGGCAGGCCGGGTACGGGAACGCTCGTCTATATCGGCGACGGAATCAACGCCGCGCCGGTTCTCGCGCGGGCGGACGTGGGGATCGCCATGGGATCCATGGGATCCGACGCCGCGATCGAGGCCGCGGATGTCGTGATTATGGATGACAATCTGAGACGCATCCCTGCGGTGATGCGGATTGCCGGCCGGACCGTATCCATCGCGAAGCAGAATATTGTGTTTGCTCTCGCGGTCAAGCTTCTCATTTTGATCCTGGGCGCACTCGGCTTCGCCGACATGTGGGCCGCCGTATTCGCGGACGTCGGCGTCGCCGTGCTGTGTATTCTCAATTCCATGAGGCTGCTTCTGATCAGGCGGTCAGGTGTG
>CAYLHR010000216.1:0-1376 GCA_964383335.1 uncultured Lachnospiraceae bacterium
CCGCCGAAAGCATCTCCCAAACCCCACAGTGCCCCCCCTGCCTTGCCCCCCCCCCTTTCCCCGCCTGCCGTAAAACCCCCCCCCCCCCCTGACTCGCTTTATAGAAAATCTTAATAAAGAGACGGCCATATACAAAAAGACTATTTGCGAAATACAAGCGCGCTGAATATGATGATAGTTACTGGGTCTGTTGAGATTTTTCCGCTCTCTGCATGGAGTAGTTTTTCGTAAAGCGGGTGTGGAAAATGATTCCGACCGGCGCAGTGTCTGATGATTGAGGTATGCAGGAGCGCCTTTTATGGAACAGTCTTCAATTTCTACTGATATACAGGAAACGAATTCCCGACACGAAGGGAACATGAACAGAGACCAGCTGTGGGAGCTGGAACGCGACCGGAGGGGAAAGGGACAGGACCTGTCCGATTTTATTGTTTCCCTTCTTCCTTTTGCCGGGTTTGCCGCAGCTCTGCTTGAGTATCTGCTTATTCCGGATAAATATCCGAATCAGAATCCTGAACGCTATATCATCTTTCTGCTTATTCCACTTCTTTTCTACGCGGTAAAATGGGTACTCGGTCTGATTTACGGAGGCCAGGGCAACCGACAGAAGTTCGCGAAGGTGCGGCATTCGGCACCGTTTCTGACAGCACTTTACCTTCTGTTTGCCCTCTTTGACTGGGCGACCCTGAAAACGGGCTATCTGCTCTATCCCTTTATTCCCTGGATTAACGATATTATCAACGCGATGATTCTTGACAGGGGCCAGCTCGCGATCTGCACGCTGTACTCGCTGAGACTTCTGATGGTGGGGTATCTGAGCGGATCATTTCTCGGGCTGATCACCGGCGTGGCCTGCGGTTACAGCGAAAAGGTCAATTACTGGGTGAGTCCCATTGTGAAGGTGCTGGGACCGATCCCGACCGCCACCTGGATTCCCCTTATCATGCTGCTCGTCAAATCCCTGACTGCCGGCTCCGCCTTTATCGTGGGGCTGGGCGCCTGGTTCGCGGTGACGGTTGCCGCTACGACCGGTATCAGCAATGTGGACCGGGACTATCTCGAGGCGGCGAGGACGCTGGGCGCGACGGAGAGACAGCTGGTGTTCCGGATCGCGATTCCGGGCGCCATGCCGAGCATTCTTCAGGGAATGACGCAGGCGATGAGTTCCTCCTGCGTATCGCTGATCATCGCGGAGATGATGGGCGTGAAGGCGGGTCTTGGCTGGTACATCACCTGGGCGAAGTCCTGGGCGGCCTATAATAAGATGTTCGCGGCCATCATCATTATCTGCATCGTCTTTAATCTGGTGACCCGCGTTGTGGGACTCATCAGGACGCGGATGCTGCGCTGGCAGTGAGGAGGGCCTTTATGGCTGA
>CAYLHR010000216.1:1386-3550 GCA_964383335.1 uncultured Lachnospiraceae bacterium
TATATGTGTTAAACAAATTGAATTGATAATCTAAAATTACTCTCAAAATAAAAAATGTCTCAAAAAGCTTCTCCAGAGTGGACAGCGATAGCGTGACCAGCGCCGTGGCCGATATCGATCTGCAGATGACCGGGCATGAGTTTATCAGCATCGTGGGACCTTCGGGGTGCGGAAAATCGACCATACTCCGGATGATCGCGGGCCTTGTGCCGCCGACCACGGGAGAGCTCTATATCAATGATGAGAAAATAGCGGGTCCGGGCCCGAGAGTCGGTATGGTCTTTCAGAAGCCGACCCTGTTTCCCTGGCTCACCGTGAAGGACAATATCGCCTTCAGTCTCAGCGTAAAGGGCCAGGCCAGGGCGCAGAATGAAGCGGTGGAGAGGATGATACATGTGATCGGACTGGATCATTTTTCTTCTGATTTTCCGGGACAGCTGTCCGGTGGAATGGCCCAGAGGGTGGCGCTCGCCCGCGCACTGATCAGCCGGCCGGAGATTCTTCTTCTCGATGAGCCGCTCGGCGCGCTGGACGCGTTTACGCGCATGAATATGCAGAAGGAAATTCTGGATATGTGGCATATGGACAACCAGCTGGCGGTCATGGTCACGCACGATATTGATGAGGCTGTCTATATGAGCACGCGGGTGTACGTCATGGACGGAAAGCCGGGGCGTATCAAGCGGGAGATTCCGATTTCTCTGGAGTACCCGCGGCACAGGAGCAGCGAGGCTTTCATCCGGTACAGAAATGAAATACTGAATTTAATGTCAAATGACATTAAAGGATAAATGCACCTGAAGAAGGAGGAATGAAATGAGAAAAATGAGAACACTGGCAGCACTTGGTCTGGCATCTGTCATGACCCTGAGTCTTGCGGCCTGCGGCGGAAGCGCGGCGCCGGCCGAGAGCGCTGCGGCGGAAGCCGTATCAGAGGCCGAGAGCGCTGCTGAGGAGGCCGTATCCGCGGCTGAGTCAGCTGCGGAAGAGGCTGTCTCCGAGGCTGAGAGTGCGGTTGAGGAAGCTGCTTCGACAGCTGAGAGCGCAGCGGAAGCTGCTGTGAGTGAGGCGGCCTCTGTCGCGAGCGCGGCGGAAGGCGCAGCCGATGCGGTGGACGAGGAGGCGTGGAAGCAGGAGCCCGCGTACGGCAAGACCCTTCATTACTGGATCGGCGCCAGCTGCACGGCGGCCACAAATCTGGCTGAGGAGCTCGGCTACTACAAAGAGGCCGGTCTTACGGTTGAGGGCTTCAAGGGTGAGTCCGATATCGAGGCGATCGGAACCGGTCAGTGCGACATCGCCATCGGCCACATCGCCAAGGCGACTGTTCCTGCGACAAACGGCGTGAACGTCCAGTTCGTCGGCGCCGCACACCTGCTTCAGGGCTGCAAGGCTCTGTACGTCCTTGCGGACAGCGAATATCAGCACTATGAGGATCTGAAGGGCACGTCCATCTCCGTCCCGAACGGCATCGGCGCGTCTGACTACAACATCACGGCCCGTCTCCTTCTCGAGGCCGGCATGAATCCTCTTGAGGATGTGACTCTGACACCGGTTGAGCAGGATGCCTGCGTCACCGCCATGCAGAACGGAGAAATCCAGGGCGCGCTTCTCGCCGAGTCCTTCGGATATCCGCTCGTCGAGCAGGGAATCCTGAGAAAGATCGATTCCGCTGACGGAAACAGCACAAACGAGCTCTGCTGCATCATCATGATGAACAAGGACTTCGTGAAGGAGAACCCGATTACGGCTGAAAAGCTTGCTTCCTGCGTGAAGAAGGCCCTTAAGTACGAGGGTGAGCATCCGGAAGAGGCGACTCAGAAGCTGATGGATCTCGGCCTGTATCCCGCGGACAAGTACGACATGAACCTCGAGCTTCACAAGCTGATGTCCTTCGGCATGCAGAGTGACGAGTATGCCACCGAGCAGATGAGCAGCATCGTCGAGGTCTACATCGAGTGCGGCCTGATCACGGCGACCGACAACGTCGATGAGGTTATCGAGTCCCTGTGGCACCCGCTTGGTTCTGCTGAATAATGAGTTTACAGAGGGCTCCTGCTTGCAGGGGCCCTTTTTGAGTCAGTGGGGACGGTTCTTTTTGACTCGTTGCGTCATGGGAGTCAGCGGGGACGGTTCTTTTTGACTCATTGCGTCACGGACGCAA
>CAYLHR010000217.1:0-3549 GCA_964383335.1 uncultured Lachnospiraceae bacterium
AAAAAGCGACGCGCCCTTCTGGATTCTTTCCGGCCTCCGGTCTTCGGACGCGGCTTTTGACGGTTAAGCCGTCTTCTGGTTATTGACGATGATCTTCTGCGCGGTCTGAATATCGCCGATGTAGTAGATCTGGAATTCCGGAATGCCGTTCTTAACGGCCGTCTCCACGGAACCGAGGCCGCTGGTCTCAAGCAGAGAGCTCAGGGTTTCGGTGTAGAGCTCGTCCTCGCGCGTCACACCCTCGGCAAAAAGGATTGCTCTGGCGACCACGCCGGCCTTGGCGTTCGTCAGCATCTGCTGCTTCAGCGTCTCCTCGTCGATATTGGTCAGCTCGGCAAGCTCGGCCAGAGTCTCCGGCTTTTTTGTGTCAGATGAAGCGGTGCTGTCTGTCTGCGACATGCTTGAATACTGATCGATGAGGTACTGCATCCAGTTGTCCGTGATGTCCTTCGGGTACTGCAGCACCTTGGAGTGCGCCACAATATCGGAGAGGACCATGTCCGGCGTGGACCGGTAAACCTTATTGATCGTGACCGCGAAGACGGCGTCCTTTCCCGCCAGCTCCTCGCTGCCGTAATCCTCCGGGAAGGTGACGTTCACATCGACCTTTTCGCCCGCCTTATGGCCGACCAGCTGATCCTCAAAATCGTCGATAAAGCTGTGCGAGCCGATCTCGAGATCATAGCTTCCGGTCCCGCCCTCAAAGGCAGTGCCGTCGATGGTTCCGACGTAATCGATGCCGGCGACCATTCCGGTCTCAATCGCGGTGTCGGCGGGGAGCTCGATCTCGATGCCCTTGTATTCCGCCAGTGTCACAAATTCAGCGGCATTCTCCGCCGTCATCTCGGTATCCGCAATCGGGGCCTCGTCGTAGGTGGTGCCGGTATCCGCCTCTTCCTCAGGAGCGGCCTCTTCCGCCTCCCCGCCCGCGCTTTCTTCGCTCGTGGTACTCTCCGCGCTCTCAGCGGCAGAATCTGTTCCGCCCGCACTTCCGGCGGAGCCGCAGCCGGACGCGGCCAGGACCGAGCAGAGCAGAAGCACTGTCAGCTTTTTTTTCATATTCACATCTCCTCATATATTAATTCTTGTGCCGCTCATGATTGTAACGCGAAGTGCCGCAAGGTTCAAGCGCTGAAACGATGAAGTGTTTGTGAACAGGGCTCCGGGCCGGCGGCGGATCGCAAAATCTTGTCCAGTCACCGCAAATCAGGAAGTTCGATACTTGACATGGAGAAAGAAAATCGCTAGTGTTAATTCTGTATGAGATTAAACAGGGACAGATTAATACAAAATTTCATGGATATGATCCGCATAAGGACGGTGTCGACGGACGATCCGTCCCGCACGGACAGGGCTGAATTCAAACGATTCAGGGATCTGCTGAAGGAGCGTTATCCGGAGGTGTTTGAGGCCGCGGAGGCGTATCTCGTCGGGGAGTACGGTGTCGTGATCCGGATCCCGGGTGAGGAAAAGGGGGATCCCGCCGTTCTCATGGCCCACTACGACGTCGTTCCCGCTGACGGGGACGGATGGGAGACGGATCCCTTTGAGCCGGTGCTCCGGGACGGCAGGATCGCGGGACGCGGCACGCTGGATACCAAGTGCACGCTCTGCGCGATCATGGAGGCGGCCCGCTTCCTGATCGTGAACGGCGTCCGTTTCCGGCACGACGTGATCCTCAGCTTCGGAGGCGAGGAGGAGACCTGCGGGACCTGCTGCTCCGAGATCGTTTCCTTTCTGGAAGGGGAGGGGATCCGGCCCCGCTTTGTCTTCGACGAAGGCGGCACCGTGGTTCCGGAGGGTGTTCCCGGCGTGCCGGGCCCCGTCGCCATGGTCGGCGTCGCGGAGAAGGGAACCGCGAATTACCTGATCTCGATTGAGGGGGAAAAGGGCGGACACGCGTCCACTCCCCCGAAGCACACCGTGATCGGAAGGCTGGCGAAGGCCGCTGTCAATATCGAGAATCACCCGTTTCCGGCCCGCATGAGTACGCCCGTGCGCCTGATGTTCCGCGAGATTGCGGACGCGGCGCCCGCGCCGCTCCGGCCCTTTTTCCGGCACGCGGATCTCGCGTCCCCTCTCGTCGCGGCGCTGGCCGTGCGTCTCGGGACGACTTTTAATGCCATGGTGCGCTCGACCTGCGCTGTCACGGTGATGGAGGGCAGGTCCGCCTTCAATGTGCTGCCGGACCGGGCGGCTCTCGGCGTCAACGTCCGCCTGCTCGAGGGGGATTCCCTGGCGTCAGCGGCTGCGTATCTGAAGAAGGTATCCAAAGATCCGGATGTGGAGGTGCGCCTCATCTCGGGGACGGAGGCGACCGGGACGTCGGATATCCGCTGCGGGGAGTACGGGATGCTGAAATCCGTGATCCGGGAGACCTGGAGGGGGATTCCGGTCGCCCCGTATCAGATGAACGGAGGAACGGATTCCAGATACTACGAAAGGCTGACAGACCGCATTTACCGCTTTTCACCCATGGTGATGACAAAGGAGGAGCGGGGGATGGTTCACGGCAAAAATGAGTCCATCTCAGTCAGCCAGCTCATGACGATGACTGTATTTTATATCAGACTGATGCGGCGGCTGTAAATACGAAGTGCCGCGCGGCGGGCGCTGCCCGTCAAAGGAATATGAAGACAAAGGGACAAGGATCCGGAAAACATAATAGAAAGCTGACAAAAGAGGAACGGATCGCTGAGGTCAGAAAGCAGAGGCTGATTCTGGCGGCGGTGCTTGCCGCTGTCCTTTTATATCTGTGCGGATCGGTGTATTATCTGCTGCATTTTCTTCCCAATACAACGGCGAACGGGGTCGAGGTGAGCGGCATGTCCGGCGGGGAGGCGCGCGCCGCCCTTCAGGAGGCCGCGGATCACTACAGCCTGACGGTGGAGGGACCCGCCGGCAATGAGACGATCAGTGATGCCGGACTTGCTCTTAAGATCGTGGATGCCTCCGGAATCGGCAGGTCGATGCGGAGACAGCACGTGCTGCTCTGGCCCTTCGCCGGTTTTTTCCCTAAGAACCGGGATGTGCCGCTTGTGATGGAATACAACCGGGATGTGCTTGAAGAGGAGCTGGACGGGCTTTCCATGCTGCGGGAGGAGAATATGGAGGAGCCCGTGGACGCGCAGCTTTCGGAGAGCGAGGACGGCTCCTACGCGATCGTCGCGGAAAAGGAGGGCACGGAGCTTGCGGTCAAAAAGGCCAGGGAGGAGATCCGGCAGGCCGTGGAAGGCGGGCTTCCGACCGTGAGCCTCGAGGAGTGCCGCATTCTTCCGGGGGTGAGGAGCGATGATCCCGCCCTCACGGCCAGGGCTCAGGAGTGGAACAGATTCCTCCGGAGCGCGGGGCTTACCTTTACGGTGACGGATACGGCCGAGACATTTGACAAGAAGATGATCGCCTCCCTGCTCACCGATGACGGGGAACATGTCACGCTCAGCCGCGCGAAGGTGGAGGACCTGATGGCGGAGTGGCACGAGGAGTATGACACCTACGGGACGTCCTTTGAGTTTAAGAATTATTACGGGAAGACCGTCTCGATCGAGC
>CAYLHR010000218.1:0-3548 GCA_964383335.1 uncultured Lachnospiraceae bacterium
GGCCTATCTCGAACTCCGCCTGCACCGGGCGGGACTCCGGACGGAAACCGTGTGCGGCGCGGCCTCCTTTCTGGCGGCCGCTTCTGCGCTCGGCATAAGCCTCGGGGAGAGGGACGAGATGATTCACATCATCCCCGGCTCCGCGGATCAGGAGGCCGCCCTCGCCCTGCCCGGCACAAAGATCCTCATGAAAAATAAGCGCAGCTTCCCCTCTCTTCTGGAGAAGCTGCGCGATATGGAGCGTTCAGGCAGGGCCGGCGTCCGTGCCGTCTCCCACTGCGGTGCGGCGGAGGAACGGCTCTTCCGCTCCGCCGCCGAAATTCCGGAGGACGCCTCCTATCTCACGACGGTCATCGTAAAAGATCTTCCCGCCGGCCAGGACGCGTAAGTGCCGGGTACCGCCGGGCAGAGCCTTATCCGCAGTTTTCTTAAGGAGCTTCTTTCTACCGGAGCTCCGGCGCGATATAGCCGTACTCCTCGTCCGCCTTGTTCTTAAGCGGCAGGAGCTCGAGATTGGCCATGTAGGCGTGCGTCCCGATCCCGAAATTCCGCTCGGCCTTTTCGCTTATGCCGCCGAAGTTGCCGCCGAGATAGCTCATCTTCTCGTCGAGAAGGAGCAGGCACTCCTTCGTGTTGTAGGCGATCGCGAGGCCCGTGGGGACGTAGAAGTGGTTCTTATTTCCGATCTTCGTGAGGAAGTCCCCCACCTCTTCTTTAAATGTGCCGAGATCCATATCCTCCCCGTAGGCGCCGAAGGAGAGCGCGAGCTTCTCGATGGGAGCCCCGTCCTTCTGCGGCATGAAAATGTGCGAGATCTCGAAGGCCCTGGCGCAGGTCTCGCCCGCGGCCCATTTTTCACTCAGAATCTGTTCGATGGCAGGAGTAAGAACCGTCGGCAGGCCGGTCTGATCCCCGAGGGGCTCAGCCAGCTGCACCCCCTTATTGTTGAGATCCCACTCGTCCTGAATCATGTTCATCTTTTTGTAGATGCCGTCCGGATAGATCTTGGGTCCGTACCCCTCCGTATATCCCAGGGCCCGGAGCACGTCCCTGCACCGGTCCTCGAAGGCCTCCGTCGCAGAGACGGAGCCGTCGGCAAAGCCGCCGAGGAATTCCTGCGTATTATTGAAGAGCGCCTCCCTGTCTGCAAGGCCCAGCGACCACACAGCCGCGCTGTCGACGTCGATGGAGAAGGCGAAGCAGTTCCCGGCTCCGGCCGCACCGAGGAGGGCCGATCCCAGCCATGTCATGGTGCCGAAATAGCCCAGAACGAAGCTCTTCTCTTCCGGACCCGAGACCCTGATTTCCCAGGTGTCCGGCTCAGCCAGCGTATTGTCCGTCATCGCGCTGCTGCCCCATGAGGCGAGATCTGATCCCGCCCTGCGCCCGCTGCATTTTACCGTCTCAGCGTCACAGGCCGCGCCGAAGGCCCGCCTGGCGATCTTCTTCCACAGGACGCCGATATCGTACAGGCTGAGTGTCCCGGGAAGCACGCCCTCGATGAGGAGGTGCGCCGGATGCGCCGCGCAGCTCCCGTCAAAGACCTTGCCCGAGACCGCGGCGGGAAGGCGGCCATCCCGTCCCATCGCGGGGAGTGCGAAGGGAAGCAGCTGGGTCCGGAGGGCGTACTGCCCCTCCTCCAGCAGCACCGGCTTCTTTACGGCGCCGGGATTCTCAAAGATCTTCACATTGACTTCCGCGCGCTCGAGCTCCGGATATTCTCCGTTGTCGTAAAGCTGAAAGCCCTCCAGCAGAAATGCCGTCTTCAGCGCGTCCGCCGTGATACGTAAGGGATGCTTTGTCATATTTTTCATCTTCGGTCACCTCCGGTCAGATGCGCTGGGCGATCTGCCAGCCCTCAAGGATGGCGTCGCCGATATTTCTCTTGTCATTGCAGCGGATCTTCATCCTGCTGTCTCCGATGAGATGAACCTCGCTCATTTCTTTAAGAAGCTCATCATAGATCTTCGGCCGCCCGGTATATCCGCGGCAGATGAGCAGGGTATCGCACTCCACCGTCTCCTCTTCCTTCGTCTTTAAGTCTCTCAGCACGACACCCGTCTCCGTGACATCCGCGACGTCCTTCGCGAGCTTGTACACAATGCCTTTCTGCGCGTTCAGGATCATCAGGCGCTGCTGCTGCGGGGAGGAATTGTCATCCCCGATCTCCATGACGCCCATCATGCCGCCGCCTCTTCTGGACACGACGGTGACCTTCTTTCCCGCGCGGAGGAGGGACTGGGCGACCTCGAGATTCATGAAGCAGCCGCCTGCGATCACGACCTTATCCCCCAGGTCGAAGGCGGAGGGATTGCCGCAGTACTCGTAGATGCTGTGCACATTTGCGAGGCCCTGCTTCTCATATTTCGTGATCACCGGCTGCGCGCCCGCGGCGACGATCACGGCATCATAGCCGCCGGCGAGGACCTTCTCCGCCGTCGCCTCCTCCTCAATAACCGTGATGCCCGGCTTCTTCATCTGATTGACATAATATTCGATCAGAATCCGGATATCGCTCTTCAGCTCCTCGCTGAAGCCGGCTTCGTGCATGGTGCCTCCCAGCTTTCTCTTCTCGTAAAGCGTGACCTCGTGTCCCCGCTCCGCTGCCACGCGCGCCGCTTCCATACCGCCGGGGCCGCCGCCGATCACGCAGATCCGCTTTTTCTCCCCGGCCGGCTCCACCTTTCTGAAATTGGAGCAGTTGCATAAGGGGTTCACGGAACAGCGGAGTCCGATCGCCGCGTTGAAGCCCGCGATGGTGCCGACGCAGCCCATCGTGCAGCGCATGCAGGGGATGATATCCTCTCTCCTGCCGGCCTTGATCTTTTTGATCCAGGCGGGGTCCGCGAGAGCCGGCCTTCCGATGCCGATGAAGTCCGCATAGCCCGCCTCCAGGGTCTCCTCCGCGAATTCCGGCGTCGTGAAGCCGCCGTCCAGGATGATCGGGAGCTTAATTCCCGCCTCCTTCATGGCCTTCGCCGTCTGGATATAATCCCCCCGCGGGTCGTACTGCGCGTTGATGACGCGGACATTGTTGGAGTCGCCTCCGACGAGATGCAGGGCCACGATGCCCGTCTTCTCAAGGGCCTTCGCGTGAATGATTCCCTCCTCGAGCGAGATGTCGACGGGATCGAAGGAATCGCCGCAGATGCGGCCGATGATCGGGAAATCCTTCCCGCAGGACTTCTGACACGCCTCGATGATCTCGATCATGAAGCGGATGCGGTTTTCGGGACTTCCGCCGTATTTGTCCGTCCTGTGGTTGTACTGGGGCGAACAGAACATATTGATGAGATGGCCGATCGCGCCGTGGATCTCAATGCCGTCAAAGCCCGCCATCTTCGCGCGCCAGGCGGCCTGCGCGAAGTCGTCGATGATCTGATTGATCTCGGCGGTCGTGAGGCCCCGGATCGGGAAGGGGCGGATGCCGCCCTGCATCTCGAACATGGTGGACGGTCCGAGAGACTCCTTCTTATCCGCGAGAGATAACTGGTGACCGATGTGGCAGAGCTGCAGGATGGCGACGGCGCCCTGGTCCTTGATACAGG
>CAYLHR010000219.1:0-3529 GCA_964383335.1 uncultured Lachnospiraceae bacterium
GAAGATCGTCTACGACAAGTAGCGAGAGTGGAACCGGATGGTCGACCGATCCATGGCGACTCACTTCTCTTTGAAGACCTCGGCGCTTCAGTATCAGGAGATGTATGACTGGCTGATCGGCCGCTGAAGAGCGGAGGGGATGAGTTCTGTCAGAGCGGCCGCTGATGAGCGGAGGGGATGTTCTGTCAGAGCGGCCGCTGAAGAGCGGAGGGGATGAGTTCTGTCAGAGCGACCGCTGATGAGCGGAGGGGATGTTCTGTCAGAGCGGCCGCTGTTCAGCAGAATGATGAAGATACGGCTAAAGTGAAGAGAAGAAGACTGCCCGTTATGATATGGACAAACATATCACAGCGGGCAGTCTTTTAACGTTCAGAACGGTTTACCGGTCAGCTTACAGATCGAAGCCGCAGAGCTTCGCCTGAGCCCGGAAGGTGTCGACGTCTACACCGGCTTCTTCCGCCGCGTCCTCAAGCGAGATCTTCCGCCTGGCTGCGAGAGAGTAAAGCACTTCCTTGCTGCCCTCGACGCGTCCTTCGGCAAGACCCTGCGCACGCCCTTGTTCAAGACCCTGTTCAAGTCCTTCTCTAAGCATAGTCGTCCGCATCGCATTCAGATCTGCCTGGGCGAACTTTTCTGCTAATAGCATGGTTTGCACCTCCTTTTCCTGTACATATAGGGACACATTACTGCAAATTGACGATAAAACAGGTACCTTCTCAGCTTCCAGCTGTACATCCTTGTCATTCACATCCGCCATCAGAGCGAGCAGCGTATCGAGCGCCGACGGTTCCCCGCCGGACATGTGAAGCTCATGAAACTGTGCCAGTGCTTTATCAAGCTGGACAAAAATGATGTTTCTGAGACTTTCCACCTGCATTCCCGTATCAGAAACCCATGAATTAAATCTGTGTATATGGCTCCGGGAATTGAAACCGGCGAAATCTTTCGGGCTGTTTCTCATGAAGATGACCAGAATTACCCCGCGGACATCGTCATAAGACAAATTGCCTTTTCTATCATTTGAATCGACTGAATACTGGATCATTAACATGTCGGAAGCATACAGCTCCGCTCGTGTCATGGAGAAATCCTGTGCAATCATCTGAAATTCGAAATCAACACGCCTCCTGTCCAGGAGCGTAATCGGGACGTCGAAAATCATCTTTTTTGCATGCCGGTTCTGACTGTATCCCTCATTCGGGGCACCGCCGCTGACAGAGATGGACTGATCCCCCGTCACTTCCCGAAGCAGAAATTCCGTCAGTTCCCTGTTCTCATCCGGTGAAAAAACCTTCTTCGCAATCACATCCGAGATCAGAGGCGGAAGCTCTTCTCCGGCGATCATACGCCTGTAAGAGGCGGCCTCGTGAGCCGGCATCTCACGGAGCAATATGTCCGTAAGTTCATTGTAAATTTTTGTATCAGCAAATTCAAGCAGTACTTCATTCAGCAGTCCTACACTGATGATTTCGTCTTTGGTGCTCATAAAGATGTTTTTCCCTCATTCTTTCAGGTAGTGAAGCCGGCTCTGGTTTATACCTAAAAATATTATAATATAGGGGAGAAAAATATGCAAGAGGGAGATCGAACAAATGTTCGCCATGTTTTTTATGGATCCTTTGCCCTTGCGCAGCCGTGCGGTTCGCTCTATAATAGATTAAGGATTTTTCTGTTCTGCAGCCTTTATTCTGAGGCCTGATGATTTCCATCATGTTTTCCGCTTGACAACGCCAATCCGGTGTAGTATCTTACCATAAGGAGCGAACATACGTTCTGCTTTCTGAATGACAGCAGATAAAGCCACGTTTCAGCGGCTGCATGATACGACAGCACATTTTATTCCATTTCTTTTAAATAAAAGGAGATCCAGCTTTGAAAAAAACAACCGGGAAGATATCCAGCAAGTCCGTTACCGTCAACGCGGCCAGCCTCCGCGAAGAGAAGGAGAAGGCGCTTGACGCCGCCATCAGCCAGCTTGAGAAGGAATTCGGCAAGGGCGCCGTCATGAAGCTCGGAGAGGCGAGCCAGTCCATGAACATTGAGGCGATTCCGACGGGATCCCTGTCCCTCGATATCGCGCTCGGTGTGGGCGGAGTACCGAAGGGAAGAATCATCGAGATCTACGGACCGGAGTCAAGCGGAAAAACCACCGTTGCACTCCACATGGTCGCGGAAGTGCAGAAGAGGGGCGGCATCGCCGGATTTGTCGACGCGGAGCACGCACTCGACCCGGTCTACGCGCACAACATCGGCGTGGACATTGACAACCTCTACATTTCCCAGCCGGACTCCGGAGAGCAGGCCCTTGAGATAGCGGAGACCATGGTCCGCTCCGGCGTGGTGGACATTATTGTTGTCGACTCAGTCGCCGCCCTCACGCCGCAGGCCGAGATTGACGGAGACATGGGAGATTCCCACGTCGGCCTGCAGGCCCGCCTCATGAGCCAGGCGCTTCGGAAGCTGACGGCCAGTGTCAGCAAGACAAAGTGCATCGTCATTTTCATCAATCAGCTCCGCGAGAAGATCGGAGTCATGTTCGGCAATCCTGAGACGACAACCGGCGGAAGAGCGCTCAAGTTCTACGCTTCAATCCGCATGGACGTAAGAAGAATCGAAACCCTGAAGGCGGGCGGAGAGATGATCGGCAACCGCGCGAAGATCAAGATTGTTAAGAACAAGGTTGCTCCGCCGTTTAAGGAGGCCCAGTTCGACATCATGTTCGGTAAAGGCATTTCCAAATCGGGAGACATTCTGGACCTCGCCGTCGACAACGACATTATCGAAAAGAGCGGTGCATGGTTCGCCTACAACGGAGTCAAGATCGGCCAGGGACGCGAGAACGCGAAGATCTACCTCGAGAGCAATCCTGACGTCATGTATGAAATCGAGATGAAAGTGCGCTGCTCCTACGGTCTTCCGGTCGACGAAGACGTCGAAGCGGATACGCCGGACGACAGCGAGCCCATCACCGAGACCGCAGAAGAATGAGTCAGTAGGGACGGTTCTTTTTGACTCACTGTGTCTGCGACACAGTGAGTCAAAAGTTTTGCAGATGAACCAGTGGGAACGTGTATGACTCGTAATATCACGTAAGCAATGAGTCAAAGAAGACGTGTCCCTCTGACTCAATCAATGAAAAAATGATGGACGAAATATGAGATGGAATGATAATCCCGCGGGCAGAAACGTATTCGCGGAACGGTCCGCCGAAAAGCGAACAGAAACCCGCGATGACGAGAGGACGAGAGCCCGCAAAAAGGCTCTCGTCTTTCTCACGGGTATGGACCGAACGGAGCACCAGCTGAGGGAGAAGCTGGAGGCAGCCGGATTTTCCGAATCCGCGGTAAACGACGCCATCGAGTATGTCCGCTCTTACGGCTATATAGATGACCGCCGGTATGCGGAACATTTTATAGAAATCAGAAGAAGCGGCAAAAGCCTGCAGAGGATCAGAATGGACCTTGTCCGGCGCGGTGTTCCCCGTGATCTGATCGATGAAGCGATCCGTCGGGCAAGAGAAGAGGATGAA
>CAYLHR010000220.1:0-3522 GCA_964383335.1 uncultured Lachnospiraceae bacterium
TCGTAGCCGGTAAGGGAATCGAACCCTTGTTTCCGCCGTGAGAGGGCGGCGTCTTGACCCCTTGACCAACCGGCCGTGATTGATATACTATCACACACCCGGATGGAATGCAAGACCTTTTTTTAAAAGTGAGTAAATTTATTCCGTTTCGATCGGCACGATGCGGTTCTTGTTGAAGAACTTGTCGATGTCGTGGATACCGAGCACCTCGTACGACGCGCTGTAGGTCGCGTGGGAGCCTCCCGTCTCCGTCATGGCCTGATAGAGGGAGAAGCCGTCGATCGGAATCCGCCCGGTCCTCATATAATTCTCCCCGAACTCGGTCCAGCCGGCGTGGCCGTCCACGTTGCAGAAGATATTATACCCCTGGCTCTTGAAATACTGGAACTTATCGTTGTCCGCCGTATAGCCGTGAGCTGTGCCGATATCGCCGCCGAAGGCGAAGATGATCTTGTCGATATCCCCGATAATCTCGTGGTTGCAGGTCATCCAGCGCTCGTTGTCGGTCTTCAGCTCCGCGGCCGTGTGCGAGGACGCGTTCCAGTGGCCGTAGGTGTGGCTCGCAAATGTCCACCCCTCCTTCTTCATCGCATCCGCGATCGCCTTTGCGGAGGCGACGTCCTCATCGAAACTGAAATCCGGGTGATCCTTCAGCCACTGCACCTGGTCCTTGTCCAGCTTGGGATGATTAATATCCTTGTAATAATCGTTGGTTCTGTAGCCGAACACGCCGTTGTATCCGGTGAGCGCCACGGTTCCTCTCGCGTTGTGATACGCGAACTCCGGGTGCTCATGGATAAATGTATCCATCCTCGGCACCACGTCGTAGTCCCCGATCAGGGTCTCCCCGCTCTCATTGGTGTACTCGCACTTGACGGCGCCGTTCTCATCGAGAACCAGCTTCGTCGCGTAGCCCTGCGTCCCGATCCCGTAAGAGTGGTAATAGCTGAGATCGTCCACCGAGAGCACAAACGCCTTCTTGCCCTCCGGCAGAAGCACCTGATCGCTGGGCCTGATCGACACCGTCCCGTCGCTGTTCTGCGTCTTGATGCACATATCGTCGAGCGAGATCAGCACATAGCCGGCCTCGTACATCTGCTGAATCACGTTGTCGAACTCATCGGCGGTCACCATCGCCGTGTCGTTCTTCCACGCTCTCTGCTCCCCGACAACATCCTTCCGGAGACCCCTGTCGTCATTCAGAAGGGAGTGGAAGAAGATATGCGGCACGCGCTGCACATCCACGACGTAGCAGGCCGCCTTCTGTGCCGTGTAGCTGTCGATGGCGGAGGTGAGGTCACTGTCCGACTCGTAGCCGGCGAAGCTCTGAATCACCGCGACCGCACTGTCATAATCGTACTGCACCGCATAGCCTTCCGCGAACTGCAGCGCCTCCTCCTTCGACGCCGGCACCGGCAGCGTGTCCGCCGCCACCTCTTTTATCGCGGCCGTCTCCGCGTCAGGCGCCGCGCCCGCGGCGCTCTCCGCCGCCGAAGAAGTCCCCTCCGTCCCGGATGCCGCCGATTCCGATCCGGCAGGCTGTGACACGGCGGACTGCGTCTCAGCAGCTGCCTCTTCCGCGCCGCCTGCGGCAGACTCCGCCGCCGCTTCCGCGGAGGCAGCCGCGCTGTCCGTCACTTCCTCCTCATCCACGGAATACTCCAGCTTCTGATTCAGGAACGGGACAGAGAACGAGACGTTCTTCCCCTGCTGAATCTGCGTCATGAGGTAAACCATGGAAGCGAGCACGCCGACCAGAACGGCGACCAGCGCGCTCAGAATCACAATCACGACGGTCTTGCCGGCGCTGCGCCGCTTCTCGCGGCTCCTCGCGATCCGCTCCAGCTCCTCTTCCGTATACTGCTTCGCCATATTGCTCCTCCCCTTTTTACTGCTCCCCGGATATTTCAAAACAGTTCATGCGCGCAGCCAAATGAACCGCCGCATAAACAGCTTAAAAGAATCAGGTGTCCGAACTGTGATTACCTGATTACAAATTCACGCATCCTTATTACAAAACCTTCATAAAATACAAAACTTTCACGGACACGCTGCAAAAAAATATGTTTACAGACATCTCTCGATCATTTCCGGATCATTAAGGGCCTCCTCCAGCAGCCGGCTCAGGATCCCCGTATATCCCTTTCCCAGCGCCCTGGCCTTATTCATCGTCTCGGCGGAGACGCGGAGAGTGAGCACCTGTTTTCTTCTCTCCTCCCGCTTCTGCTCCGCCAGCTTCGCCAGTTCCTCGTACCGCTCCTGTGAGGAGCCCTGCCGGGCCGGGGTCTGGGCCTGCGGCTCGCGTGTGCCTGACGACTGCTGCGGTGCCTTCTGTGTCTGTGCCGGCTGTACCGGGGGAACCTGCCTCTTGATAATCGCCATTCCGACCTCCTGTTCTGACCGGATCATGTGCTCCCGCACATCCCCGGATCCATACAATTGATGATACTGATTATATTCGAAAGTAATACACTTGTGCAATACAAAAAGTGAGCCGCCAGAGATTCCTCTCCGCGGCCCGCTCCGAATAAGCTGATCGCCCTGATGCGGATTTGCGCGGTCCGCTCCGCCCGCCTTACGAACCGGAGCCGCTGCTGTCGGAGGACGCCTGATCGCGGTCCACCCTCACGCACCTCACCGCGCACCGCGTCTGTCCGCCGGTGTTGCAGGTAAAAAGCGTCATGTCCCAGTCCTTCTTACTCTTCTTGTCATTATGCGTGTTCTTGATCATATCGTCGACGCTGACGGGGTCCACCGTCTCAATATTGGACGTCTTGTAGCGGTAGACCTCATCCTTCACATTGATGAAATTGACCTCCACACCGATGCCGATCCACTTGATCGGCGAAAAATGCCGCGCGTAGTTGTGCGCGCAGATCACGAGATCGTCGTAGTAGTAGGAACCGCTGTAGCGGCAGGGGCTGATCTTCAGCCGCTCATAGTCCCAGTTCTCCATGACGGGAAGCGTAAGGCCCAGGGACGGGATCTCCAGCTTCCCGATATACCTCTGTCCGTCGATGGTCTCGGTCGGCATGGCCTTCTGCGTATATTTCGCCCTGGCCTCGTCGCTTATAATTTCATCAACGGGATCCTGATCCTCATCCGTCCCGTTATCCTTCGCCATCTCCTCGTCGAGTTTCCGGAGAATCTCCGCGCTGGCATCCGCCGCCCTCTTCGCGTCCAGATAGTTGTACAGGAAGAGACCGCCGGCCCCTATGACAGAAATCAGTCCGAATACAATAAACAAGTTGCCGATTGCCCGTTTCAACGTTCTTTCCCCTTCCGTCGCAAAAGATAAGGAAAACCTAAAAGATAAGGAAACGCAGGTCTCCGCGTTTCCTTATCATAACAGATTCTATCCTGTTTTTCCATGTCTCTTATGAGAGCCGCCCGGGTCACCCGTCACGTCTTCTCAGTCTGAGACCGATGAGCACAAGCAGAATCCCGCCGGGCAGAGCACCCAGATGGGCCACCACAGCTGTCCCGTCTGCGGAAGCGTTGTCCGCGAAGTCGTGCTCGTTC
>CAYLHR010000221.1:0-3519 GCA_964383335.1 uncultured Lachnospiraceae bacterium
CTCCGATCTCGAGGATGTCGTTGGCCTGGTCGCCGGGCTTGTAGGGGATGCCGACGCCGCCGGACAGGTTGATGAAGGAAATGTGGCAGCCCGTATCCTGCTGAAGCTCCACGGCCAGCTGGAAAAGCAGCTTGGCCAGCATCGGGTAGTAGTCGTTCGTGACCGCGTTTGAGACGAGGAAGGAGTGGAGGCCGAAGTTCTCGACTCCGTTGCTCTTCAGGATCCGGAAGGCCTTGAAGATCTGGTCCGTCGTCATGCCGTACTTGGCGTCGCCGGGGGTGTCCATGATGCCGTTGCTGACCTTGAACACGCCGCCCGGATTGTAGCGGACGCACATGGTCTTCGGGAAGGTGCCGACCGCGTTCGCGAAAGAGTCGATCATGGTGATGTCATCGAGATTGATGATGGCGTTCATCTCGTTCGCGAAGACGTATTCCTCGTCAGGTGTGTCATTCGAGGAAAACATGGTCAGGTCGCCGGAGCAGCCGATGGCCTTTGCCATCATGAGCTCGGTGAGGGACGAGCAGTCGCAGCCGCAGCCCTCCTCCTTCAGGATCTTCAGGATCACGGGATTGGGCTCGGCCTTTACGGCGAAGTACTCCCGGAAGCCCTTATTCCAGGAAAATGCCTGGCGGACCAGGCGCGCGTTCTCACGGATGCCCTTTTCATCGTAGATGTGGAAGGGCGTGGGGATCTGTGCGATGATTTCGTCGAGCTTCTCTTTTGTTGTAAACGGGGTTTTCATCATATTTCTCCTGAATCTGTGTTGCCTTTATCGCTGAGACGATCTTCTGTATCGTCTTCTATGTGGTTTTTTAATGATCAGCAGATCTTCTGTATCGTTTCCTGTGTGCTTTTTTAATGTCAGCAGATCTTCTGCCTGTTTCTTATTTCATATGGATCTGGTCTTCGGGGACGTCGATGATCTCTTTCTCGCCGATATGGATGTGCGCGTACAGGTGATCCATACAGTACTCGTGTGCCCCCATGCACTTCGAGCAGAACCGGAACTCAAGCTCCGGATTCGTTACCTCCGTGCGTCCGCAGACCTCGCAGCGGTGCCTGGCCGCCGCCCTGAACGGGGATGCGCCGCTCTTTTCGCCGCGTCCATCCCTGTAGAAACCCGAATCATAGTTGCTTCCGCCCCTCTTCACGTTCTGCACCGCCTTCCGGAACTCCTTCTGCCGTCTCCTCTGCTCCGCCGTCAGGTGGATGCGGTTTCTGCCGCCGAGAAGGAAGAGCAGGAAGTTGAGAAGCGAGGCGATCATCGCGATGACCGGCAGCAGATAAAGCAGGTTGCCGGTTGAAACGAGGCCGCGCAGATACTGCACCGCGTCATAAAGCATGTAGGCCGCGTAAATCCAGCCGAAGTACTTCATCTTTACCGGGATGACGAACATCAGCAGGACGACCGAATCCGGAAATGTCGCCGCGAAGGCGAGCAGAATCGACATGCAGATATAGTAGGTGCTGAAAAATGCGCCGATATAGGCCCCGATCTGGGGTCCCGTGTGATAAACCGCGTTGAAGACAAAATAGCTCACGAAGGCGGTGACCAGTGTGATGAGGAGGCCGCCGAAGATATAGACATTGTAGCGGAAATCGCCCCATGCTCTCTCGAGGGATGATCCGATGGACCAGTAGAAAAAGAGCATGATGATGGTGAAGAGGCTTGGCTGTGAGGGCGGAATCAGGATCCATGTGATGATCCGCCACACCTCGCCGTGCAGAATCCGGTAGATATCGAGCGCCATGAATTCCGAAGCGTTCGGACTTGCCATCTGAAGCGCGTAGCCGGCGATAATAAGTCCGATCATCACGCTTGTGAGCCGTCTGACCGCCCTGTTTCCGAACTTCCTCTCCAATTTATCCAAAAGCTGATTCATCTTGATATCTCCGCCATTTTGAGTGCCCTTTATTATATGAAATATGCGTGGTACTGTCAAACCCTGTTCGTCCGGATTCTGATAAGAAGATACAAAGAAGCAAGCCCCACGCACAGCGCCGCGATGATCGCGAACCACATAACAATCACGGAAGCCGGCTGGCTGTAAACCTGCAGGAAGAAATACGGACCGTCAATCAGCCGCATCGCATTCAGCACCAGGCAGATCAAACCGTAAAGCATCGTCGCCGAAGCAGGAAGAAACACCACTGCCCTTCCGGGGAGCTCGGATTTTTCAAGAAACAGAAGTGACGCAACCGACAGCGCCGGTGCGATCAGATGGTTGATCGGTGCCACATTATCCAGAAAATAGTAGGCAATTCCGCCCTGCGGAGCCAGGACAAATGCAGCAATGAGAAAAGTCACCGTAAGCCCCACTGCGCTGACGAAATGTACGGCTGTGAGCTTCTTCGATATGGTTTCTCCTCTTTGCAGGATCAGGAGAACGGAAGCAGATACCAGTAACTGAAGTACATTGCTGTCAATCGTGTACCAGACAAAAAGCCCCGCCCCGAACACGTATATATCATGGATCAGGGCAATGACCTCGAGAATCACGAGTATTAGATTGATGACAAATACAGGCTTTTTCAACATGAACAGCTCCTTCAATTTTACCGGATCTCAGGGCGCTCATCCGGCGCGGGATACTTGGCCGCGGAAGCTCAATATCAAAGCTGCTGAGCCAAAGCGCCGATACGATCTGGCCGGAAGGCAGTGAAAACCTCGCTTTCTGACCAACCGCATCCGGTCCTTGGCCGCGGAGGCTCTATATCAAGGTTGCTGAGCCAAGGCGCCGGTACGTTCTGGCCGGAAGGCGGCGAAAACCTCGCTTCCTGACCAACCGCACCCGGCCCTTGGCCGCGGAAGCTCTAGATCAAGGTTGCTGAGCCAAAGCGCCAATACGATCTGGCCGGAAGGCAGTGAAAACCTCGCTTTCTGCCCAACCGCATCCGGCCCTTGGCCGCGGAAGCTCTAGATCAAGGCTGCTGAGCCAAAGCGCCGATACGATCTGGCCGGAAGGCTGCGAAAACCTCGCATTCTGACCAACCGCATCTGGCCCTTGGCCGCGGAAGCTTTATATCATGGCTGTGGAAGCATGTGTCCATTAATATGGGTGCTGTAAAATATTATAGCCCTGCGGTTGTGTATACGCAAATAAGCGGATATTCATTCCGAATACTCCTCTTTTCTGCTATCATTTACAAAGGAACCACTTTACACAAATTCATTGTCTGAAAGTACAGCTCAAATTGCAGTAAAATCAACCGGAAATCGACGAAACTGAAAGCACGATAATGAGAATAAGGAAAACAGATGCAGCAGAATGATATTAATGCGATGACGATGATCGCCTGCCTTGGCGGGAAAAACAACATCATATCCGTCACAAACTGCATGACGAGGCTTCGCGTCACCGTAAAGGATCCCTCGAAGGTGGACGAGGAAAAGCTGCGGTCACAGAGTGATGTGATGGGGCTTTTTCATGAACGGGAGAATTATTACGAGATCGTCGTCGGACCCGGAAAAAGCAGAAAATATGCCGATTCGTTTCATGAAACGGACCTTCCTGC
>CAYLHR010000222.1:0-874 GCA_964383335.1 uncultured Lachnospiraceae bacterium
TGACTGGAACAAAGGATCAGCGCCCGGATTTTTTGCGGATGATCGAGGATGCGGCGGGGTCGCTGCCGCCGCCGTACAGGCCGCTTTCGGCGCGTTTGACGACAATGACCAGGCGATTGCCGGGGCGAAGCAGAACGTGCAGCGCGTCATAGAGGAGGGGCTTGCCGCGTACCGCGTCGGGATCGGGGATCTCGAGGACGACGAAATCGACCAGGTTATCAGCGCGGCTCTTGATACCTACAGCGCGGCATATCAGGAGATCACCGGGGAAGAACTGCCCGCGGAAACATGGACGCAGATCGACGCGGATCTGTGGAATACCTTAAGCAGCCGCCGTGACAGCGTGCAGGAGCAGAGCGCTAAAGCGCAGGAGACGGCGGACAGCGCCGAAAAACTGGCAGAGAAGCTCCTTACGGCGACAGACGCGATCGGAGATATGTCCGCGGCGGCGGACAGCGCGGACAGCGTGCTCAGCACGGAGGACGCAAGTCAGAAACTTCAGGCGGCGATCGGCGAGCTCCGGGAGGCGCAGAATTCCCTCGACGGAACGACGATGACTTCCCTCACAAAGGGGATCACGCAGCTTTCTGCCGCGGGTTCCATTATCCGGCAGGCGATAGGAGAGCTGCAGGCGATCGACTTCGAGGGGATCCTCGCGGACGGAATCGCCGACGTGGAGACGATGCTGTATGATCTTGAGGATCAGGCCGCCTCTCTCCCGGAGGTGATGGACGGGCTGGAAGGGGCGCTCCTGAGCGTAGTCCTTTTCGTTTTGCTTGGGGTACTCCGTAAAGGTGGTGGCACCGATGACCTGGATCTCCCCGCGGGAAAGGGCGGGCTTCAAGATATTGGCGGCTTTCTTGCTGCCATCGGC
>CAYLHR010000222.1:884-1674 GCA_964383335.1 uncultured Lachnospiraceae bacterium
CTGGAAGGGGCGCTCGCGGCCCTCATGCAGGGGCAGCTCGACGCGGCCCTTGGCTTCTCGGAGGGCGCAAGGCAGCTCGCGGAGGCGCAGAAAGCGCTGCGCGCGGCGGAATCCCAGTACGAAGAGGCGAGAAAGCAGGCACTCAAGCAGGCCAACGTCGACGCGCTGGTATCCGCATCCACGCTCTCCCAGCTGATCTATGCGCAGAACTTTGCCATGCCCGCCGGCTACATCGATGACCGGCACGACAACTCATGGCTTTTGAAAGTCGGTAATGAATTCGAGACATCCGGGGATATCGCGGATGCGCTCCTTGCGGATATCGACGGGATCGGTACCGTCCGCCTCACTGACGTCGCGGACATCACGGTCATTGACAATGCGGATAAGAGCTTTACCAGCGTGAACGGGGAAGAGGCGGTCGTGCTCGCGATCTATAAGGGGTCGACGGCGGGGACGAACGAGGTGTCCCGGAATCTTGTCCGCGCGATCGCGGAACTCGAGGAAAATGAGCCGGGGGACATCCGTCACCACGCTCATGGACCAGGGAAGGTATATCACGCTCATCGTGAAGGACATCCTGACCAGCATGGGACTGGGCGCGCTGCTGGCCGTTTTGATTCTCGCCCTCTTCTTAAGGGATATCCGCCCGACGGTCATGGTCGGGATCAGTATCCCCCTCTCGGTGCTCTTTACGGTTGTTCTGATGTATTTTACGGGCCTCAGCATGAATATGATGACCCTGGGCGGCCTGTCTTTGGGCATCGGCATGCTGGTCGACAACTCGATC
>CAYLHR010000222.1:1684-3518 GCA_964383335.1 uncultured Lachnospiraceae bacterium
TGGAGAATATCCTGCGGCTGCGGGGAAGGGGCGTGAGCTCCGCCGGCGCATCCGTCCAGGGCGCGAAACAGGTGGCGGGAGCGATCATATCCTCAACGCTGACAACCGTCTGCGTCTTTTTGCCGATGGTCTTTACGGAGGGAACCGTCCGCTCCCTTCTGGTCCCCATGGCGCTGTCGATTACGTACTGCCTGACGGCTTCCCTCGTCGTCGCTCTCACGGTGATCCCCGCTTCTGCGAGTGTGATTCTCCGGACAAGTAAAAAAGAGCAGAAAGGGCTCTTCGACCGGGTCCTCGCGATTTACGGGAAAACACTCAGGTGGTGCCTTAAGAGAAAGGCCGTTCCCCTGCTTCTTTCTGCCGCACTGCTGGCCGTGTCCGTCACGTCGCTCATCCGCATGGGGATCGTCGTTCTGCCGGAGATGAGCTCTGATACCCTCCAGATGACCATCGTGACGCCGGAGGACGCCACACGGGAAGAATCTTACGGGGAGATGGAGGAGATTATCAGTGCCTGCCGGGAGGTGCCCGGCGTCACAAGCATCGGCGCGATGGATTCTGCCGGAACGCTCTCCTTGATCTCCGGGATCAATGCAAGCTCGGACGCATACGGAAGATACATCTGCTACATCTCCGTTGAAGAGGGGGCCAACGGAAAGAAGGTTAAAAGAATTCTGAAGGACCTTCAGGAAAAAGTGCAAGATTTCCCCGGTGAAATCGAGGTGTCCGCGGGAGGAATGTCAGATATGTCCGCACTCGTCGGCTCCGGTCTCACCGTCAATATTTACGGGACGGATCTCGATGAGTTAAAAGAGATTGCCTCGAAGGTGGCGGGTCTTGCCGGCAGCGTGGAGGGCTATGAGAACATCTCAGACGGCACGGAAGACGATGCGCCTGCCCTTCACCTCGTGATCGACAAGGACAAGGCGATGGCCAAGGGCTTTACCGTCGCGCAGATCTACGGCGAAATTGCCGCCAGAACAACGACGCAGGTGACTTCGACGACGATCACGGACGGCAGCATGCAGCTCGACGTCGTGATCTCGGATGAGACGGATCCCCTGACGCGTGAGAATCTGCTGGAGATGGAGCTCGGGAAGACGTCCGCCTCCGGCATGGGAGCCGGTATGGGGCAGGGAATGACCGCCGGAGGCATGGCTTCGGCAAATGCATCCGCTGACAGCTTCTCCTCCCTTTCCGGTGACGCGGGGGATCTGATGGCTGCATTTTCCGGGACGGAGGACGAAGAGGAAGGAGAGAAAGAACAGGAAGAGGAAGAGGAGGAAGAAGAGGAAAAACCGGTGAAACTCCGGGAGATCGCGAAAGTCGTGGAGACGACGTCCCCCTCTTCGATTGCCAGAGAGAACCAGAAGCGGTACAGAACGGTGACCGCATCGACGGCCGAAGGGTATAATACGGCGCTCCTTTCCAGGCAGATGCGGCCGCTCCTCCGGGAGTTCGGCGAGGATCTGCCGAACGGCTACTCCGTGGAGATTTCCGGTGAGACGACGCAGGTAGAACGGATGGTGACGCAGATGAGCAAGATGATTGCGCTCGCACTCGCGTTTATTTACTTTGTCATGGTCGCGCAGTTCCAGAGCCTGCTCTCCCCGTTCATCATTCTCTTTACGATTCCGCTCGCATTTACGGGCGGCATGATTGGGCTTCTTGCGCTCAGGGAGCAGCTTTCCATGATGTCGCTTATGGGATTTCTTGTCCTGATGGGGACCGTGGTGAATAGCGGTATTGTGTTCATCGATTACGTGAACCAGCTGCGGATCGGCGGGCTTTCAAGGGAGGACGCGCTGATTGAGGCCGGAAAGACCAGGATGAG
>CAYLHR010000223.1:0-3517 GCA_964383335.1 uncultured Lachnospiraceae bacterium
AGCAGGAACCCGAGTGATGTAAAAAACCTTTTCTTAAGGACCGGCGTCTCGTGATCCCGAAGTGCCTCCTCGTCGGCGGCCAGGCGGGCCGAGTAGGAGGCGCCTCCCGTCCCCTGCCCGCTCTCAGCCTTGGGAGACGCACCGTATCCCGCGTCCTCGACCGCCTTGACGATCTGAGCCGCGGAAGCGGTCCCCTCCACACCCATGGAATTGGTCAGCAGGCTCACCGAGCAGGACGTGACGCCCGGCACGGCCGAAACCGCCTTCTCCACTCTGGCCTGGCAGGCCGCGCAGCTCATTCCCGTGACATTGTACTGTTCCATCGCTCAGCCTCACTTCATCAGTTTTTTAAGCAGGGTGACAAGCTCCTCGATGATTTCCTCGTTGCCGTCCCTTATATCATCCGCCACACAGGTGCGGATATGGCTCGAAAGAAGCGCCTTATTAAAGCTGTTGAGGGCACTGTTCACTGCGGACACCTGTATCAGGATGTCGGGACAATAGGCATTTTTCTCCAGCATTCCCTCTATGCCGCGGATCTGTCCCTCAATCCTTTTCAGGCGGTTCATCAGATCCCTGTACTCTTTCTCCGACCTTATTTTCTTATGCCCGCAATGCGGGACATCTTTTTCAGGCATGTCTCCCATTATGACTGTCCTCCATCTGCTGCGGACAATCCGCATCGTTTCGATAGGCCTTGATATATACCCCCGGCGGGTATTATCGGCATTCTCATATTATACCCCCCGCCGGTATATGTCAACGCATGATATTTAGTTTCTTTTTATGTTTCTGAGTGCATTTACCTGAATTATTTTAATTTTTGCGAATTCGTTGCAATATTCTGTCAAATACTGTATACTAAAAAAGAACAATAAGCTCTTCTCGCAAGGTTCTCTGCTCGCGAACATCTTTGCACTTCACCCCTTCCTGCGGGTCATGATCCGTTAAGACGGATATTCACACGTGAACTGATCGCTTATTTTCATCAGGACAGCGCCGGCCGTTCTGTCTCTTCATTTTACTGTCTTCACGGGTGAGGCAGTGAAATGGCAATCCGCATCTGTCAACTCTGCATTCCGGAAAGGAGGCTGCCCATGAATCACGGAGAACTGCACTTAATTGACCTGCTGATTATCGGAGCATATCTGGTCGGCATGGTGTACATCGGGGTCTCGTCAATCAAAAAGATCAAAAACTCGGGAGACTACTACGTCGCAGGCCGCTCCTTCGGCCCCCTTGTACTGATGGCCACGGTCTGCGCCACCATTATCGGAGGCAGCGGACTTATGGGCCGGGCCGGCGTCGCCTATTCGAGCGGCACAAAGGCGCTTCTCACCGCGTTTCCCTACCTGCTCGGCATGCTCATTTTCTCCGGCATATCCGGAAAGATATCCGATATCGGAATGCAGCACGGCATCACATCCATGCCCGAGCTCTTTGAGGCCCGCTTCGGCAAAAAGGCCAAAATCATCCTCGCCGCCATGGTGGCGTTCACCATGATGGGCACCGTCGCCTCCCAGGTCACGGCCACCGC
The DNA here is from genome assembly GCA_964383335.1 of uncultured Lachnospiraceae bacterium. GTDB lineage: Bacteria > Bacillota > Clostridia > Lachnospirales > Lachnospiraceae > Chordicoccus. The sequence goes on from CAYLHR010000223.1 coordinate 1,538, forward strand.
GACGATCATCAACATGCTGGGCGGGAATATCGGCTTCTCCTATGAAACCGGTGCGCTCATTGCGACGGTGGTTTTTATGGTCTACACCGCCACCAGCGGTCTGTTCGGCGTCGTTTACACAGATGTCTTTCAGTTTTATATGCTGCTCATCTTCGTGTATATCCTGATTCCCACGGCCTCGCTATTCCACGTCGGCGGAATCGCGAATTTCCGCATGAATCTGGATCCCGCCCTGGTAAAGCCCTATATGAACGGCAGCATCCTTGGTGATATCGTCACCTACCTCGTATTCACGATGGCGGGCGCGGAGATGTGGCAGAGAGCCTTCGCCGCCAGGGACAGAAAAGCGGCGAAGCGGGGCATGTTCCTCGGAACGATCGTCTACGGATGCACGATCTTCCTCGTCTATTTCATGGGGATTATCGCCCACCAGATCATCGGGGACGAGGTGCTTGAAACCTTCGGTTCGACGGACGCCGTCGTTCCGGCGCTGGCCATAAAAGTGCTGCCGATCGGACTTACGGGGCTTGCGCTTGCGGGACTTCTGTCCGTCATCATGTCCACCGCGGACAGCTATCTTCTCGTATCCGTGCAGACATGCGTGCATGATATCGGAAAAACCATCAACCCGAAGATGAAAGATAAGACGGAGATTCTGCTTTCAAGGGTTTTCTCCATTATTCTTCCCATCGGCGCGCTCATCATCGCTCTGTATATTAAGAACGCCTACAACATCCTCATGTTCGCCTGGACCTTCTACGCCGCATCCTGCGGTCTTCCGGCATTCGCCGCCCTCTTCTGGAGAAAGGCCACGACGAAGGGAATCATCGCGGGCATGATCGCAGGCTTCGTCGTGTGTGTCGGCCGGAAGCTCGCGGGCGTCCCCTTCGGACTCGGATCCGCCGTTCCGGGCGCCTTCGCCTGCGCGGCCGCGCTTATATCGGTGAGCCTCGCGACCTGCGGGAAGGAACCCTCCGCTTTTCTTGAAACGAAAGCGGAAAGCTGATTCCCTCTGACAAAATGACAATATATAAAAAATGCGGCAGGTCCTGTCCTGCCGCATTTTCCTTATTACGCCTCACCGGTCAGATGAACGGTTCTGTAGCTGTGGTGCACCGCCTTCAGAAACCGGTCAAAAATATCGCCGGTCCTCACCTTCATACTGGATGTGTTCACACAGGGATGGCATCCCAGATACTCCCCCTTCAGGATATCCTCATCCACAAGAAGCTGCACGTGATTCTCCCGGTCGTTCATCAGCCCCATCACGCTGACGGCGCCCGGATGGATATCCAGAAATTCGACCATTTTCTCCTCCGGAGCGAAGGACAGGCGCGCGCAGCCGATCTGAGGCGGGATCTCCTTCGTCTTGAAGGGTTTTTCTCCCGGCATCATGAGAAGATAGAACTCCGTCTTCTGCCTGTTGCAGAGAAACAGGTTCTTGCAGATCGTCGCCTCCAGAACGGCGTCGATCTCCCTGCAGTCCTCCATGGAGTCGGCGCGTCTTTCGTGATCCGTCTGCCAGTACTCGATCCCCAGACTGTCCAGAAAATCGTAAGTGCGCACCTCTCTTTCTTCGCGCCCCTCCATGTTGTCCGGTCTTCCGTAATGCAGTTTCATCTCGCTCATAGCCGCAGCCCTCTCTGTTTCGCTTCCCGCATTTGTTCCGTTCATCAACAAAACGGCGCCATTCCAGGAACTTCCTGAAACTGGCGCCGTTCTTTAGAGGCGACACCCGGAATCGAACCGGGGATAAGGGTTTTGCAGACCCGTGCCTTACCGCTTGGCCATGTCGCCGCATACATGTAATGACCCCAAGCAGATTCGAACTGCTGTTACCGCCGTGAAAGGGCGATGTCTTAACCGCTTGACCATGGGGCCCTGCTACCGGTTTTGCGAAGCACTTCAAATCCGGATAAAAGAAAACTCCCCGAGTAGGGCTCGAACCTACAACCCCTCGGTTAACAGCCGAGTGCTCTA
>CAYLHR010000224.1:0-3505 GCA_964383335.1 uncultured Lachnospiraceae bacterium
ATATCACATATACGGACAGGGACAACACGGTCAAGTACGTCCATCAGACGTCCTGGGGCATGACGACGCGTCTTATCGGCGCGCTCATCATGGTGCACGGCGACGACGACGGACTCGTGCTGCCGCCCAGAATAGCGCCGACCCAGTGCGTGATCATTCCCATCCGCCAGAACGCGGAGGGCGTCATGGACGCCGTGCGCGGGATTGAAGCCGATCTTAAGAAGGCGGGCATTCTCGTGACCGTCGATGACTCCGACCGCTCGCCGGGATGGAAATACGCGGATCAGGAGATGCGCGGCTTCCCGATGAGGATCGAGGTCGGCCCCAAGGATGTGGAGAAGGGCGAGTGCGTGCTCGTAAGACGGGACACGAGAGAGAAGTGCGCCGTCCGGATCAGCGATGCGGCGGAGGAGAGCGTTAAGCTTCTTGAGACCATTCAGAAGGATATGTTCGAGCGCGCGAAGAAGTTCCGCGACGAGCACACCTACGAGGCCTTTGATTATGATGAATTCTGCAGGACCGTCGAGGAGAAGCCCGGTTTTGTAAAGGCTTACTGGTGCGGAGACCGGGCCTGCGAGGACAAAATAAAGGATGACACGACGGCTACCTCGCGCTGCATGCCCTTCGGAATGCAGGACGTTCCGGAGGACGCGAAATGCGTCTGCTGCGGCAGGAAGGCGGCAAAGATGGTCTACTGGGGCAAGGCATACTGATTTTCGGAAAAGGGGCATGATTTGCGGCTGAAATTACCGCCAAAGGTTGAGTATATACTGGATATTCTGAGACGGCATGGGTATGAGGCCTATGCCGTCGGCGGCTGTGTCAGGGATTCCGTCATGGCCAGGGAGCCCAATGACTGGGATATCACGACTTCCGCGCTGCCGCAGCAGGTGAAGGCCTGCTTCCGCCGGACCGTCGATACCGGGATCCGCCACGGAACGGTGACGGTGCTTCTCGATGATCAGTCCTTTGAGGTGACAACCTACAGGATCGACGGGGAATATACCGACGGACGACACCCCGATCAGGTGACCTTCACGGGCGACCTGTTCCGGGATCTCATGCGAAGGGACTTTACCATAAACGCGATGGCTTACAACGACAGGGACGGCCTCGTGGATCTCTTCGGCGGGATGCAGGATCTGCAGAGAAAATGCGTCCGCTGCGTCGGCGACCCCGGCGAGCGGTTCAGCGAGGACGCGCTCCGCGTGATGCGGGCGGTCCGCTTCGCGGCGCAGCTGGGATTCCGGATTGATCCCGCGACCCGGGCGGCGATCCGCGATCACGCCCCCGATCTCGCGCATGTGAGTGCGGAGAGGATCCGGACGGAACTCATGAAGCTTCTTGTGTCTCCGCATCCGGAGGTCTTCGGGGAGCTGTATGAGCTCGGGATAACGGCTGTGGTCCTGCCGGAATTTGACGCCTGTATGGACACGGAGCAGAACACGATTCATCACATGTATACCGTCGGCGTGCACACGATCAAGGCCATGTGCGAAATTCCCAATGACCCCGTGCTCCGGCTCACGATGCTGCTTCACGATCTGGCGAAGCCGGAGGTCAGATGGACGGACAGCCGGGGAACGGATCATTTTAAGGGACACGCCGAGAGGGGGGCGAAGATGGCGGACGCCATCATGAAACGCCTCCGTTTCGACAATGAGACGAGAAAGCGGGTCGTCAACCTGGTCCGGTGGCACGATTTTCGCCCCGCTCCGGAGGAGGCGGCCGTGCGCAGGGCCATCTACAGTGTGGGGGAGGACGCATTCGACGACTATCTGGCCGTCCAGTGGGCGGACAATATGGCAAAGAGCGGCTATAAGCGGGAGGAGAAGCTGAGAAGGGTGACGGACGTCTATGAGGTGAGCCGGAGGATCCGGGAGCGGGGAGACTGCCTCAGCCTTAAGAATCTGGCCGTGAACGGCAGTGACCTGCTTGAGCTGGGCGTCCGCGGACGCGAGGTGGGCGCGCTTCTGGAAGCGGCTTTGGAGACGGTCCTGGACAATCCCGCGCTCAATCAGAGGGACTTCCTTCTTTCCTTCTGCAGAGCCCGCTATCATCTTCAGTCAGCGGACTGAATCATATGGAATATTCAGCGGAAGAATTTTACGGATTCCACGGGCAAATCGGTGCCGGTCTCATTTGAAATGGGGCCGGTACTATGTTATAGTGAAACTTAAGAATTGCAACCTGCAACCATATCAATAAGGAGGATTTCTGAAATGTATCAGGACATGTACAGGCGCTGGCTTGAGGCTGATCTTCTGGATGCGGATCTGCACACAGAACTGCTCTCCATCAAAGATGATGATGACGCGATCAAGGAGCGCTTCGCCGTTTCGCTCGCTTTTGGTACAGCCGGTCTCCGGGGCACGCTGGGCGCCGGAACCAACCGCATGAACATCTGGGTCGTCAGACAGGCCACCCAGGGTGTTGCGGACTGGGTGAAGACCCAGGGCGGCAGTCAGACGGTGGCGATTAGTTACGACAGCCGGCTTAAGGGATACACCTTCGCGAAGGACGCTGCCGGCGTTCTGGCCGCAAACGGCATTCATGTCCGGATTTACGACGAGCTGATGCCCGTCCCGGCGCTCTCCTTCGCCACGAGATATTACAAGTGCAACGCCGGAATTATGGTCACCGCGTCCCACAACCCCGCCAAGTACAACGGCTACAAGGCCTACGGCCCCGACGGCTGCCAGATGACGGACGACGCGGCGGCGGTCGTCTATGAGGCGATCCAGAAGACGGATGTGCTCACCGGGGCGAAGTACATGTCCTTCGCGGAGGGCGTGGAGAAGGGCCTCATCCGCTTTGTCGGAGATGACTGCAAGGAGGCCTTCTATGAGGCGATCGAAGCGCGCCAGGTCCGCCCGGGCCTCGCGAAGGACGCCGGCCTGAAGCTCGTCTACTCGCCTCTTAACGGAACGGGCCTCGTTCCCGTGACGCGCGTGCTGAAGGATATCGGCATCACGGATGTGACGATCGTTCCGGAGCAGGAGTACCCGAACGGCTATTTCACCACCTGCCCCTACCCGAACCCCGAGATCTTCGAGGCCCTGAAGTACGGCCTTGACCTCGCATCTGAGACGGGGGCGGATCTCATGCTGGCGACGGATCCCGACGCCGACAGAGTCGGCATCGCCATGAAGTGCCCGGACGGCACCTACGAGCTGGTCTCCGGAAACGAGATGGGCGTGCTGCTGCTTGACTACATCTGCGCCGGCCGCATAGAGAAGGGCACCATGCCGGAGCGGCCCGTGGCCGTGAAGTCCATCGTGTCGACGCCTCTGGCGGACGCGGTCGCGGAGCACTACGGCGTGGAGCTCCGCCACACGCTGACGGGCTTCAAGTGGATCGGCGACCAGATTGCCGGCCTCGAGGCCGACGGGGAAGTGGACCGGTTTATTTTCGGCTTCGAGGAGAGCTACGGATATCTGGCCGGACCCTATGTCCGCGACAAGGATGCGGTCGTCGCTTCCATGCTGATCTGCGAGATGGCGGC
>CAYLHR010000225.1:0-3466 GCA_964383335.1 uncultured Lachnospiraceae bacterium
ACAGGCTTCTGAAGTCTTCGGGTTTGGGCCTGTTCCTTCACAGGGGAGGTCCCAGGCATCAGACCCTGGTCTGTGCAAGGTCACAGTGCCAGGTCTCTGAGCCAAGCCCAGCACCTCATTTCGTATAAAGCCACATCCTGTGATAGAGGTTGGTCTCATCGATGTAGAGATCCATCATGCCCGGATAAGGTCTTCCGATCTGGGCGAGATTCGTGTCGCGGAAACGGCGCCTCACCTGGGCCGCCCTGCACCAGTCCTCGATTTCCGCCTGCACATAGGGGTCTCCGCCCTCCTCCACGCCGGTGATCACCGCATGGCGCTTGCCCGCGCGCTCAAGATCGGCAACCATCTCGCCGACGGCGCCGCAGGCGTAGAGTTCCCCGAGCCACTTGGCCGTATCCGTATTCTCATAATCCGGGGCCTTCAGCTTCTGGATATTCACAAGGACAACCGGCACGTCGAGATCCCGCACCGCCGGCAGCATGTTATAGGAAGTCGCGTAGGTCAGAAGCTGCAGAATAACCAGGTCCACATCCGCCGCGCGGAACTTGTCGCCCGCCGCCTGGGACTGCTCTTTCGTCGTCACGATCCCGCCGTCGATGATCTCAACCGTATCCGGAATTTTCTTCTTAAATGTCTCGTACTGCGACTCAAATTCCGGCACAAGCGACGGAAACTGCGGCAGATACGCGCCGAGCGCGATGGAAAATACGCCGATTCTGGCCTTCGTATTAACTAACATCTCATCCTCCTTTGTTCCTGCAGATTGCGGTCTGTTAAGATTTCGTTCTTTTTTCCGCTGTAAAGCGGGCAGATATCATGATCTGTACTCCTTCACCCCAAAGGACTCAAATACACAGCCTCTGAATTCCTTCAGATCCGCGAACGCGCCGTCCGCTATCATCTGGGCGCCCAGATTTCCGATCGCGGTCGCCTCTCCCGGTCCCGCAAGCACACGCTTTCCGGTGATCTCGGCCGTCAGCTCATTGAGCCAGGCAGCATTGGAGCCGCCGCCCACAATGTTGATGGTGTCATAGCGGCGCCCGGTCAGCGCCTCCACCTCTAGGGCCGCCTTCCTGTAGCACTCAGCCAGCGAGCGGTAAATGACCCGCGCGGTCTGCCAGGGCGTCTCCGGGACCTCAATGCCTGCTTCCCGGCAGGCCGCCTTCACCTCATCGATCATGGACGCCGGCGCGAGGAATCTGTCCGCGTTGGCATCGACGAGGGAATCAATCGTCTCCTGAGATGCCCTCTCACACAGATTCGCGAACCCGTAGTCCTCTCCCTCCTGCCTTCCCGGCCAGGGATATCCCTCCTCCAGCTCCTTTTTCACGGACTGGATCATCCAGAGCCCCATGATATTCTTGAGGAATCTGTACCGGTGGTCGTAGCCGCCCTCGTTCGTGAAATTGGCCCGTTCGGCCTCCTCCCCGGTATTCGCGCGAAGCAGCTCGCACCCCATGAGCGACCAGGTTCCGGACGAAATATAGAGCACGTCGTCGGCATTCGACGGGACGCTCATCACGGCGGACCCGGTATCGTGTGTGGCGGGGAGCACGACTTCAAGATCAAACCCCACCGCCTCCCGCACCTCCGGCAGGAGCGTTCCTACAGCGGTTCCCGGCATGGACAGTTTTCCGAAAAGCTTCTCCGGGAAGCCCAGCCGGCCGATCAGATCCATATCCCACTCATTGGTTTCGGGATTCACCAGCTGCGTGGATGTGGCGTTTGTGTATTCCTGCTTCATTTTCCCGGTCAAAAGATAGTGCAGATAGTCCGGTATCATAAGAAGGCTTTCCGCCTGCGCCAGAACCTCCGGCTCCTGCACCTGATAGGCCATGAGCTGATAGATGCTGTTGAAAATCGCCTTCTGAATTCCCGTCCTCGCGTAGAGCTCGTGCTGCGGGATGATCTCGTACACTTTCTCGTCCATGCCCGACGTTCTGCCGTCGCGGTAGGCGTAGCAGGGGCCGATCCGCTTTCCCTCTCCGTCAAGCAGAACGAAGTCCACCGCCCAGGTGTCAATTCCCATGGAAACCGGAATCTTCCCGATTGCCCTGCACTTCTTCATGCCCGTCAAAATTTCCCGGAACAGCCGCTCCGTATCCCACACTCTGTGCCCGTTCTGCTCGTCATTGCCGTTCCAGAAGCGGTAGATTTCCTCCAGAACGATCTTCCCGTCCTCCAGATGCGAGAGGATATGCCTCCCGGAGGAGGCCCCTATATCAACCGCGAGATAGTACGCTGTCTTCATTGTCGTTTACTCCGTTCTCTTCTATGCCGCCTGCGTATATCTTCTGTTCCGAATACGTATATATCAGTCTTCGGGAAGCTGTCCGATCCTTCCGTCCTTCTTCTCATAGAGGAAGTCCTCATTGATCTGGATGCCGAAGGGCTCGTTGAGCTGGCGGAACATCTCCGGCGTAATCGTATTCAGCTTATACTGCGACATGGAGAGCACCTTTACCAGAACCTCCGCGGCTTTCTCGACCGTGTGCATGAGGCCGAAGGCCAGATCGAAATCATAGCCGCAGCAGAAGGCACCGTGGTGCGCCCAGACGGCTACATCCTGCTTCTTCATGATCTCGGCCGTCATCTCTCCGATCTGTCTGCCTCCGCAGATCACCCAGGGGACGATGCCGATTCCCTCGGGGAAGACAACCGCACACTCCGTGACCATCTCAAAAATCTCTCTTGTGAAGACGCGGCTGTCAAGCGGCAGCACGAAGGTCAGCGCGATCGTGTTGGTCGGGTGGCAGTGATAGACGACGCGGATCTTCGGATCTCTCGCCTTGCAGACCTCAAGGTTCGCGAGATGCGTCGGCAGCTCGGAGGTGGGCATTCCTCCGTTTACAAGCCCCCACACGATGCGGTAGCGGTTTCCTGCCTCATTGAGCTGAATGATGCAGACGCTGTCCTCCGGATCAAGCTCCACATTCCGGAAATACTTCCCAGAGCCGCTCACCATGAAGTATTCGCCGGCAAGGCCCGGGAATTCGGATTCATCACCCGCCTGCCATCCGATGACTCTCCACTCCGCGTTCTCATTGAAGTCTTCCTTCAGCTCCCCGACCTCTTCCGGCTTCATACGGTAGCTTAAGTTTCCGCCGTTCCTTTCGTGCCAGCCCTGATTGAAGCCGTCCATGGCCATGCGCGCATATCTTTTCATGAGCTGAGACTCCAGTACCTTCATATCCGTGTCCTCCGTATTCATTCAGCGGTTTCTGAAATGCCCGCTCTGGCCGGATCCGTTTCCGGCGCCCGGGCTCCATTTGATCTGTGTTCTATTATATATGGTCTTGATTTGCGGATAAAGGTCTTGATTTGCAGAAATTTACGTCCTAAATTGCTTAGGGGGACCCCGCGCCACGTCCGGCACGACCGGCATCCCGACGCAGATCCAGCACACGACGCCGGGATCGACCTTCCCCTGCGCCACCACCCGCGTCATGATGTCCAGCAGCCG
>CAYLHR010000226.1:0-3458 GCA_964383335.1 uncultured Lachnospiraceae bacterium
AAAGAACCGTCCCCATCTGACTCACGTCCAAACAGAACCGTCCCCCTGACTCATCCAAGCAGCAGCGTCTCACCGTCGTCCGGCACATAGACATTTCCGCTGAAGAATCCCTGCGCCTCCTTCGTGTAGACCCCCTTGCGGAACCCGAAGGTCGTCCGGTCCTCCGTGTGCCAGATCACGAGATTCTTCGCGTGGAAGCGGGACGCGCAGGCGCAGGCCTCCTTCACCGTCGAGTGAAAGTACTGATACGGGTTGTAGACGTCCTTCTCCGCGTACAGGCAGAAGGACTCGGAGAGGAGCCAGTCGCAGGGCTCCATATAGGGGGCGCAGACCTCCTGGAAGGGCTCGTCGCCCAAAAATACCAGACTGTACCCCTCCTTCGCCTCCATGCGGAAGCCGAACTGAACGGCCTTTTTCGAGTGGATATCAAAAAAGGTAAAGCGGTCGCCCAGAATCTCCTCCGTCCGGCCGTCCTCCACGATATGAAAGAGAATCCGCGTGCCGATGAGATCGCGCTGGAACTTCTTAAGCAGCATCATACAGATGGTCCGGAGCTTCTCCCCGGTGACGGCATTCACGTAGAGATGGAAATTGCCGTCGTATTCTCCCCAGTAGACCAGCTCCCCGATATAGCGGATCACCCACACCATGCCGAGCAGATGGTCCGTGTGCTCGTGGCTCAGATAGGCGTGGTGCAGGTGATTCCAGGGGATCTGATACTTGTGCAGATCCCGGATGATATCTCCTCCTCCGCCCCCGTCGACCAGAAAATAGTCCTCCCCGTCCGTGAGCGCAAAGCACGTATTGTGATAGTGCAGGCACACGGCCTCGCCGGTGCCGAATACGATCATTTTCTTCATCTGTCATTTCTCCGGATCTTTATCTGCCCGCTTCCCGGAACATTTCCATAAAGCGCTCCGCCACGGCCTCGGCGAATGCCTCATCATTAATAAAATGAGCCATCTCCGTGACCGGAACCTCCGCCTTCTCCTTCAGGCGCTCAAAAAGAGGCACGAGGAACTTCCTGCCGAACCAGGGGCTCCCCTCCGACATATAGTGATCGAGGCCCAGGGTCGGCAGATAGATCTCCGCCCGCTCCTTATTCCTGTTCACGTGCTCCGCCACATAGTCGGCCAGCCACAGCATCTCCTCCGGCGTCGCCCGCAGGGACGAGATGTTGGGATTGTGGAGGATCGCCTTCCGCTCCGGCACATTGTATTTCTCGGGGATGGTCTCCGGCGCCCCGAAATTGAAGGCCTCGATCGCGCCCGGCACGACGAGCTCCGGGATCCCCTTCCGGGCGGCGGCGGACATGCGGTCCGGGCCGGCGTCGAAGATGCCGCCCAGTTTGTGGTTCAGAATCTCGGGCAGGGCGCCGTCGATCACGCCGTCGATCACGCCCGCGTCGATCAGCTCCTCCATCGCGGAGCCCTCGCCCACCGCGTGAAAGACGACGACGTCGAATCCGTTTGCTTCCAGAATGCCGCGCATTTTCATGACAAATGGCGTCGTGACGCCCCACATGGTCATCGCGATGAGCGGACGCGTCTTTTCCGTCATTTTTTTCGTCTCCGCGTAGCCGCGCGCCATTCCCGCCGCCGCGTGGGCGGCCGTCGAGAGCACCACCTTTGAGATGCTGTTGAGACCCGCGATATCCGTCACGGAGTACATCATGATCATGTCCGAATTTCCGACGTAGGGCTTCGTGTTGTTGGAGGCCATGGTCGAGACCAGCATCTTGGGCATCTCGAGGGGCAGCTGCCGGAAGGCCGCGCTCAGGCTGTCCGTTCCGCCGGTGCCGCCCATGCCGAGGACGGCGTCAATTTTCCCCTCCTCCGTGAGCCGCTTCAGTATGACGGCGAGGCCGCGGCTCATGGCGAGGTTGGCGCGCACGCGCGTGTCGCCCTCGACGCGGGCCGCAAATTCGGCCAGATCCGCCCCGGCGGCCGCCGCGACCTCCTCCTTTTTGATATTGGGTTCAAAATAATCCCCGCCCAGCACGCTGATATCGATCACCAGCGCCTCGCAGCCGGACGCTTCGACCTGCTGCCTGACAAACTCATACTCCGCCGCCTTGGTGTCGAGTGTTCCGGGCAGCGCCACAACCGGCTTCCTCTCCTGTTCCATCATGGATCCGTCATCCTTTCCGCGCGTGAAAGCGGCTCCGGGAAATGCCCCCGCCGCTCATAACTTTCATGCCATCTGCAATCGATTATATCAACTGGGCGGCAGGCCCGCAACGGCTCCGTATCCCGGCGGGCCACAAAAATGCGCCGCTTCTCTCCCGTCCCTCTCCATTCCTCTTTCCCGGTAATCGATTCTTCTATGCAAATACCGGGACCGATAGTATAATCGTTTCAGCGGTACATTTTCATCAATGCAGCCTTTCATGAGGGCGGTCTTTTATTGCGGCAGCCCCGATGAACGGGCATGACACAGTTCACTGCAGGAGGAGTTTCTATGAATATCGGAGTCATCGGGTCCGGCATGATCGGATCGAGTCTCGCCGCCCTCTTCACCGGCTACGGCCACCGGACCGCGGTTCTTGTTTCCGCGCCCGGGCGTGAGGGCGCAGCTGAAAAGAACTGGAAAGACATATACGACACGCTGATTGCGCGGGGACTCGCGTCCGAAGAGCAGGCGGAGGCCTGCGGGAAGCGGCTCAGCGTCACGGCGGATATCGGTGATCTGGCGGACGCCGAGGTGATCTTTGAGTGCGTCAGGGAGTCAGAGGAGATCAAATTTTCCGTCTACCGGCAGATCGAGGAGCACTGCCCCGCCTGCAGGGCGATCGCATCGGTCTCCTCATCCATGCCGCCCGAGACCCTTCAGAAGGGATGCGGGCGCATGAAGACGCGGATCGTGACGGCGCACCCCTTCTATCCGCCCCATCTCGTTCCCTTTGTGGAACTTGTCCGCGCCGAAAATACGGACGAAGACGCCGCCTCGCTCATCTACAGCCTCCTGGAGGGCTGCGGCCGGAAGGTCTGCGTCATGAAAAAGAGCGCGCCCGGCTTTATCGCGAACCGGCTTCAGCACGCTCTTCTCCGCGAGGCGACCTACATGGTCGAACAGGGCATGGCCGATCCCGCGGATATCGACAAGGCCCTCAAATACAGCTTCATGCCCCGCTACAGCTCCGTCGGGCTCTTTGAGCATCAGGACGCCGCCGGACTCGACATGGTGGTCAGCATTGAAGACCGCCTGCTTCAGGATCTGAGCACCGCCTCCCGGACGCCGGACTATATCCGCAGCCGGGCGGAGCGCGGCGACATCGGCCAGAAGAGCGGACAGGGCATCTACCGCTGGGACGAGGCCTCCATCTCCCGCTTTAAGACAGACGCGGCCGAGCCCTACTGGCAGTACTTCGACTGGCCCATGCCGCTTTGAGGCAGGGTGAGTCGGGGACGTGAGTCAGATGGGGACGGTTCTTTTTGACTCACTGCGTCCGGGACGCA
>CAYLHR010000227.1:0-3455 GCA_964383335.1 uncultured Lachnospiraceae bacterium
GCCCGCGCCGGAGGACCGGTATGTATCAATCCGGATATCCTTGGGATCAATCTCGATATCGATATCCTCCTCGATATCCGGCATCACCTCGCACGCCGAGAAGGACGTCTGCCTCTTTCCTGCGGCGTTAAAGGGAGAAATTCTGACCAGGCGGTGCACGCCGTGTTCGGATTTGAGAAGGCCGTAGGCGTTCTCCCCGTTGATCTGGAAGGTCACGGACTTAAGTCCCGCTTCCTCCCCCTCCAGAATATCGAGCACCTCTACCTGAAAATGATGGGCCTCCGCCCACCTCGTATACATGCGGTACAGTATGCCGGTCCAGTCCATGGCCTCGGTTCCGCCGGTTCCGGCGTGAAGGGTCACAATCGCGTTGCAGGCGTCGTATTCTCCCGAGAGCAGGGTCTTCATGCGGATGGAGTCGAACTTCGTCTTGAAGTCCTCAAACATCTCCTGCACCTCCGGCACGAGCTCCGCGTCCTCATCCTCATCCGCCATCTCGATCATATCCCTGATATCATCGCGCGCCGTGACGAGAGCCTGATATCCGTTCACATCCTCCTTCATGGAAGCCAGCGCCTTCATCTTCTTCTGGGCTTCCTGCGGATCATCCCAAAGAGACGGATCCTCCATCTCCCTGTTTAATTCCTCGATGCGTTTTTCCTTGACAGCGAGGTCAAAGTGAATCCCTCATTTCAACTAATGGCTGGTCATAGGCATTCAGTTCAAATCTGATCGGGTCTAACTCTACCAATAGTCTCACCTTCTTTCTTTTATTCCCGTTCGGGGGTGATATTTTATTTGAACAGATAGCACTATACATGAAAAAAGGGGCGGATGCAAGTATCCGCCCCTGAAAAATCCCCATAAAACCGCAATCTGCGCGCCTTATTCCGACTCCGTCCCGGCAGCTGACTCCGTCTCAGCACCCGGTTCCGTCTCCGCACCGGATTCCGTCTCAGCGCCCGGCTCCGCCTCAGCACCCGACTCCGTCTCAGCACCCGACTCCGTCTCAGCACCCGGTTCCGTCTCAGCACCGGATTCTGTCTCAGCGCCCGGTTCCGCCTCAGCACCGGATTCCGTCTCTGCACCCGACTCCGTCTCAGCCCGCAGTTTCCGGAAATGGAAGGCAACGCCGTCTCTCGCCAGCGTAAGCCCGCTCTCCGTCTCCGTCATGTAATCCACCGTTTCGTCCGGGTAATGGATGGTCACGCCCTTGTCCGTCTCCTCCCAGGTGTCGCTCTCGGTCTCTCCCCCGCTCGTAACGACACAGGTTCCGTCCTCCGCGAGATCGATCCGGAATTCTCCGACGAGATCCGCCGCCAGAAAATCCGTCTCCTCCGCGGAAACCGTCTGAGCGGTCCAGCTGCCGGCAAAACGGCTGTCCGCGTACTTCCCTTTCCCGCAGGCGGAAAGAAGAAGCGCTGCGGCAAGAAATAGCAGGACTGTTTTTCTCATTGCGGTTCCTCCGTACATCAGGCAGATTGCCGGGATATGATCTCACATTATATCACATTCCGGCTTCTCAGAACAGATGCCCGATCAGGTACACCGCAAAAGCCGCGATATAGGCGACGACGCACTGCCAGACCACAACTCCGGCGGCCCATTTTCCGCCCATCTCCCTGCGGATCGCGGCGACGGCGGCGACACAGGGGGTATAAAGCAGAGAGAACACCAGCAGGGAGGCCGCGGCGGCAGGCGTCATCGCATCCGCTACGCCCGAACCGAACAGCACGAGCAGGGTCGAAACCACGCTCTCCTTGGCCATAAAGCCGGATATCAGCGCCGTGCAGATCCGCCAGTCTCCCAGTCCGACCGGCTTCAGCAAAGGAGCGATGCCGCCGGATATGACGGCGAGAATGCTGTCCTTTGAATCCGTGACCACCCGGAATCCGGGACTCACGCTCTGAAGGAGCCACACAAGCACAGTCGCGATCATGATCACGGAAAATGCCCTCTCGAGGAAATCCTTTGCCTTCATCCAGAGCAAGCGCAGCACATTTCCCGCCCGCGGAACGCGGTAGTTGGGAAGTTCCATGACGAAGGGCACCGCCTCCCCCTTAAACAGGGTATTCCGGTAGACCAGGGCGATCATGATTCCGCTCAGGATGCCCAGAACATAGAGACCGATCATAATCAGCCCGCCGTGCTTCGGGAAAAATGCGCTCACAAAAAACGCGTAAATCGGAAGCTTCGCGCTGCAGCTCATAAACGGCGTGAGCAGAATCGTCATCCTGCGGTCGCGCTCGCTGGGCAGGGTTCTCGTCGCCATGACGGCGGGAACGGTGCAGCCGAAGCCGATCAGCATCGGCACAATGCTGCGGCCCGACAGGCCGATCCTCCTCAGCGTGCGGTCCATAACAAAGGCGACGCGCGCCGTGTATCCGGAGTCCTCAAGCAGTGAGAGGAAGAAAAACAGCGTGATGATGATCGGAAGGAAGCTGAGAACGCTCCCGATTCCGGTAAAGATCCCGTCAATGATAAAACCGTGCAGGAACTCATTGGCGTGCGCCGCGGTCAGAGCCGCGTCCGCCCAGGCCGTCACCGCCTCGATTCCCGCCTCGAGAAGGCCCTGGAAAAATGCGCCGATCACGTTGAAGGTCAGAATAAACACGAGGAACATGATTCCGACAAAAGCGGGAATTCCGGTATATTTTCCGGTCAGAAAGCGGTCCAGCTTTTCACTGCGCTTCCGCTCCATGCTCTCGGAGGGCTTTTTGACCGTCGCGGCGCAGAGCTTCCGGATAAAGGAAAACCGCATCTCCGCCATCGCGGCATTCCGGTCGAGTCCCCTTTCCGTCTCCATCTGGAGGACGATATGCTCGAGCATCTCCTTCTCATTCTGATCCAGCTCCAGCTGGGCCGTGATGAGCGGATCCCCCTCTATCACCTTGGCGGCGGCAAACTGCACGGGAATTCCGAGACGCTCCGCGTGATCCTCGATCAGATACGTCACCGCGTGAAGACATCGGTGCACGGCCCCGCCGTGATCATTTTCCCCGCAGAAATCCCTGCGGCCGGGGCGCTCCTGATATTTCGCAATATGGATGGCGTGATCGACCAGCTCCGCCACGCCCTCATTCATGGCGGCCGCGATGGGAATCACGGGTACGCCAAGCAGGGCCTCCATCCGGTTCACGTCGACCGTGCCGCCGTTGGCCCTCAGCTCGTCCATCATATTCAGCGCCACGACGACCGGAATCTCCGTCTCGAGAAGCTGCAGGGTGAGGTAAAGATTGCGCTCGATATTCGTGGCGTCCACGATATCGATGATCGCTTTCGGCTTCTCATTCAGCACAAAATTCCGGGAGACCACCTCTTCGCTGCTGTAGGGAGACATGGAATAAATGCCGGGCAGATCCGTCACGAGCGTATTCGGGTGTCCCTTTATGACGCCGTCCTTCCGGTCCACCGTCACGCCCGGGAAATTACCCACGCGCTGGCTGGCCCCCGTC
>CAYLHR010000228.1:0-3397 GCA_964383335.1 uncultured Lachnospiraceae bacterium
GAAGAATCCGCCCTATGTCGGCGGCGGCTTCGGCGTCCGGATCGGGATCAGCGGCAAGGCGGAGATGATCACCTCCGCGCTCACCATGCTCTGCATGAGGCCGGTGAAGTACGTGTATACCCGCGAGGAGGATTTTATCGCGAGTGATTCGCGGCATCCGGGATATCTGAAGGGCCGGCTGGGGTTTAATAAGGACGGCAGATTCGTCGCGCTGGATACGAGCGCCTGGCTGAACACGGGGGCCTACGCGACCTTCGGCGTGGAGCTGCTTGGCGTTTGCGGCGCCTGCGGAACCGCAGGGACGTATCACATTCCGAACCTGCAGTACCGCGGCTACCCCATGTACACGAATCAGGAGACGGCCGGCGCCTTCCGCGGCTTCGGAACGCCCCAGGGCACGGCTATCGTCGAGACGCTGGTCGACCGGGCGGCAAAGATGCTCGGCATGGATCCGGTCGAGCTGCGTAAGATGAACACGATGAGGGAGGAGGACGACAACTGGTTCCCGTTCTCGCTCGGCTCCATCGGGGTCAATGAATGCCTGGACCGCGCAGCGGATGCAATCGGCTGGAAGGAGAAGCGGGGCGGAGAAAAGAAAGGTGTCCTGCGCCGGGGCGTGGGAATCGCCTGCGGCACGCACGTCAGCAACGCGGCCCCCTTCTGCGTGGACTACAACGTCGTCATCATGCGCATCGAGCAGGACGGCTCCATGCTCGTGAACTCCGGCATACCCGAGATCGGGCCGGGCTCCACGACGGCGCTCCTGCAGGTCGCGGCCGACGTCATGGATCTCGATCTGGATCTCGTGACCATGCAGTTCGGCGATTCCAAGGCGGGACCGTTTGATATCGGAAGCCACGCGACGAGAACGCTCTACACCGTGAGCCAGGTAATCGAGAAGGCGGGGAGAGAGCTTCGCGCGGACATCTTCAATTACGCGAAGGATTTCATCGACGCCTCGCCGGATGAGATGACGATCGAGAAGGGCGTCATCAAGGGCAACGGGCACGAGATTACACTGAAGAAGCTGGCCTATGAGGCCCATCTCCGCGGCAAGCAGTTTATCGCGACCGCCAATATGGTGCCGCCCAACTCCCTTCCCTGGTACGCCCAGGCCGCCGAGGTGGAGGTTGACATGGAGACGGGCATGGTGAAGGTTCTCAATGTGGCCGCCGCGCACGACGTCGGAAAGGCCGTCAACCCGCGGCTCGCCGAGGGCCAGATCGAGGGAGGCGTCCTCCAGGGCGTGGGCTACGCCGTGCGGGAGGAGATGACCTACGTCGACGGACCCGGCAAGGGCTTCTACAATGAGGGCTTCCACAAGTATATGCTTCCGACTGCGGATGACCGGCCGGAGATCGAGGCGATCCTCGTTGAAAGCAATGATCCGAAGGGCGTATACGGTATCAAGGGCATCGGCGAGGTCGGCGTCTGCCCGACTCTGCCCGCCGTCGCCTCGGCTGTGGAGGACGCGACCGGAATCCGCTTCCACGAGTTCCCCATGACGCCGGGCCGGGTGCTGGCTGAGATCAGGAAGGTGTACGGGGAGGATTACAGCTTCTGAGAATGGGAGTTTTTGAGAAAGACGGCTTTTTTGAGTGACAGCTTTTCAGAGTGACAGTTTTTGAGAAAGACGGCTTTTGAGAGTGACAGCTTTTCAGAGTGACAGTTTTTGAAAAAGACGGCTTTTGAGAGTGACAGCTTTTGAAAATGACAGGTTATCATAATGACATAGGGCGGCCGCGCTGCGGCCGCCTTATTCTGATGCAAATGAGCGGTCTGAAATCAGCGGAGTCCAAAGCTCCCTTGAAAATCGTTCTGTCTTATAAGATAATGAAGATATCGTTCGGTTCGCTCATTTGTACCCGCGTGTTTCACGGGGAAAGGAGGAAAGATGAGATACAGAATAGACGGCGGCTCACTTCCGGTTCTGATTTGCAGCCTCGACGCGGGGGAGGAACTGATCTGTGAGAGCGGCGGAATGGCCTGGATGGATCCGGGAATCGAGATGCAGACAAAGTCCGGCGGACTCGGGAAGCTGTTCGGCAGGATGCTGACAAGTGAAAGTCTGTTCACGAATACCTATGTCGCGAGACAGGCCGGCGAATTTGCCATTTCATCCAGCTTTCCGGGCAGCATCAGGGCGTATGAGATCACGCCCGGTATGTCTCTCATCGCGCAGAAGAAGGCATTTCTGG
This sequence comes from uncultured Lachnospiraceae bacterium, assembly GCA_964383335.1. GTDB lineage: Bacteria > Bacillota > Clostridia > Lachnospirales > Lachnospiraceae > Chordicoccus. The sequence goes on from CAYLHR010000228.1 coordinate 2,199, forward strand.
CCATGACGCCCGGCGTTCAGATGAGCGTTCACCTGCAGAAGAAGCTCGGCTCGGGCTTTTTCGGGGGCGAGGGATTCGTCATGCAGAAGTTTGAGGGGAGCGGCATGGTCTTCCTTGAGATTGACGGCTCCGCGATTGACTACGATCTGGCGGCGGGACAGCAGAAAATTATCGACACCGGATATCTGGCCTGCATGCAGGGTAGCTGCTCGATCGATGTCGTGACCATAAAGGGCGTGACAAATGTGCTGTTCGGCGGGGAGGGCCTCTTCAACACGGTTGTGACCGGCCCCGGCAGGATCACCCTGCAGTCCATGCCGATTCAGCACACGGCGGCGATGCTGTACGGCTTTATGCCGCATCCGTCCAATCACTGATGATGCGCGGCGCATGCGTAAGAGGTGCGCTGATCTGAAAGAGATGAAGGAGAAAACAACTATGCTGACCTGGAATGTGACATACCACTGCAAGCCCGGGCAGAGGGAGGCTTTTTATCAGAGCATCTGTGATCTCGGCGTGAGAGACAACTCGAAGGCCGAGGAGGGGAATCTCCGCTACGATTACTTTTTCGCTGCGGAGGCGCCGGACGACCTGCTTCTCGTGGAATCCTGGACGGAGCCGGCTTTTCAGCAGGCGCACTGCGGAACGGAAATATTTTCAAAGCTTCAGGAACTGAAGGCCGAGTTCTGCGAGGGCGTGGAGATCGAGAAGTTTACACTTTGAGCGCGGCCGGGATCCGTGCACTGCTGATCATCCCAGTATCAGGGAATTCGAGTGATGATGAAGACGTGCTTGACGGGAGAGTCGATCGCGTTGATCATTCGGAGACGGTATTCCTTGAGCTCTGGATCGTAGTAATCATTCATGTTGTCGAAACTGATCACGGTGCCGCTTGTGAGCTCGCGACAAAGTCGCATGACGAGGTTGGCGCCGACGAAACCGGGGGAGCCGGTGACAAGAATAGTTCTACCGTTCAGATCGATGGGAGTTTTGCTCATGTTAGTATCCTCATTGGTGTACGGAGCCCCTGAGTACGGTAACAGTTCGTCCGTACCGAAGGGGGGTATGGTGTATATGGTATCAGTCTCTGCGGAAGAGATCTCTTGTATAGACCTTTTCCTCTACATCGCCGAGTTTGTCGGTGTCAAAGCGGTTGGCGAGGATCACATCACTCTGAGCTTAGAATTTCTCGAGGACGT
>CAYLHR010000229.1:0-3392 GCA_964383335.1 uncultured Lachnospiraceae bacterium
ACGTGAAGGAGGACTGCGTCATAGAGAACCGGACGCTGGACAGCCTGTATGAGGCGCCGCTTATGCTGGAGCAGTCCGGGTTCTCGGCGATCGTCTGCAGGGAGCTGGGAATTAAGGCGCCGGAGCCGGATCTTGCGGAGTGGCGGAGCCTTGTGCGCGAGATCGGGAGCAGAAACAGGGAGGTCGTCATAGGGCTGGTCGGCAAATATGTGCAGCTTCACGACGCCTACCTGTCCGTGGCCGAGGCGCTCGCCCACGCGGGCTTTGCGCTTAACGCGCACGTGCGGATCAGATGGATCGATTCGGAGGAGATGGACGCGGAGAACTGCAGGGAAAAGCTGGGGGACGTGTCCGGGATTATTGTGCCGGGCGGCTTCGGGGACAGGGGAACCGGCGGCATGATTCTGGCCGCGCAGTACGCGCGCACCCGCGGGATTCCCTACCTCGGCATCTGTCTCGGCATGCAGATCGCGGTGATTGAATTCGCGAGACATGCGGCCGGGATTCCCGACGCCTGCTCAGGTGAGTTTCACGATGCCTCCCCTCACAGGGTGATTGACTTTATGCCGGGGCAGTCCGAGGCGGTCAATAAGGGCGGAACCCTCCGCCTCGGCAGCTATCCCTGCCGCATCGCGCCGGGAACGCTGGTGGAAAAATGCTACGGCGTCCCGGAGATCCGCGAAAGACACCGGCACAGATATGAATTCAACAACGAATACAGGGAAGTGCTGTCCGGCGCCGGACTTGTCCTTTCCGGTCTGTCCCCGGACGGGAATCTGGTGGAGACGGTGGAGCTTCGTGATCACCCCTTCTATCTGGGCGTGCAGTATCATCCGGAATTCAAATCGAGACCCAACCGGCCCCACCCGGTTTTCCGGGAATTTGTGCGGGCGGCGCTTTCGGAAAAGGAGCGGATATAGTATAAAAAGAGATGGAGAACGGCGCCGCGGCTTCTGCCAGGCGGAGCCATGAAGCGGGGCATTTTTATATACCTGGAGGAGTTTATGAAGTATACGGACGACGAAGTGATGAAATACATTGAGGAAGAGGATGTCAAGTTCATCCGGCTCGCCTTTCGGGACGCATACGGCGTTCAGAAAAATATAGCCGTCCTGCCGGGAGAGGTCAGGAAGGCATTTGAGGAGGGAATTCCCTTCAACGCGAGGCAGGTCGCGGGGTTTGGCGGCTGTCCCTTCGCGGCACTTTATCTCCGGCCCGATCCCTCCACGCTCGCGATTCTGCCCTGGCGCCCGGACAGCGGAAGAGTGCTGCGGATGTTCTGCGACGTGTATACGCCGGAGGGGGATGTCTGTGCCTCGGATACCAGAGCCATCCTGAAGGCGGCAGTGGAGAAGGCGGAAAAAGCCGGCGTGGAGTTCCGCTTCGGCACGGAGACGGAATTTTATCTCTTCCTTCGGGACGATGAGGGGAGGGAGACGAAAATCCCCTATGACGAAGCCGGCTATCTCGACATCGCCCCGAAGGATAAATGTGAAAATGTGCGCAGGGAGATCAGCCTCACGATTGAGCGGATGGGGCTCACGCCCGAGCGCTCCCATCATGAGCGGGGCCCAGGACAAAATGAGATCGACTTTCATTACGGGAAGCCGCTTAAGGCCGCTGATCAGATGACGACCTTCAGGATGGCGGTCAGCACGGTGGCGGACCGGTACGGGCTGACTGCGGATTTTTCTCCCAAGCCGCTCGCGGATCAGCCGGGGAACGGATATCATATCAATCTTTACGCGGTTGACCGGGACGGAAACGATGTCGTGAAGCAGGCTGCGGCCGGCATTATCGAAAAAATACCGGAGATCACGGTATTTCTTAACCCGTCCGAGGACTCCTATTCCCGGCTCGGCAATGAAAATGCGCCGGACAGGGCAAACTGGTCGGGCGCGGGAAAATCCGAACTCATGTATATAGAAACCTACAGGGGAAAAACGCGCGCGGAGCTGCGGTCCCCGGACGCCTCGGGCAATCCCTATCTGGTCTATGCGCTTCTTATTCACGCGGGCCTTGCCGGAATCGGGCGGCGCCTGGAGCTGCCGCCCGAGATGGACGGGAACAGCCCCCTTCTTCCGGGATCCAGGGCGGAGGCGGCGCGGCTCGCGCTCAAAAGCGATTTTGTGAGAGAGGTGATTCCGGAGGAGATCCTGAGGGAATATACAAAGAGCTGACGGAGGTGACATATGCATGGTTTTGAGGACATGCGGCATACCGTCCTGATTGTATCCGCGTCCGCGCAGTTTGAGGAGGCGGCCCGGAGGGCTCTCACGGGTTTTGTGATGGCGGAGTCGAGGAGAAGCGCGTCGGCGGCGCGGAGATCCTTTCTGGAACGGAATTATGATCTGATCGTCATCTGTCTGCCTCTTCCGGATGAACCCGGAGAGCAGCTGGCTTTGGACATAGCGGAGCAGTCGAATACAGCCGTTCTTTTATCCGTCCCGTCCGAGGTCTATGAGGCAGCGGCGGAGCAGGCGGCGGAGCACGGCATCTATGTGGTGCGAAGACCGGCGCAAAGCGGGGCTCTGGAGCGGGCGGTGCGGTTCCTTTTTGCCGTTTCCGACAGACTTCGCCGCCTTGAGAAACAGCTGGCAGCGGCCGAGGAAAAGACGGAGGAGCTCCGGATTGTCAGCAGAGCGAAGCTGCTCCTTGTGGAGAAGAAGCGGATGACGGAGGACGAGGCGCACCGCCTGATCGGCAGGTATGCCATGAATCACGGCGTGTCGAGAAGGAGGATCGCGGAGAGAATTCTGGATGACCTGGAATAAAGATGCTCTTAAAAGAAATTTCATAAAACCTATTGACATAGTGGGTAGATAGTTGTAAGATGATCCCTGTCAGAACGAAGTATCACGGAAAAGGAGGCGCGGCAGATGTTAAGGAATGCGGTCAGCGGAAGATACGGCGCGATGTGCTGCCGAATGCGGGGCTCCCGGGCGTATGATATGGCCGGAGCACGCAGTCTGCTGTCTGCGCGCTCTCACAGAAACCGATGTTGATACATGGGATATTTCTGCATACCGTATGCCCGGGAGTTCCAAGCGGCGAAGCTCCCGGGTTTTATTTTGTCAAAAAGATAGTTCAATATGTAAAGAGGAGAGTTGATTATGAGCGAATACAGGTTTGAGACGCTGCAGCTTCACGTCGGACAGGAACAGGCGGACCCGGCGACGGATGCGAGAGCCGTTCCGATTTACCAGACCACATCCTATGTCTTCCACAACAGTCAGCACGCAGCGGACCGCTTCGGGCTCGCGGATCCTGGAAATATCTACGGGCGGCTGACCAATTCCACGCAGGATGTGCTGGAAAAGCGGCTGGCGGCGCTCGAGGGCGGAAGCGCGGCGCTCGCGCTCGCCTCAGGAGCCGCGGCGATCACCTACACG
>CAYLHR010000230.1:0-1222 GCA_964383335.1 uncultured Lachnospiraceae bacterium
CCGAAGCCATAAGCAAGGTCCTCAGGCCAAAGTGACGGTCCCGCCTGGCCTGAAGGACGCGTAATCCTTACTTCCTGACCAACCGCCTTCCTCATCTGGCCCGCCGAAGCCATAAGCAAGGTCCTCAGGCCAAAGTGACGGTCCCGCCTGGCCTGAAAGTCACGTAATCCTTACTTCCTGACCAACCGCACCTCCCCCATAAAAACAGGAGCAGATTTCTTATCGAAATCTGCTCCCGCCAAACCATCATACCAGAAGTCTCAGCCAAATCTGCTCCTGTCAATAATATCACGCCATCTCCTCACTCGGCGTCTCTCCCGTACAGCACCACCGCCTCATGCGGCAGCAGGTCCAGGGTGAGAATGCCGGCGATCACCTCGTGATAGGCGGCCTCCTCCGTATATCCTTCATTCCAGGTGGAAAGGAGCTCCACCATCTCCGTGTTAATGCTTCGCGGGACGCCGGTCTCCCAGACCGGGATCTCAAGGGCAATTCTCTGATCGCCCGCGTTGACCGCGATGACAAACTGCTCCTCATCCGTGAAGCGCCCGTACACCACGCTGTGGTAGCCGCTCGAGAGGTCCTTGTAGGAGCCCTCCCGCAGACCCTCGAAGCGCTTGTGAAGCGCGATGGCCTTCCGGTAGAAATCCAGAATTCCCTGATTCTCCCTGCCCCATGGATAGGTGCGCCGGTTGTCCGGATCCGTAAAGCCGACTACCCCGGCCTCGTCGCCGTAGTAGAGGGTCGGCGCCCCGGGAAATGTCATCTGGATCAGCACCGCCGCCCGCAGCACGGACTCATCGACGTCCATACCGGCTGCCACGGAGCCCAGCTTCGAGACGCGGCCGACGTAGTGATTGGTCCTCGTGAGGAAGCGGGAGTGATCGTGGTTGTCGAGCTCATTCATCGCGCACTGGAGAGACTGCCACGTGAAGCTCGCCATGTGATAGCGCATCGCCTCGCGGAAGGAATCGCCGTTTCCGAGGAGGTCCGGCCGGAACTCATCGCTGTGCTTTTCCATGCCCGTCAGGAACCAGGTCACCGGCTCCATGAAGGCGTCGTAGTTCATGACGGTGTCCCACTCGTCACCCTTCAGCCACTCATACGTCTCGCCGTAGTGCTCGGCCAGGATCACGGCGTCCGGATTGGCTTCCTTTACGGCTTTGCGGAACATTTTCCAGAAATGATGATTGTATTCCGCCGAGTGCCCGAGGTCCGCCGC
>CAYLHR010000230.1:1232-3382 GCA_964383335.1 uncultured Lachnospiraceae bacterium
TGGCGGCCAGCAAGCGCACCACGACGCTCGCCGGGCGCGTGCCGTCGACGTTGTAGGGAGGCGAGACCCACTTTTTCCGATGTTCAGAATATACTCGACGAGCTTGTCGCTCTCCTCGTAGTTCAGCTTGGGAAGCGTGACATTGCCCCACCAGCTGTCGTAGAACTCGTTGTAGGGCCAGGCGTGCTCGTTGTTGAATTTGAAAAATGACCGGTAGGGGCTCTCCGCGTCGATGAAGGCGCCCTTGTCGTAACCGGCTTCATTTTCGTAGATCCCCTCGCGGTCCATCCACTTGTTGAAGGAGCCGCAGTGGTTGAAGACGCCGTCCAGGATGATGCGCATGCCGCGCCTGTGGATCTCCTCGCAGAAATGCGCGAAATACGCGTCCGAGGCCTCGAGATTGGCCGGGTCGGTGACCCTTCGGATATAGCGCTCGGCATGCTGATTGTCGAGGTCGCCCTCCTCAAGAAGCGCGCCCCCGTCGTTCACGATCCGCGCGAGATGCGGATCGATGTGGTCGTAGTCCTGGATGTCGTACTTGTGATTGGACGGCGATACGAAGATCGGGTTGAGATAGAGAACCTCGACGCCCAGCTCCTGCAGATAGTCCAGCTTCTGCTCGATGCCGATGAGGTCCCCGCCGTAGAAATTCCTCACGTCCAGATAGGGATTCGGGTTCTCGTACCAGTAATCCACGTGCTGCACGTGTTCGTCGAGGTAGGCATATTCGTCCGACAGCACGTCGATGGACCGGTTGCCGTTGCAGAAGCGGTCCGTGTAGATCTGGTACATGACCGCGCCGCGGGCCCATTTGGGCGTCTTGAAGCCCGGAATGATCCGGAACGATCCGCGCTCGCGCAGATCCCTTGTGATGCCCAGGCGGTTATAGTAAAATGCTGCCGATCCGACCTGAATCTCAAAGTAATAGAGCACCGGCTCCTCGCCGACGTGAACCGTATATTCGTAGTAGTCGAAGCATCCCTCCGTGAGGGCGAGCGTCATCTGTTCGCGCTGCGCCCCGCTGATGAAATAGACCTCGTCCGCGTTGCTCTTATAGGTCCTGAGGCGAACCGTGCAGTCCTCCCCCGGCTGCACATCCTCGGGACACCGGTAAAATCTGGTCTCGTCGCTGTAAACAGCACGTTTTCTGAACACAGAACGCATGGAGGTCACATACTGCCTCATTCGGTGATCACTGTCAGGCTGATTCATGCTGTTCTCCCCCGTTATTCCCCTTATCAGGCGAAAATCCCTTCAAACTCCGCCCTGTTGATTTTCTCCTTCTCAAGAAGGAGAGCCGCACAGGCCTCCAGTTCCTTCCTGTGCTCCGTGATGATCCGCTTTGCTTCGCTGTAGCAGCGGTCGATGATCGCGCGGACCTCCGCGTCGATCGTGTTGGCAGTATTTTCACTGTAATTCTGCGTCTTCTCGTAGTCGCGGCCGATGAAGACCTCGTCCCCGCTGTCGTAGGACACGAGGCCGATCCTGGCGGAGAAGCCGTACTTGGTCACCATGGCCTTGGCCGTCGCTGTCGCCGTCTTCAGATCCTGGGACGCGCCGGTCGTGATGTCGTCAAAGACCAGTTCCTCGGCGACACGGCCGCCCAGAGATACGATGATGTCCTGAAGCATCCTGCCCCGGGTATTGAAGATCTCATCCTTCTCGGGAAGCGGCATCGTGTATCCCGCCGCCCCGAGGCCCGTCGGAATGATGGAGACCGAGTAGACGGGCCCCACATCCGGGAGCAGATGGAAGAGAAGGGCGTGCCCGGCCTCGTGATAGGCCGTGATCCGCTTGTCCTTCTCGGAAATGATCTTACTGCGCTTCTCCGCCCCGATTCCGACCTTCACGAAGGCGTCCTTGACTGCGCCGATCGCCGCCTCATTCAGAAGATTCTCGAGATCCGCCCCGGAGAAACCGGCCGTCGTCTGCGCGATCTGGAGCAGATCCACGTCATCGCCGAGGGGCTTGTCCTCTGCGTGTACCTTTAAAATCGCCTCGCGGCCCTTCACGTCCGGCATGCCGACCGACACCTTGCGGTCAAAGCGCCCGGGACGCAGGATCGCCGGGTCGAGAATATCCACCCGGTTCGTCGCCGCCATGACGATGATGCCCTCGTTGGCCCCGAAGCCGTCCATCTCGACGAGGAG
>CAYLHR010000231.1:0-3367 GCA_964383335.1 uncultured Lachnospiraceae bacterium
GGCATGATCATCTCGACCCGCGAAAATGAGCAGGTGCGGAAGAGAATGCTTCAGGTCGGCATCTCCCAGATCAGCGGCGGCTCCCGGACCTCCGTAGGCGGCTACACGGAGGAGGAGCGCCCGCATGACACGGAGCAGTTCGACGTATCCGATCAGCGCACGCTGGACGAAGTCGTAAAATGGCTCATGGAGAGCGACCACATCCCCTCCTTCTGCACCGCCTGCTACCGCGCCGGCCGCACGGGCGACCGCTTTATGGCGCTTTGCAAGAGCGGTCAGATCCTCAATTGCTGCCACCCGAACGCGCTGATGACGCTGGCGGAGTATCTTGAGGACTACGCGTCTCCCGAGACGAAGAAGATCGGGTATGAGATGATCGAGCGCGAGCTCGGGAGAATTCCCCGCGAGAACGTGAGGGAGATCGCGAGAGACAATGTCGCGGCGATCCGCTCCTCCAACCGCAGGGACTTCCGCTTCTGATGACAGCCGGTATCCGGCCGGAATCCAAAATAAATTAAGAACTGATACAGGACAGACGGGCCTGCGGCAGACATGAACTCTGCCGCAGGTCTTTTTTTAGTGCGGTCAGGCTGACGCGCTCCATGTGCCCCGCTTTAGCCCCGCCTAAGGTTTCAGTCGTACACTCCCTGTGACCGCGGAGAAGCCCCCGGTTTTTTCCGCGGAGTAACCGAATGATATATGCAGGAGAGAACGACTATGGCAGAGGCAGCAGTCAGGCTGACGGATCCCTGTTCGCAGAGGGCGGTGGAGGCCTGCGGAAATGAAGAGCGATTTGCGCTGTTTGCCGGCGAGAACAGGCGGTTTATTCTCGCGTGCGCCTACAGGGCGGTGAACCGGTTCGTTACCGAGAGCGACGACGAGTGGTCCGTCGCGCTCGGCGCCTTCTATGAAGCCGTGCGGAGCTATGACGCCGGGAAAGGAGAATTCCGCCCCTTCGCGGCGATGGTGATAAGGAGAAGGGTGCTCGACTGGAGAGACCGGGAGGCGCGGCGGGCGGCCGGATGACCGGCTCGGATATGCCCGGGGACGCGGCCGGCAATAAGATGAGTGACGGCGGAGCGCCCGGAGAAGGAACACGCGGAGCCGGAATGCCTGACGGCGGTCAGCAGATGGAAGGCGGCATGTTTGATGAGAACGGCGGCCCGCAGATGGAAGACGGCATGTCCGGTCAGGACGGAGGTCCCGGTATGAACGGAGGCCAGGCTGCGCAGGGAGAGATGCAGACCCCTCCGGAAAAGCCGTCAGAAGATGATGACGGGACAAAGTATCCGAGACCGGAAGGACAGAACGGCGCGCCGCAGATGAACAGCGGCGCGCAGACACCGGAGATGCCGGCACCGGAGAATCAGGAAGCCGCAGAGAATCAGACGGATGCGGCGGATCCGGAAAAGAGCGCGGAAGCCGGTCAGACCTCAGAAGAGAAAACTGTAAAGACTTCCGCGTCCGACAGAAAACAGGCCCCCCCCGGAAAAGCCGTCGGAAGATGACAACGGCTTAAAATACCCCAAAAAAGTGCAGGTATGTGTCGGGGGCAGCCTGATCAAGGCAGTTCGGTAAAGTCAAGGCAGTTCGGTAAAGGAGTGTCAGAACTCCATGGAAACGCGGAAATCGAATCCCCGAAGACCGGCATGTATCTTTGAACCGATGACAAGCGGCATCATCGGCGGCACATGTCCGAAGGGACAGTCCAGAATCACCGGGACGCCCAGATCCGCAAGCACATCGGTCACCGCGTTGTACTGATTGACGCCCATCATATCGGCACCGAAAGCGGCCCAGGGTCTTCCGATCAGGAAACCGGCCGCGTGTTCAAACCATCCGCTCATTTTCAGATGCCAGATGCTTCTGCGGATCGACATCGGGCTCAGATCACAGGCCTCCAGCATCCAGACGATTTTTTCATCGCTGTGACGCCTGATGAAGTCCCCTGTCCCGTCGAAGGGCGTTCCGGACAGGTTGACCAAAATATCCAGACAGCCTCCGAGCAGCCGGCCTTCCATCGAAATTTCCCCGTCCGACGCGGGAACCAGACCGGAAGAAGCCGGGATGAAAGCACAGGGCCTCGCATCCGCGTTCAGGCGGACGGGCGCGAGCGGATCCTCCTCCCCGGAGTCAAATTCTTCACCCGGCAGCTCAAAGCGGTCGTAGCCGCCAAAAGACATGCCCCTTCCTTCGAGAATGGAAAAGGTATCCTTCTCCGTCTGCGCCCACTCCTTTCCGAAGCCGGGAGCGCATGGGCCGTAGATCCCGGGCACATCGTACAATGTGGCCATGGGATAGATGAAATTGGTATTGTCGGAGTATCCGAGATACCACTTCGGCTTTCCGCTTCCCAGAGCGGCAAAATCCAGATGAGAAATCGTCTCATTCATCAGCTCCCCGCCGCCGACAGAGAAGACGGCGTCAATATCATCATCCAGATAATAATCCATCACATCCCGCGCGGCATCCGCGGGATTTGTGCTGATTCCGAGACCGTCTCCCAGATAGACGCTCCGGGCGGCCCGGACGCGGTAACCGCGCTCCTCAAATTGCCGGATGGCGGCCGCCAGTCTCGTTATATAGGGTTCGGTCGAGGCCCCGAAAGAAGGGGCGACAAGACCGATGGTATTTCCGGGCTTCAGCGTCTCAGGTATTTTCATCTGGATTTTCTCCCTGTCTGTTAATCAGATATCTGTTTCAGAACCGGCATATGCCGCAACAGATTAATTGTATCATAAAACGTTTGAAAACCAAGATTCTGTTGTCTGACGGCTGTCAGTCAGTATCGTCAGTCAGACGGCCGGCCGCATTTTTTCTCCTGATCAGACTGACAGGATGATACTTTCTGTAGACAGCCTTCTCATCGACGGTGTACAGCTTCCGCCCTGTAAAATGCAGGGTTTCTGTTTTCTGTATGACCTCCCGCCTGTCCTTTGCATCGTCCCGCGATACACTGATCTCCACGGAGGCGAACAGACGCCGTGCGGCCTGTTCATGGCCGCTGATTGCCTGTTCGGCGGCACCGGCATACAGGCAGCTCCGGTTATGCAGGTGTGCCGTGAGGTAGAGAGCCGCGAAAATGGTGAAAAGAATGACCGGCATGAGGAGGGCGGTTTCGACGGTGAAGGAGGCCTTTGACAGGGACCGGGTTTGCCATGATTTTTTTAATGTCATCTTTTTGTCAGATCTCCTTTCTGAGAGGTTCAATTAGTATCGTCTGTGAATCAGAATTTTAAAATGACTGTCGATTCCTCTGACAGTCCGGCTGCAAGCTTTTCACTGCCTTCTGCCCTGGGGAAATCGCACCCAGGGGAAAAGGCTCCATCTTACTTCGAATTCCTCCAATAGTCCTGACCGTTGGAGA
>CAYLHR010000232.1:0-1270 GCA_964383335.1 uncultured Lachnospiraceae bacterium
TCAAGAGCTTGAATAATATATGACTTAACATCTTCCGATACCGTCTTAAGTTTTTCCACCGTCACGGTTCCGCCGGAAGGAACTGTAATCCGGACATTGGAGGAGAAGTAGGCGTTGGAAGATACATACCACTCATTCTTCTTCCCCGATTTGATCACGTTGATATCCATGTAGGAGTCGTTTTCGTCTCCCTCATTTCGATAGAGCACGGTCACCGTCTTCCCGAGACCGCTGCCCCCCGTATCGCCGCTGTCGCTCCGCACCGTATAATTGGTCACGCGCGACAGATCCTGTTCCGAGACAGCGAGGCGGAAGGTATCGGCATTGACCAGCACGCTCTCCTCCACCCCGAGGCTGTCGAAGGCCTTCCGCATGTCTCCGTTCACCAGGGACACGAAGAATCTCTCCGCCGTTTTTTCCGGGCTGTTGATTTGTGAAATGGCGCCGGCGGCCAGATAAATCACAAACATGAGCGCGCAGAATTCCGCCGCTGCCGCGAGCATCCATTTTGAAACGGCGGCCCGGGGCGCATAGGGAGTCCGCCCATAACCGTATCCATATCCGCCGCCATAGGCCGCCCGGTTTCTCTCCAGGCGGGCCGAGGCCGCGGAAATCCTCCGTCTTCCTCCCATCTGCCGGTCATCGGGCCTCACAGCGGACTGCCCGTAATATGCATCGTAATCATACACATCATCTGCCGGCCCGGCCGCGGCGTCCGGGATCTCCCCGTAAGGATCTTCTCCCGGCTGCGCCGGGTCTGCCTGCATCGGCCCGGACCGTATCGGCTCCGGCTGCATCGTCTCTGGCTGCACCGCGTCCGCAATCCGGCTTCCGCACCGCATGCAGAATACAGCGTCATCTCCGTTTTTCTGACCGCAATTCGGACAATACATGTCGCTCCGTCCTTTCGTCCGCTCTTACTCGTTTACAGCAAATGAATCGAATTCATTTGTGATCTCCCGGGCCTCCGGTGCCTCCTCCTGAAAGGACGACCACCCGGAAGCGGCATCATTTTTCACAGGATGGAGCCCCAGGATCCCGGTTGTAAGACGAATAACGCCGTACAAAACGAGCCCCGCGAGAATGAGAAGCGCCAGGATCACAGCGGCGGCCCTGTACAGTGCGTCCGTGGGGCCTTTTCTGACCGGATTTCCGTTCCTCCGATACATGTCCATATGGTTCTCCCGTTTACAGATTCCTCCTGCCGGATTTCCGAAGATCCGCTATCCGGAGGCACAGCCCGTCACAGCCTGCCGCTGCGGCGAGGTCA
>CAYLHR010000232.1:1280-3364 GCA_964383335.1 uncultured Lachnospiraceae bacterium
TTGATATTGGTAAACAGATATTCACATTTATTTTACACAATTCATTCACTTTATGTCTATACAGAACAGAAATGATTCGGCATTTCCTGAAAATTCTGTCCTCTTTTCTTGCGTATGATTTTCGATTATGATACTGATACAGCAGACGTGCGGTTCACTGCGGATCAGATGCGTACGGCAAAGCAAAATGAAGCTGTCCGCCTTTCAATGACGGACAGCCGTTATCAGTGGAGTATATGAATATGCAGGATGACTTAAAAAACAGATTCCGGGATCTCGCCCGGACATGCGAAACAAGAGATATTCCGGCGCATACGCCTTTTCTCACCCCGGAGGAGCAGGACCTGTTTCTCGGCATGAAGCGGGATTTTGCGGGCGTACGGTGGATTCTGGACGGGGGATATGAGGCCGCCGAGAGAAAGATGGCCGTATTTCTTCCCACCTGGCAGGAGACGGCCGATCCGGTAACCTGGCTCTGTATCTCACCGGTTAATGAGCGGTTCGGGGAGGAACTCACGCACCGGGATTACCTGGGCGCCGCCATGAGCCTCGGCATCGAGCGGGACCGGACGGGGGATATTCTGATCGACGGAAAGCGGGCATTTATGGCCGTCACGGAGGAAATCAGCCGGTACCTGTGTGAAAATCTTTCCTCCGTGCGCCGCACGCGCGTGATCTGCGAAGTCGCGGAGCTCCCGGAGAATCTGCGCCTTCCGGAGATCCGCGAAATCTCGGGGACCGTGGCATCGGTGCGCCTGGACGCCCTCATCGGCACGGCCTTCCGCCTGTCCCGCGGCGCGGCCTCGGATACCATTAAGGCCGGATACGCTTTTATTGACGGCCGGCAGATTCTCTCCCCGGGAGAATCTGTTAAGGAGGGTGCCGTCATATCCGTCCGCCACCGGGGCAAATTCGTCTATTACGGGGAGGAAGGACAGTCAAAAAAAGGCCGGACCATCGTCCGGCTGGGGCTCTATGTCTGAGGCGCGGCGGAAGCCGGCTCATTTTTATGAGGGATTACAGCCCCGTTCCGTCGAAAGCGGGCACAAAGCTCTCCTCGGCGGCACCTCCCTCCTGAATAAATCCCTGGGAAATGCCCAGATCATAGGCATGCTGCAACAGCCGCCCATACTCCCGCCCGGTCACCCGGCGTCCGAGCACGGGATCGTCGCGGACGGCCGGCATGGGCGTGTACTGATTCATGATACTGATAAACACGCTGTCCCCGTATGTGCGGTAAAGATAGGCCAGAATCCGCTTCGCGTCACTCACATGTCCGGGCAGGAGCAGGACGCGCACAATCACGCCGCTCCTCATGATCCCCTTCTCGTCAAATACCGCGAAGGGCCGGTTCTCCTTAAGCCGGTTCTGCCGCACCATCTCCCCGATCGCCGCCATGGCCGCGTCCGGATAATCGGGCGCGCCCGCGCAGGTGTCGGCGAGCTCCGGATCCATGAATTTAAAGTCCGGCAGCCAGATGTCCACAAGGCCCTCCAGGAGCTTCAGCGCGGACGGAAGTTCGTACCCGCTGCTGTTCCAGACAACGGGGATCTCAAGCCCCGCGCGCTTCGCGCGCCTGAGGGCCGCCGCGATCTGCGGAATATAGTGGGCCCCCGTCACCAGATTGATGTTCGCGGCGCCCCTCTCCTGCTGCTCAAGAAAGATCTGAGACAGGCGGGCCACGCTGACCTCGGTTCCCCGGTGCTCCGCGGCAGAGATTTCATAGTTCTGACAGAATCTGCAGCCGAGTGAACAGCCCGAAAAAAAGACCGCTCCCGACCCCTTCTCTCCCGTCAGGCAGGGCTCCTCCCACCTGTGAAGCCAGGCCAGGCCCGCCCGCATCACCAAAGACTCGCCGCACCTGCCCACTTCGCCGCGGAAGCGGTTCACCCCGCATCTTCTCGGGCACATAGCGCAGCGGCTCAGCTGCTTCTCAAGAAAAAGCGTCTCTTCATCTGTCAATCTCTCTGTCTGCATATATGGCTTTTCCTCATTTTGAGTCAGCGGGGACGGTTCTTGACGAGTCAGTGGGGACGGTTCTTTTTGACTCGTTGCGTCCGGGACGCAATGAGTCAAAAAGAACC
>CAYLHR010000233.1:0-3348 GCA_964383335.1 uncultured Lachnospiraceae bacterium
GAGAATGATCTCGTATCCGAGAGAGCGCAGCGCCTTGCACGCTTGTGTCCCGGAGTAATCAAATTCGCACGCCTGCCCGATCACGATGGGGCCGGAACCGATAATGAGGATCTTGTGTATATCTGTTCTCTGTGCCATAGGACCTCGCTTTCCAGCCGTGTCGCCGGTTTTCGTCCTGATAACCGGTTTCATGTACTTTTAATTCTTTAGCATTGTAAAGGAATTCCGGAAAAAATTCTACCCAAAATTCGGGTTTTGAGAACGTCTGCTTTCATGGATAGTCACGGTTCACCCCCCGATCCGCTTTTTATCGGCCGCTCCCCGCCCTTTCTCCCCCGCCCTTTCGCCGTTTTCCGGAAAAATGTATCCGCACCCCGCTGTTCAAATTGTTTCTTCGCATATACAATTCTCCGCTTTTTGTATAACAGGCCTCCGTTCCCCGCCCGGGAGCCGCCCCGGGCCCGGAAATGTGCCGCTGCCTTTTTATCTCTATATAGCATAAATTCCGCATTTTAGGCATTGCGGAACACAACATACGGCACTATAATGAGAAGTAATGTGAATCTGGATAAATTCAATCTGCAGTTTTTTAAGGGGAGTAAAAAAATTGCGTAAGCTTCGGGTCTCAAAACGCATGAAGCGCCGCTTTGCGCGTTTCTTTCTGCCGCTTATCGCCGGCCTTCTCATTCTGACCTGCGTCGCCTTCACCGTAAACGCGGAGCAGTACCGGAACATGTTCCTCCAGGGAACCACCATCAACGGATATGA
Organism: uncultured Lachnospiraceae bacterium; assembly: GCA_964383335.1. GTDB lineage: Bacteria > Bacillota > Clostridia > Lachnospirales > Lachnospiraceae > Chordicoccus. The sequence continues at coordinate 769 of CAYLHR010000233.1, forward strand.
CGCCTCAGATCTCACCGTCGAAGAAGTCGAGAACTTTCTGCGGGATGAGGTCGCGGCCTACGAACTGAATCTCACTTTCCGCGGCGGGGAGACCGAAACCGTCTCCGCGGCGGACATCGGCATGCGCTTCGAGTCGGACGGCAGCGTCCTTGAGCTGCTGGATTCCCAGAACCGCTTCGCCTGGGTCAGCGGGATCCTCGGGGCGGAGAACGCGTACGAGGTGGCACCCCACGTGGTCTTCGACGAGGCCGCCCTCGAGAATTACCTGAATAAGCTTCCCGAGCTGCAGGCCGCAAATGTCACGGCGCCCGAGGACGCGCACCTCACATTGAACGAGAGCTTCCGGCTCGAGATCGTCCCGGAGGTCACCGGAAACCGGCTCGATCGGGAGAAGCTCGACGAGGCGGTCCGCGCCGCCCTCGAATCGCTCACTCCGGAGCTCGATCTGGAGGAGACGGAGGCCTACGCCGCGCCCGCGGTGTACGCGGATGATGAGAATCTGAACGCAAATATGGAGGACATCAACCGATTCCTCGATACGACCGTGACCTACAACCTAAGCGACGGCTCCCAGCGGGTGCTGGACGCCTCGCGCACGAGCGCCTGGCTTTCCCGGAACGGGGACGGCCTCTATGAAATCAGCGATGACGTCATCGCGCAGCAGAGCGCGGATTTCATCTCGGAGCTCGCGGCGGCCGACGACACCTACGGCGCCTTCCGCACCTTCGCGTCCACGAACTTCGGTAACGTGCACATGGACAGCGACGAATATCACGGCCACGCGCTCGACCAGGAGGCGATGACGAATCAGCTCATTTCCAATCTGACCAACCGCATGTCCGGCACCTACGGCCTCACCTACTCGGAATACGTCGATCAGCTGGATCCGCGCTTCGGCGGCACCTACCTGGAGATCGACATCGAAAACCAGCAGGTCTACTACTACGTCAACTACGAGCTCGACTATCAGACCGGCTGCGTGACCGGGCTCGAGGGATACCGCGACACGCCGTCGGGCATCTTCGATATCGAGGCCAAGTACTACGACACCGTGCTCGAGACCTATCAGGTCCACGTCAACTACTTCCTGAAGGTCTACGGCGGCATCGGCCTCCACGACGCGAGCTGGCGTTCAGGCGGCGAGTTCGGCTCGGGGACCTACATGTACGACGGGTCGCACGGCTGCATCAACCTCCCCTACGACGCCGCCAGATATTTCTACAACAATGTGGACGAGGGGACGCCGGTGATCATCTTCCGGGGATGATGCCGGCCGTATGACCGGATTTCTTTTCCCGGAACCCGGGTACCATGAAATACAGGAGGGACTGCTCACAGCAGTCCCTCTTTTGTCTTTTCATCTCAGTATTTTCTGATGAAGCCTTTCGCATCTACAGGTGCAGCATATTCCGCCAACCGCGAAGGCTCACCGTCTCAAAGCGGCGCTTCAACTCCTTCACCATGCGGTCGCCGTGACAGGGAATGATCTCGTCGAACCCCTCCTCGATATCTCCGAACTTAACCATTTTCGTGATCTTCAGATCCGCCTTCAGCCGCCCGAGCATCCGCTCCCGGGTCGCGTCGGCTGAGAAGATCCAGAGGAGAAGCTCATCCTCCCCGCACTCGTAATCGTCGTACTCGAGCCTGCACCGCGCGGACCAGGGCTGATCCAGGATCTCCTGCACAAGCTCGTACATCTCCTCCTTCGTGCCCATGGCCGTGTAGCAGACGACATCCTCCAGAATATCCCTGTCCGTGTGAACGTAGTTCCTGTAGACGGATCTTCTGCGTTTCAGATACCGCTCCTTCATCGTCCCCTCTGCCATCTCGTGGTAATAGATCGTCATCAGATCGTCCTCGAGAGTCATCTGAAAGTGCTGGGGATTCTTCTCCTTGAAATAGGCGTTGATCCCGGCGGCGAGAGACGGCTCCATTTTGACACAGTCGATATAATGGTGATGCTCCATGTCGTAGAGCACCGCCCCGTTGAAGGCGATGATCGGGCACGAGATTCTGACCCCGGCCGTCACGTCAAAGAGGGTCGCCGGCGACCGCCTGGTCGCAATCGTGAAGTTTGCCCCGCTGCGGATGAGGCGGTTCAGCTCCACCTTCGTGTAAGGGGACAGATGGTGCTTCGCGTCAGATACCTGATTGATGCCCGACACAAAGAGGATCTCGGGGTGCCGCACCCTGGGAAGATGAAGGGAATTGACAGTCGTCCCCACAAGAATGCCGATCGTCGTCTCGATCAGACGATTGACGATATACTCGGAGGGGTCCGCGTCCAGCGCGTGATTCATCGAGATGCTGAGAAAGACCACCACCGCGAAGTAGGCCTTGTCGCCCAGCCCGAGAACCGACATCATATAGAGAATCACGCCGACCAGAAGACCCGAGAAGAGGAGATGCCCCGCCTCCTCGATATCGCGGCTGCCGCGGAGAAGATATTCAACATAAAGAAGCGCGGCGCCCCAGACGGTTCCGACCAGGGTGCCGATGATCCGAAGAAGCGCTGCCTGGGCCATATTTTCCGCGTAGGGCTGAATGCAGGCGATCGACATGATCACGGCAAAAAAAGGG
>CAYLHR010000234.1:0-3320 GCA_964383335.1 uncultured Lachnospiraceae bacterium
AACGTGACGAGAGAGCGGATCCGCCAGATCGAGGCGAAGGCGCTCCGGAAGCTCCGCCAGCCGTCCCGGAGCCGGAAGCTGAAGGACTATCTGGACTGATGAGGCTTTCGGCGAGACTGGAGGCGGTGCTGGGACTCATCCCGCGGGGATATCCCCTTCTCGACGTGGGGTGCGATCACGCCTTTTTGTCGGTGGAGGCCGTAAGGCGGGGCATCTGCCCCTGCGCGGTCGCCTCCGATATCGGGAGAGGCCCCTTAAGATCCGCGGCCGCCCACATAAGGGAGGCGGGGCTTTCGGATCTCGCGGCCCCGGTTCTTGCGGACGGGATTCCCGGGGACTGGAGGGAGCGGACGGCGGAGCTCCTCGGTATCCCGGAAGAGGAGGTTCCCGCGCCGGCGGCGGTGACGGCGGGTATGGGGGGCATGCTGATGACAGACATCTACCGGAGGGCAGCGGATTTTCCGGAGACGATCTCTGTGTGTGTCGCCTCGCCCCAGAGGGACGCGGATCTCTTCCGGCGCTTTCTCGTCTCGGGCGGTCTTTGGATTGAGGCGGAGACATTTGTGGAGGAGGACGGGAAGTTTTATCCTGTCATCAGGGCCGTTTTTAAGCCGGGGGAGCGGCAGATGCTGCTTCCCGCCGAGGAGAAGTACGGCCCGCTGATACTTAAGGAGCGGAGTCCGGCATTTCTGCGGTATCTGACCGGAAGAAGGCTTGAGCTGTCCCGCGCCCTCTCATGTGTTCCCGAGGATAAGACGCGGCGGAGAGAGGAGATCGGGTCGGAGCTCCGCGTCATCGAATCCGTGCTTGACGGAGAGAGGATGCAGGGATGAAGATTTTTGTGGAAGACAGGGAATACGGGTTTCCGGATGGCACGTTGCTAAAGAGCATGGCGGAGCGCATTCCGGGCATCGGCAGGGCGGCGCTCGCCTATGTGAACGGACGTCTCAGGGAGCTGAACAACACGGCTCCGGACGGGGCGGAGGTGAGATTTGCGTCCTTTACCTCAAAGGAGGGCTTCGAGGCCTTCAGAAGATCCGCCTCCATGATGTTTTTTGCCGCGGCGCAGGAGCTGTACGGAAACAGGGCCGGCAAGATCACGCAGCACTTTACCATCGCCTCCGGCCTCTACTTTACCTTGGGGGAAGAGATCCGGGCGGACGAGGAGGCCGCCGGCCGGATCGAGAACCGCATGCGGGAGATGTCGCGGGAGGCCATGCCGTTTTTAAAGAGCTCGGTCCCGACGGCGGAGGCCAGGCGGCGCTTCGCGTCGATCGGAATGGACGACAAGGACCAGCTCTTCCGGACACGGATCGCGTCGTCGGTCAATGTGTACCGGCTTGGCAGCTACGAGGATTATTACTACGGCTACATGCTGCCGGATACTTCCTATGTGCGGCACTTTGAGGTCCTTCCCTTCCGGGACGGACTGATCCTCAATCTGCCCACAAGGCAGGACCCGGATACCGTTCCGGTCTTTTCGGCGTCCGGAAAGCTGATGGACGCCCAGCTCGAGGGAGAGCGCTGGGCGTCAGGCATGGGCATCGGCACCGTGGGCGAGCTGAACGCGAAGATTATCGCCGGCGAGACCGGGCACACGATGCTGGTATCGGAGGCGCTCCAGGAGCGGAAGATCGCCGAGATCGCGGCGGAGATCGCGGGGCGGCGGGAGGTGAAGTTCGTCATGATCGCGGGGCCTTCCTCGTCGGGAAAGACGACCTTCTCGCAGAGGCTGTGCACACAGCTTTCCGCCTGCGGCATGACCCCCCACTATATCGGGGTGGACAATTATTTCCTCGACCGGGAGGACATGGTCCCGGGGCCCGACGGCAAGATCGACTTCGAGGCGCTCTCCGCCGTCGATACCGCGCTCTTCAACAGGGACATGCGGGCCCTTCTGGACGGGGAGACGATTGACGTTCCGACCTTCGATTTTATCGAGGGAAAAAAGATCTATCCGGGGGAGAAGCTGAGGCTGGGAGACGGAGAGCTCCTCGTCATTGAGGGCATTCACTGCCTGAATGACGCGATGAGCGCGGACCTGCCCGCAAAGAGCAAGTACAGAATCTATATGTCCGCGCTCACGCAGCTGAACATCGACCGGCACAACCGGATTCCGACCACGGACGGAAGGCTCCTCCGGCGGATTGTCCGGGATCACAGGACGCGGGGCTATCCGGCCGCCGCCACCATCGCGATGTGGGATAATGTGAGGGCCGGGGAGGAGCGGAACATTTTCCCCTACCAGGAATCCGCCGACGTCTTCTTCAACTCGGCGCTTCCCTATGAGATTGCGGTGCTTAAGACCTACGCCCAGCCCCTTCTCTTCCAGGTGGGGGAGGAGGATCCCGCGTATCAGGAGGCCAAGCGCCTTCTCAAGTTCCTGGATTACTTTGTCGCCGTGCCGGCGGACGGGGTTCCCGTCAATTCCATCATCCGCGAGTTTATCGGAGGCGGCTGCTTCCGCATGTAGGGCGCGCCGCGGCCGTCCTTTCAGAAAGGCGCGCGGCCGGCCCGTTATGTTGATCATTTGTTTTTCGAAAAGGAGGTTTTATGACAGTCAGACATCTGATGAGTCCGCTTGATTTTTCTGTCAGAGAGATGGATGAACTTCTCGATCTCGCACATGAGATCGAGCTTCATCCGGAGCGTTTCAGCCACGCCTGCGAGGGCAAAAAAATCGCCACGTTATTCTATGAGCCGAGCACGAGGACGAGGCTCAGCTTCGAGGCGGCCATGCTGAACCTGGGCGGAAGCGTCCTGGGATTCCACAGCGCCGATTCCTCATCGGCCGCCAAGGGCGAGTCCGTCGCCGACACGATCCGCATCGTGAGCTGCTACGCGGACATCGCGGCCATGCGGCATCCCAAGGAGGGCGCGCCTCTCGTCGCCTCCCTCAAATCTTCGATCCCCGTCATCAACGCGGGCGACGGGGGACACCAGCATCCCACCCAGACTCTGACGGACATGCTGACCATCAGGCGGCTGAAGGGGCATTTCGATCATCTGAAGGTGGGGCTCTGCGGGGACCTCAAGTTCGGACGCACCGTCCACTCCCTCATCGCCTGCCTGTCCAGATACGAGGGAGTCTCCTTCGTTCTCATCTCCCCCGAGGAGCTGCGGGTGCCCAGCTACGTGCGCGACTCCCTGAAGGCCAAGGGGATCGATTTCCGGGAGGTGGTGAAGCTCGACCGCGAGACCATGACCGGTCTCGACGTGCTTTATATGACGCGGGTCCAGAAAGAGCGCTTCTTCAATGAGGCGGATTATATCAGGATGAAGGATTTTTATATTCTGGATCTCGAGAAGCTGAATCAGGC
>CAYLHR010000235.1:0-3248 GCA_964383335.1 uncultured Lachnospiraceae bacterium
CAGCAGCAGCATAGGGCCTTACTGTAGATCTGTCTCATAGATCAGTTTCTCCATGAGTTCCTTCGCGTCGCAGATCACGGGCATGTCGCAGCGCACGTTGGGCTTTTTCAGCTCATTCATATCGAGCTCGTTCATGATGGTGAACGCACCCCTCGCCCACTCCCTGTAGTTAAAGCCGGTCTGCAGATAGCTCTGCCTGCTTCCGACCGACAGGAAGAGATCACAGCCGGCCATGGCCAGATTGCCGGATCTCGTCCCCGTCATGCCCGTTCTGCCCGCGAAGAGCGGGTGATCCTCGGAAATCAGATCCACGCTGGACATCCCGGTCAGAACCGGCGCTCCGAGGAGCTCCGCCAGGCGGAGAAAGGTCTCTGCGCCGCCGGATGCCCGGACCCCGGCGCCCCCGAAGAGAACGGGGCGCTCCGCCGCGGCCAGGCGGTCGGCGATCTCCCGGACAGTGCTCTCTCCCGCGCGGGGCGGGATTTCGGCCGGGTTCTCGGACGGGTCATAGCCCCGCAGCGTCTCCGGATCGATCTCCGCCGACTGCACGTCAAGGGGCACGTCGATCCAGACCGGGCCCCGTCTGCCGCTCATCATGAGATAAAGCGCCTTCTCGGCGATATAGCGGATATCTTCCTTTCTCTCCGCCATCACCGCGTATTTGGTCATCGGCGCCGCACTGGGCGTCACGTCATATTCCTGAATCCCGCTCGTCCTTAAGGGAAGTCCGCTTCCCCGGACCGAGGTGGCGTACCGGCACTGGCCGGAGATGACGATCATGGGGATGGACTCCATCCACGCGCAGAGAACGCCGGTCAGGGCGTTGGTCGCGCCGGGCCCCGTCGTGACGAGCACGCAGGCCGGCCTCATGTCCTCCCTGGCGTAGGCCTCTGCGGCCATGGCGCAGGCCTGCTCATTGTGGTGAAACGTGCAGCGGAAGTCGCCGCTGTGCCCGAAGCTGTCATCCAGATACATGGCGCCGCCGCCTGTCACAAGAAACACGTCCCTGATTCCCGCCCGGGCACACATCCGCGCGAGATAATCGGATACTCTCATAGATATTCCTCACATTCCTGAACGCATACCATGGTCTTTCCGGACCGCTCGATGGGAAGTTCCTCCACGTACTCGATCCGGATTTCCGCGTCATCACCCAGATAGCTTCTGTAGATCCTGTCGACCCTCTGTTCGTCGATCCGCGCCCCCATCTCCGGGTTCAGCTGAAGGGTATAGGATGTAAGCCCCGTCTGGATGCATCTCGCCTGTCTCAGCTGTCCCTCGAAATTCAGCAGATTGTTCATGAACACGTGTGTCGAGAGCGGCTCCCCCGCCGTATTCCGGATCAGCGATCCCCGTCTCCCGTAGATCTCGGTGAATACCTGACGGACGCGGCCGCCGGGGTCGGGCAGGGTCCGCACGATTCCCGTATCTCCCGTATCATAGCGGATCATGGGGAAGGCGCGGTTGTAAAAGTCCGTGATGACGATCCGGCCGAGTTCTCCCTCCCCGGCGGGCTCGTCGCTGTCCATTTTCAGAATCTCCACATAAAAATTGAAGAGATCGATAGTGTAGACGTCCTCCCCCGGAAGGCTCACGGCGATAAAGCCGTTCTCGTTGTTGCCGTAGGAGAGCACCGGCGTGATGCCGAAGAGCTCCGTGCACTTTCTTCTCGTGGATTCGGGGAGCGCCTCGCCCATGGTGAAGATCATCTCCACGCTCCAGCCCGACACATCGAGACCGGACCGCTCCGCGTAGTCGGCCAGCGCCGTGACCGCGCTCGAGTAGGCGACCAGCACCTGGATCCGCTCGGAGAAGATGCGGTCGAAGATGGCGCGGATGCTCTCATCCCCCATGTTCGAGATATCGATCATGAGGAGGTTGTTCGTAAAGGACCTGAGATCCGAAATCGTGTTCTTTCCGGGAATCCAGGCGCGGAATTCCCCCCGCTTCATGCCGAGGCGGAAGCCGTTCAGCTCCATCACGGACATGAAATTCATATTGACGCGCATCTGCTTGTCGTCATCGGCCAGCACGGAAAAGGGCGTTCCCGTCGAGCCGCTGGTCGTGAACCTGTGCAGCTTCTCTCTTCTGTCCCGGAACTCGTCGCTTATGATCTCCTCGTAGTGCGCGATGAAGTCCCGCTTGGTCTGCACGGGGTAATCCGAAAGCGCCGCCCCCTCCGGCAGCTGCCGGTAGAAGGGACAGTTGGCGGAGGCGTACCTCAGGATCGCCGCGATCCTGCGCGCCTGATATTCCGGCGTCACGCCCCTTACGATCTCTCTTTTGTTCACCTTCTTCAGCTTCTGCTGCTTTTTCCCGCCGAGGCTGTCAAGCGCCTGCCAGGCGTATCTTCTCATCAGTTCTCCGGGCTGTACACTCATGGATATCCTTTCCTCCTGACCGGCTGCTTTGCCGGATATTAAACGGTCACTCCGCCTTCACCGCTCCCAGAACGAGCACGGCGGCAATCCGGGCCGCGTTCGCGATGAGCACAGCGGCCGCGAAGCCCCGAAGGCTCCCCCCCTGCGACATGGGCACAATCATGGCTGACAGGACGGCCAGGTGCGCCGTCTGCAGGAGCAGCTGCCATTTTGCCCCGGAGAAGGTGAGCGCGATTATAAAGAGATAGGCCGACAGCATGGCGAGAATCTGCGTCGCGTTCACGACCGTGACAAGTCCCGCCGTCTCCTCAAGAAGCTGCGGGTAAAAAAGCCTGATATAGAGCGGCGTCGCGATCTGGCAGAACACAAAGAACAGGGCTGCCGCTCCCATGCCCGCGCCGGCGAACTGAAGAAACCGCTTTTTCGTCACCTTCGTGTTCTCCTTCGTGAGGTAGGAGATCACGATCGTATTTACGGGCGCCACAAAGAGCACGAGGGTCTTTCCGATAAGAGAAAGAACGTAATAGACCGCAACGGCCTCCTCTCCCACCGCGTGCTTTAAAAAGAGCCGGTCGATATTGAGCGTCAGGTTCGTCACAAAATAGGACAGAACCAGCAGCCCTCCCTTTCTCAGCGCCTCGCTGAAATAAGGGGAGCGGACAAAAAAGCCCTTGTAAATGCCTCCCGTGAAGAAGATCCACAAAAATGCGGCCGCCTCTCCGGCGAGAAAAATCAGATACCAGTTTCCGGTCAGCCGGTAAAACAGAAAGCCCGCCGCGTATCCCGCTCCGCAGATGGTATAATAAAAGAAATACCGCCGATAATCAAGTGAAAGACGATATTCGACGTCTCCGTAATAGCGGAAAT
>CAYLHR010000236.1:0-3239 GCA_964383335.1 uncultured Lachnospiraceae bacterium
CGTCACTTTGGCCTGAAGACCTTGCTTATGGCTTCGGCGGGCCAGACGAGGAAGGCGGTTGGTCAGGAAGCAAGGTTTACGCGTCCTTCAGGCCAGGCGGGACTGTCACTTTGGCCTCGAAGCCTTGATTTTACCGGAATCAGGCCAAGTTACTTCGCACAGCTTGCAAATCGTGCTATAATGTCACGGATTCTATCTGAATGAATATTAAATCGAATATCTAACTCGATTATGCTGCGCAGGGCTGTATTCATGAGTCGGTCATGGAAGAAAAGAATAACAACGAATATCATGGAAGATAATAATAACAACGATTTCCGAGATTACTGGAAACAATTAAACGAGGATCAGGAGCCGGACACCGGGCAGGAGCAGTACTGGAACGGAATGGACGACAGGGGCTTTCGCAGACATAATGACCCGAATTACGGCCCGATCCCGGAGGAATATCAGTCGAATGCCATGTCTCAGGCGGCATTCACATGCGGGATTGTGTCTATAGTAGCGATATTTTTCAGCTTCATCTTTGTGGGCGGGTCATTTATCGTGGGGGCGATGGGAATCCTGTTCGCGCTTCTGTCGAGAAAGAATAAATTCAATCGCCAGGCGAAGACAGCTATGGGCATGTGCGTCACTGGTATGGCGGTATTTGTGCTGATGTTTGCGATCTCCTTCGGCTTTATCTGGTCCACCGGGCTGTGGGGTATGATTATGGAGAAGGCGGCGCAGGTCGATCCCAATGATCCGACATCTGTGACCGTGATGCAGCAGGAAATCATGGAGGAGCTCATGAAGCGCTACGGCGTAACACAGGAGGGGACAGATTCGGCCGGCGCCGCCGCGGCTGGTACAGCGGATAGTGCAGGGACAGATTCGGCCGGCGACGCCGCGGCTAGTACAGCGGATAGTGCAGGGACAGATTCGGCCGGCGCCGCCGCAGATAATTCGTCAGATGGCGCAGTGACAGATTCAGCCAGCGACGCCGCAGATGGTTTGGCGGACAGCGCTGGAACAAATTCAGCCGGCGACGCGGCGGCTGGTACAGCGGATAGTGCAGTGACAGATTCAGCCAGCGACGCCGCAGATGGTTTGGCGGACAGCGCCGGAACAAATTCAGCCGGCGATGCCGCGGCTGGCACAGCGGAGGGCGCCGACACGGATTCAAGCGGTGCAGGATTAACCACTTTGGGCGCGGCTCCCGCAGACAACACAATCTGACTTCATAAGAGAGGGGGTCCGCCTCATGAAGGATACGACAAAATTTACCCTGTCCGGCTTCGGAGCACTGGCCGGTGCCCTGTCTCTGGGCTCCGCAGGTGCTTCATACCTTGTTATGAGGGAGCTTGCGGGCGGCAGACGCCAGACATACGACGAGGCCTTCAAATGGCAGCGTGAGCACAGCGACTTCTCCTGGTTTTCGGAAGAAGATCTGAGGCGGTACACGATTACCGCACTTGACGGCTATGTACTTCATGCGGCTTATTTGCCTGCCCGGGAGCAGTCGGACCGTTTTATGATCCTCACGCACGGATATACGGACAACATGTACGGATCGCTCAAGTACGCCAGGCTCTATCTGGATCTGGGATTTCATCTTGTGGTGTATGATCTGCGCGGACATGGTGAAAATGAGCCGCATTTTTGCAGCTACACCATTTTCGAGTCGCAGGATCTTCTGGCCGTCATTGAGGACACAAAGAAGCGCTTCCACCCGGCGCTGATCGGGCTGCACGGCGAATCTCTCGGTGCTTCGACTACCGTGGCCGCGCTCGGAAAGCTGCAGGACCAGTGCAAGGAGAGCGGTGAGCAACCCGATGCTGAAGAGAGCAATGCAAAAATCGCCTTCGCGGTCTCCGACTGCGGTTTCGCCGACTTCGAAATGCTCACGCGGTATCTCATGAAACGCCGCAGCCTTCCCGAGTCTGTGGCGAGGGGAGCTTCCGCCATGATGAAACTCCGCTACGGGCATTCCTTCAGCGAAATGCGTCCGGCCCTGAGCCTCCGCAGCAACCATATCCCGGTCCTGTTTTTCCACGGGAGCGAGGATACGCTGATTCCGCCGGTGCACAGCTCGATCATGCACAGAGAAAACTGTGGATATTCGGAATTTCACATTATTCCGGGAGCGAAACATGCCGCGTCGATTCTCACAGACCGGCAGAGATATGAAAAGTATGTATCAGCATTTGTAAAAAATGTCCTGAAAGAAAGCTGAAGCGGAGGCCGGACAGGCTGCACCGCGGCAGCGTAAAGGTATGGGCAAGAGAAAGGAACAATGAAACAAAAAAACCGCACTCTTAAGCGGCAGGCGAGGGAACTTCTGCTCCCGGCCTGGAACCGCCATATTCTTGTATCATTTATTGTATTTGCAGTCAGCCTGGTTTCATCCAGTATAACCGGGCTGTTTGAAGGCGCCGCGGTCAATACGTCCGCTGATGCAGAAGGGATTTCACGCCTTGCGCCGGTGTTCTCCTTCCTTTCGTCGGCAATTATGGAACTGATTATCGGGCTTGTGATGGCCGGCGCGCTGCTGTATTTTCTTAAGCTTGTGCGGAATGAGACACCGTCCGCGAAAGACGTGTTCTCCGTGTTCCGCATGCAGCCGGACCGCTTTCTGATTGTCGGAATTATTGAACTCGCAGCCGGAGCGGTGTGCTTCGGGCCTGCCTATATTGTAAATGACGTCACCGGGCGGGCCAGCACCGTGGCGATCAACGGTGCCGACTCCCCGGCGGCCGCCGCGGATGTGATCGCCCCGCCGTCGCCGGCTGTCATTGCGGCGATTATTGCGTTGCTCATCGCCGGCGGGATCGTTTATGTCTGGATCAGGCTGTCTCTGATTCTGAGCGATTTTATCCTGCTCGACAATCCGGAGATGGGCGCGATTGCAGCCATGGCGGAGAGTCTGCATCTGATGAAAAATCGGAAGAAGGAGCTGTTCCTGCTGTTGCTTTCTATGGCCGGGTATTTTGTGATCGCCGCCTGCACGATGTTTATCGGCCTGCTGTGGGTGATGCCGTATGTGATGACGTCGCTTGCGTATTTTTATGAGTCGGTTGTCTCGGATCGGAAGAGCGGTGAAGGCCTGGCCTGAAGGCGGTGAAAGCCTTGCTGCGGGGCCGATCTTCCTGCCCGGTCAATCCTTCTGTGAGGTCAATCTTTCTGCGGAGACTGGGCATGAGAGTGGGCCTGGGCATGGAGAATCTTCAAAACTTCCGAAATTTCTGCCCTTGGGCAGT
>CAYLHR010000237.1:0-3227 GCA_964383335.1 uncultured Lachnospiraceae bacterium
AACCGTCCCCCTGACTCAGTCGTGCCGCCCGATGAGTCAGAAAGAACCGTCCCCGCTGACTCACTGACTCAAACCACAATCCCCAGTATCGCCCCAAACAGAATAAGGGAACTCACAATGACGATCACATCCAGCAATACGATCGCCAGCAGCTTCATCAGGGGCGACCGCACCCGGCACGGGGGAAAAAACCGCTGCACGTCCAGATAATTGCAGGACAGCAGAACGATCAGCAGAAGCAGGACCGTCGTATATATGCGGTACAGAGGCAGCGCGCCCGGCTGGAGATTCTCCCTGTTGATCTCCAGCGTCGACCCCAGGAAAAGAATTCCGCTGTATCCCGTAACCGCGATCAGCATGTTCTGCGGATTCATCGTCCGAAAGCCCGGCGGCAGATACGGATACAGCACCTCCTGCCGCTGCTCCCCCTCCGTCACAAACCGCTGCAGCGACTTTTTCAGCGCGGCGGCAGACTGGAAGCGGTCTCCGGGATTCATCTGCGTGCAGCGGCGAATGACCCTGCCCATCCGCCCCTCGCGGGAAATATTTCCGGAAATGCTGCCCGTCAGAAGCTCACCCATCATCACACCGATCGCGTAAATATCCGTCTGGGTCGTTGAGGCACCGAATCCGTACTGCTCGGGAGCGGCGTAGCCCTCTGTTCCCAGAAGACGCGTATCTCTGTCCTGCTGGTTATTCACAAACTTCGCCGCGTTCATATCAATCAGATACAGGCGGCCCTCGTCGGAAATAATTATATTCGACGGCTTAATATCCCTGTGAACAATCGGCGCCGCCGATGTATGCAGAGCCTCCAGAATATCGCACAGCTGAATCATATATTCCGCGACTTCCCGCTCAGACAGGATCCTCTTCCGCTCAGACATCTCCTGCAGTGTCTCTCCCGGGCAGTACTGCTCTATGACAACAAGCGCATTCTCATCCCGCACGAGTTCAATGACAGATGGGATGCCCCTGACCGGCTCATTTTTAAGCCGCAGGTACACCTGATAATCATATACTTTCAGAACCTTTTTGACATATATTCGTTTTGTTTTGATCTCCTGTACCAGAAAGACACCGTGATCCGCGTCAAGCTCCGCGATATCGCGATAGCAGGACAGCCTCAGCCGGTCAGCCGTAGTCATAACCGCGTCCTCACAAAATCATTATCATGTTGAAAAGTATTGTTACAACATTATATCAGAAGATCCGGTTTCACGGTGACTGATACCATAAATGTATATTCCTGATATCCGGATCCGAAAAAAACCCTGTTTTTGCCCTCCGGCGGGGGCAACGGCGCATTTTCCAAAGTGCTACACTGGTAATAAAGATCTTTGTATTTTTGTTCTTATCCCAACACGAGGAGGCGGCATAATGTCAGAAAACGGAACCCCCACAAAAATCTGTAAATACTGCAGTTCTGAAATCCCGAAAACGGCAAAAGTCTGCCCTCAATGCCGGCGGAAACTGAAAGGCGGCAAGCTGAAGTGGATCGTGATCGCCGTCGTTCTTCTGTTTATTTTCGCGGCCTCACAGGGCGGCGGAAATAAGCAGAAAGAGGGAAAAATCGGCACCGTGAAAGACGGCGCCGTCACATCCGCGGAGAGCCGTGCCGACAGTTCCCCTGAAAATGAGCCGAACCAGGCCGCAGCTTCCGGAACAGCAGCTCCCGATGAAGCCGAATCTGTATCCGGAGACGAAGCAGCCGCGGACGACACCCCGACTGTGTATCACGTAGGGGATGTTCTTCAGGAGGACAACCTTCAAATTGTATATATGTCAAGCGGGGAATACACCGAAGAGAACGAATTTCTCCAGCCTTCCGAAGGGCACACCTACTATTATCTTCAGTTCGCATTTGAAAATACTTCCGATTCATCAGATGCCTCTGTATCCATGTACCAGTTCAAGGGATTCGCGGACGGATACAATGTAGAGCAGTATTTTGGAGGCGAGGACCAGCTCTCCGGAACACTGTCCCCCAGGCGCGTCACGTACGGAAAGGTTTTCTATGAGGTGCCGGTCGACACACAGAATTTTGAAGTGGAATATGAATCAAACATTTTCACCGGCAGGAAGCTGATCTTTGCCTACGAAGGAGAGCAGGACTCCGGATATACGATCGAGAAGGACACCACTCCCTCCGAAAATGCGTGCGCCGTAGGAGGCACCGCAGAGGAAGGCGGTATTAAATTTACCTATCTTTCCTGTGAGAATTACGAGAGTGACAACCAGTTTATGATGCCCCGGGAGGGATACCATTTCGTCTCCTGTGAATTTGAAGTGGAGAATACCGGTTCCTCCGACGAATCCGTCACCATGTACAGCTTTGACTGCTACGCGGACGGCGTAACCTGTGAACAGTTCTTCGGCAGAGACGATGCCCTGAACGCGTCGCTCTCCGCCGGCCGGAAGGCGAAGGGTACCGTTACCTTCGAAATTCCGGACGACGCGTCGTGTGTCGAGCTCGAATATCTGACAAATGTATGGACATCCAAGCGGCTCATTTTTACAATAAAGTAGTCCTGTTCACCACACATTCCATAGCATTGCCGAGGTGTTCCTTGAGTAAAAAAAGTACGGATGAACTGAACCATATTCTGCGGGAGACCAGCTTTCGTGATCTCCCGCAGGTACTGAAAGAATATGAGACAGATCTGATGGACGGATCTAAATCATTTTCCGAATACATGAGAACGATGTTCCGCATGAAACATAAGCGCCAGCAGGACATCTTCCTGCAGGCGGACATCTCAGAGCGGTACGGGTACAAGCTGATTTCCGGAGAGCGGCGCACAAGACAGCGGGATATCATACTGCGCATCTGTTACGCGGCTGAGTTTACGTACGAAGAAACCCAGAAAGCCCTGCGCCTCTACCGGATGCCGGAACTCTACGCAAAGGACGCCCGCGACGCCGCGCTCATCGTCATGTTCATGGACCGCCCCGGCTCCGTCCTTGACGTCAACACCTGCCTGCGAAAAGCCGGATTTGCCATCCTGAAACCCTGCGGCACAAGCCAGTGAGTCAGCGGGGACTGAGTCAGCGGGGACGGTTCTTTCTGACTCATCGTGTAAGCGGGAAGCCGGCGGAGACCGAGTCAGCGGGGGACGGTTCTGTTTGACTCGTTGCGTTCACAAGACGCAATGAGTCAAACAGAACCGTCCTAGACCACTGAAAAAGTCTAACTGAATAGAAAAAAAGCAGGATCCTTTGGTATA
>CAYLHR010000238.1:0-3222 GCA_964383335.1 uncultured Lachnospiraceae bacterium
ATTCATCCAGATGGGAAACCGGTGAACAGGCCGGACCGGAATCACGCAGATCAGACGCTCACAGATCAGACGCTCACAGATCGAATCAGTCAAAAGGCCCCGCCGGAAGGCGGGGTCTTTTCTCAGTCTGTTCATTTCAGCTCGTCAATCTCCGAATCCGGATACACAATCCTCTCCAGCACAAGGCCTTTCGCCACGGCAGTCGGACCCGCCTCCGACCTGTCACATGCCTTAAGGATTCGGGTCATGTCCGAGGGGGGATATTTTCCCGCGCCGATCTCGATCAGGGTGCCTGCCAGAATGCGCACCATATTGTAAAGAAAGCCGTTCCCGGTCACCCGAAACACGATCCGGCTGCCGTCCCTCGTGACGCCCGCGTCATAGATGGTGCGCACGGTCGTCTTCGATGAGAAGCCGCTCGCGCAGAAGGAAGAAAAGTCATGTTCTCCCACGATGAGCTTCGCCGCTGCATCCATCTTTTCGGAATCCAGGGGATAATAGTAGTGAAATTCGGTATTTCTCCTTAAGGGGTCCGGGTGCGTCCGGTTCAGGATATGGTAGGAGTAGGTCTTCACGGTCGACTGAAAGCGCGGATGAAACGTGTCCGGCACCCGCATCGACTGCACGACGCGGATATCCTCCGGCAGCCGCGCGTTTACGGCAAAGGCGATTTTTTCCGGAGCGATGCGCGTCTCCTCGTTGAAGACGGCGACATTTCCCTCCGCATGCACTCCCGTATCCGTCCGGCTGGCGCTCATCGTCCGGACGGGATGCCCGAAGAGATCCGACAGAGCTTCCTCCACTACATCCTGGACGGCGAGACCGTTGATCTGTGACTGATAGCCGCAGAAGCGCGTCCCGTCATAGGCGATCTTAAGCAGTATTCTCAAGGCAGGCATACCTCCGATCCGCTGATTCTGCTTACTGCGTCCCGTCAAAGTCCGGTCGCGCGGAAGACGAAGCAGGCCGCCGCGAACAGGGCCATGAGAAGGTAGGCAATCCGGTCCCGGGCCGCGTATCTGAGCGGCTTCAACCGCGTCCGTCCCGCTCCGCCGTGATAGCAGCGGGCCTCCATGGCCATCGCGAGGTCATTGGCTCTCCGGAAGGCGGATACAAACAGCGGAACCAGAAGCGGAATCATCGCTCTCATCTTTTTGATTAGGCCGCCCGACTCAAAGTCCGCGCCCCTCGCGATCTGGGCCTTTCTGATCTTGTCCGTCTCCTCCATCAGAATCGGAATAAAGCGGAGCGCGATGGACATCATCATGGAGATCTCATGTACCGGCACGCGGACTTTTTTGAGAAATCCGAACAGCTTCTCCATCCCGTCGGTCAGCGCGTTGGGCGTCGTCGTCAGGGTCATGACCGAGGATCCGGTCACAAGAAAGGTGAGGCGGACTCCCATTTTGACAGCCGTCAGAATTCCCTCCTTCGTCACACGCAGGATTCCCCAGTGCCAGATGACCTCTCCCGGCGTGAGAAAGATGTTGAACATCATGGTGATCACGAGAATGAAGAGAACCGGCTTCAGGCTCTTAAGGACAAGCCGCGCGGGCACCTTTGAGAGCATCACGAGAGCAGCCAGCACGAGGCAGCAGAAGAGGTAGCCGAGCGGCCCCTTCACGAGGAAGAGGCAGATGATATAGACAAGCGTTCCGACGAACTTCACTCTCGGGTCCAGCTGATGCAGTATGGAATTCGTCGGATAGTACTGGCCGAGGGCGATATCATTCATTATTCAGATCCCTTTCCCGGGTGCCCGTCTTAAGAGCGCGGAGAATGCTGTCCTTCGCCTCCGCGACAGTCGAGGCCGTGATGTCGACCGGCAGTCCCCTCTCCTTAAGCGCGTGCATAAGATATGTGACCTGCGGCGCGGCAAGCCCCATCTTCTCGAGTGTCAGATAGTGCGTGAAGACCTCCCGCGGCGGCGCGTCGTATACCAGTCTGCCGTCGTGGATCACGAGCAGGCGTCCGGCGTACTCCGCCACATCCTCCATGCTGTGGGAGACCAGTATGACGGTAATGCCGCGTTCCGTCTGGAGGCGGCGGATCTCCGAGAGGATCTCGTCCCGCCCGGCCGGATCAAGGCCCGCCGTCGGCTCATCGAGGATCAGCACCTCCGGATTCATGGCAAGGACGCCGGCGATCGCGACCCTTCTCTTCTGTCCTCCCGAGAGCTCGAAGGGCGAGACCCCGTAAAGCGCCTCTCCGACCCCGACCTGCGCGAGGGCCTCAATGGCCCGCTCCTTTGCGGCCTCCTTTGTGAGACCCTGATTGCCGGGCCCGAACATGACGTCCGTCAGGACGTCCGTCTCAAACAGCTGGTTCTCGGGATACTGGAATACGAGTCCGACGTGGGTCCGAAGGGACCGCAGGTCGTATTTTTCTCCCCATATATCCTGTCCCCGGTACAGCACCTTTCCGGAGGTCGGGCGGATAAGCCCGTTCAGATGCTGGATCAGGGTGGACTTTCCGCTTCCGGTATGTCCGATGACGCCGATAAACTCTCCCTCCCCGATCTGAAGGTTGATATCCTGAAGAGCCGTCACCTCATAGGCCGTCCCGAGTCCGTATGTATATCCGACATCCTTTAATTCAAGCAGCATAGGGCATTTACCAGTTCTTCCGTCGTAAGAATCCCGGCGGGAATATCCGCGCCTTCTTTTCTCAGCTCATAGGCCAGCTCCGTGATCTGAGGCACCGCGAGCCGGAGCTTTTTCAGTTCCTCCACCCTGGAGAATATCTCCCGCGGCGTTCCCTCCATCACCACTTTTCCCGCATCCATCACAAAGACGCGGTCGGCGTAGACAACCTCCTCCATGTAGTGCGTGATGAGGATCACCGTCACGTTCTCCTTATCATTCAGCTCCCGGACCACCTCCAGCACCTCTTTCCTTCCGGTGGGATCCAGCATGGCGGTAGGCTCGTCGAGTACGATGCACTCCGGCTTCATCGCGACGACGCCGGCGATCGCGACTCTCTGCTTCTGCCCGCCGGACAGCCGGTTCGGGGAGCGGTCCTTAAAGGCCAGCATGCCGGTCCTTCGGAGCGCCTCCTCGACGCGGGTCCAGATATCGGGCGTCGGGATGCCCAGGTTCTCGGGGCCGAAGGCGACATCCTCATCGACGACGGTTCCGATGATCTGGTTGTCCGGATTCTGAAAGACCATGCCGGCCTTCTGGCGCACTTTCCAGAGCTCGTTCTCCTCTGATGTGTCGATCC
>CAYLHR010000239.1:0-3221 GCA_964383335.1 uncultured Lachnospiraceae bacterium
CCTTAACTTCCTGAGGATTTCCGACTAAAAGGAATTCCGACTCGAAAAACGACCCGAGATAGGGCGGAAAATTCAGCAAAATCAAGGCTTTCGGCCCAAAGCCATTGCTTTTCGCGAACAAGTGTGCTATCCTATACTTAGTAGGAATTCCGACTAAATATAGGAGGAGAAAAATGTATCTGGATTCGCTTGTGAAAGTTCCGGAAGCCAGGGGGAAAATAACCTTCCGGACGAAGGGAAATACGACTTACGTCGAGTATGAGAGCAGCCGTATTTATATCCCGGAGAAGAAGTATACAACTGTCAGCAGAAAGACGATCGGAAAACTGACGGATGCCGACAGACAGTTCATGCAGCCGAATGAAAACTTCCTGAAATTCTTTCCGGATACAGCTCTTCCGGAGGAAAAAGACAGAGCCCTGAGGAGCTGTGCCCTCCGTATAGGGACATGGATCGTCATCAGGAAGATCGTGAATGATTATAAACTCCCGGAGATACTGGGCAGATATCTGCCGGAAAAGGATGTTGGTCTGCTCCTGGATCTCTGTGCTTATTCGATCGTTGAGGAAGATAACCGGGCACAGCATTATCCTTCCTACGCGTACAGCCATCCGCTGTTTACAGAAGGGATGAAGATATACAGCGATTCAAAGGTCAGCGGTTTCCTTCAATCGATGGATAGGGAAGTCAGCGTCGCTTTTCAGAATGACTGGAACAGGGAGCGGAACCATAGGGAAAAGATATACATTTCCTATGATTCAACGTCAAAACACTGTGAAGCCGGGGATCTGAGGATCGTGGAGATGGGACACTCCAAAGAGAATGAGGAGACGAACATCTTCAACTATGCAATCGCTTATGACACCGAG
This sequence comes from uncultured Lachnospiraceae bacterium, assembly GCA_964383335.1. Taxonomy (GTDB): domain Bacteria; phylum Bacillota; class Clostridia; order Lachnospirales; family Lachnospiraceae; genus Chordicoccus. The sequence continues at coordinate 870 of CAYLHR010000239.1, forward strand.
AATCGTGAGCCGCTCTTTTACGAGCTGTACCCCGGAAGCATTAACGATATATCCCAGCTTCAGTGTACGGTTGATAAAGCAAAGGGATATGGCTATAAAAAGATCGGGTTTGTGCTTGACCGCGGCTATTTCAGCAAGGACAACATTTACTACCTGGAGGAGAACGGTTACAGCTTCATCATGATGCTGAAAGGGAAAGCAGATCTTGTGCAGAGATGGATCCTTGAGAACAAAGGATCTTTTGAGACCAGCAGGGCCTGCAACATCCCGGCGTACCAGATATACGGAAAGACAATAGAAAAGAAGCTTTTTGCTTCTGATAAGAAACCGCGCTATATCCACCTTTACCATAGTACTGACCTTGAGGCCCATGAGCGCGGAGAGGTCGAGAAAAAGATCAACCAGCTGACGACATTCCTTAACGGGCACATCAACCAGTTCCGGGAATTCGGGCCCGGGATGGAGACCTACTTTGAACTGTACTATGACGAGAACGCGAAAAAGAGGGAAAAGAAGGGAGAGCAGGACAAACAGGGACAGAGGGCCAGAAAGTTCGTATTCTTTGAAGAAAAGATCGCTGTGATAGAACTGGAGCTCAGACTGTGCGGATACTTCTGCATCATCACGTCAGATAAGATGACGGCAAAGCAGGCACTGGAGATCTACAATGGCAGGGATGCGTCTGAGAAGCTGTTCCTTTCGGACAAAACATTCCTTGGCAACCACGCATTAAGGAGCAGCACGGAAGAATCCGCCGCGTCAAAGATCTTCATTGAGTTCGTGGCGCTGATCATCCGGAACCGCATGTATAACCACCTGAGGGATGCGATGAAGAAGATGGCGAAAAAGCCGAATTACATGACGGTGCCGGCAGCGGTCAGGGAACTTGACAAGATTGAGATGGCAAGACAGCTGGACGGTGTATACAGGCTGGATCACGCGGTCACAGCGACTCAGAAAACGATCCTGAAAGCCTTCGGGCTGACAGACGCCAATGTAAAGTACCGAGCGGAAGAGATCAGCAGACGGCTTGAGACCGGGATCTGAGGGAGGAATACGAAATGGCAAGAATGACATCGATGGAAGCATTGGATGCAAAGATCGAAAAAGCACAGGCCCAGGTCAGTAAGACAAAGAAACAGTACGATGCGGCTGTTGCAGCGCTCAGCGATCTCCTTGATAAGAGGGATGCGCTGCGCAGGGACGAACTGGTGAAGGCGATCATGAAAAGTGACAGGACATATGAGGAAGTGTTGGAGTTTCTTGGCGCCGGAGCCGCGGAGGAAGAAGCGTGATTACAGCGAGGGCGATAGAAGATATAGTGAAGGCACTCAAAGAGATGGTCGACAAGAACGGTCCGAACTATCTGGCAGATGAGCCCTTTCAGGTTTATACAAAACTGATCGGATCCGGAAACACGGACAGGAAAACCGCGGCAGCGCTTCTGCATCTTTTGGCCAGCGGATTATTGGAAACCATTGATCCCGGCTATGACGCGGAACTGCTATCGGAATCGATCCGAAGGGAATGCAGCATCAATAAGCGGATGGCAGACAGGCTTGCCATCATCCTGTATACGCTTTATTCGCAGGACAACAAAAGGGAATGGCACTGTAAGGAAAAAGAAGGTTTGACGCGGTTCCTGAATGAAAATTTTTTATACGATTGGAAAGGCTTTGCGGTCTGGGATGCGGGAAACGGAACCGTAGACTGCCACTATGAAGCAAGAATTATACTGAGGCCGACAAAAGCGGTTTCTGAGGACAAAGAACTGTCAAAGCTGCTCGCGAAGAATCCGTTTACAACAAAAGAAGCAATCTACGATTTGTTCACAAAAAGGCTTCGTGAATATCTGGATTATGAGTTTGAGGATTACTGCACAGAAGATGATTATTATCAGCCAGTCGTAGAAGATTTCGGAAGCAGTCTGGAATACGCTCTGAAATCATGGAGTGAAGAAAACGGGTTCGAATACGTGTCCTGCGAAGGAGACGGAGATGATGAAGGATACGAGCCAAAGTTCAGAAAAGGCTGGTATTGAACGGGAACTTCAGGGCGTTTAGTCGGAAAATCTCAGGAAAATAAGGATGATCGTTTTCAAGTATCAGCAAGCGCTGCAGCACACTTCACACATTAATAAAAAATAATCCGGGAATAAGTGATCCGGTAAGCAGCAAACAACGAACATAGTTGGAAAACTTGACGAAAGATGGACAATGTATATAATAAAAATATCTAAAGAATCCAATAATAAAACAATTTTACTCTGCTTTCGCCTTGTCTTTTATCTGTCATGGTCTTCCGATGCATGAATGGATTGACGGACAATAAAATTCGAAAGTGTCTGCTTAC
>CAYLHR010000240.1:0-3190 GCA_964383335.1 uncultured Lachnospiraceae bacterium
AATCCACCCGTCATACACCTGCATCTGCCAGCTGGGCCAGGCGTTCAGGGAGAGATCCTCGATTTTTTTGATATCGTAAGGGCGCATGCCGCCCGGCTGTCCGCCGGAAGGATGTGCGTAATAATCAGAAAGATCACTGTCAGTCGAATACTGACCGGGAAAATGACTTTGGTTCATGGCAAAACTCTCTGCGAATATACAACATATCCGTTCACACGAAACACTTTCGTATCCATTGCGCTTTTCGGAATCATCGATAAAGATATGGAAAAATGTGTGCTCAGACTTCAGCAGATACCACAGTATCATACCATTTTTCAGGGAAAACGAGTCATTTTAGTAGGAATATTCTTATTTTTAGGTAATTGTGCATGATGATGTGAAATATTAGAGTCCATTATTTTGTCACATCGCCCATTGCAATAAAATATAACAGACTTTATAATTTCTCGATGGAGAGTCAAAAATCGGAACAGTGTACATATATAGTCTATTATGCGGAAGCACGTAAGAACACCGGGCCGATACAAAACGACTTGCTCCTTCTTTAACGAGAGACAGAGGATCAATGATTTGATTGATTTTCATACACATATCCTTCCGGGCATCGATGACGGAAGCAGAGATGCGAGCATGACGGAGGCCATGCTGGCGGAGGAGAGACATCAGGGAGTAGACATCGTTGCGGCTACTCCTCATTTTTACGCTGACAGAATGTCCGTGGATCATTTTCTGGAAAGGCGCGCGGCAGCTTACGAAAAGACGGAGGCCATTCGCGCGGAGCACGCGGACGGAGACGCCCTTCCGGCACTTGTCTGCGGCGCCGAGGTCTACTATTTCCGCGGCATCGGCCGCGCTGAGGCCGTTCCGGAGCTCTGCATCGGGGGGACGAAGACACTTCTCCTCGAGATGCCGTTTCAGGAGTGGGACGAAGAAGTCCTGCAGGACGTAAAGGACCTGATTCGAAAGCAGCACCTGAACATCGTGCTGGCGCACGTCGAGCGCTACATCGACTTTCAGAAGCACAGAAAAATCTGGGACGCGGTCATGGATCTGCCGCTCACTCCGCAGATCAACGCGGGAAGCTTCTATAAAAAAGGCGGGTTTCTCCGCCCCGATAAAAAACGGAAATTCTGCATGAACTTTCTTCGGGAGCACCCGGACCTCATCCTGGGCAGCGACTGTCACAACATGACGTCGCGGAAGCCCAACCTCGCCGGCGCGAGAGAGGAGATCCGGAAGGCGCTCGGAGATGACGCACTTGCGCGGATAGACGCAGCGGCCGGGAAGGCCCTCGCATGATGAAAAGAGGATCGAATAAAAAAATCATCGCCGGTATCGCGGCTCTGCTTCTTACTGTCTGCGCCGTGGCCGGCGGAACTGCCCTCTACGAGCGGCAGCAGCAGAAAAAACTGGAGGAGCGGCTTCGCGAAGAGGCGGAGGACGCGGAAGACGGCAGCTGGACCGACGAGAACACCCTGTACTTTGACGGCGACATGTACGGCTTCGACCACCGCATCGAGTCATATCTCTTCATGGGAACCGACGCGAGCGGCAACGAGGACGGCGAGGGTGAGGAATACCAGGGCGCCATGGCGGACTACCTGCTCCTCATGGTTCTCGACCACACGAGCCGCACCTACGGCTATCTGCAGATCGACCGCAACACGATCACGGAAGTGAACGAAATCGGCATAGACGGCGAGCTCATCAATACCTGGGACGAGCAGATCTGCACGGCCCACTGGTACGGCGGAAACAGGGAAATGAGCGCCGAAAACACCGTCGAGGCGGTAAAGCTCCTCGTCGGGGAACTGGATCACATAGACGGCTACTATGTCGTCAATATGCAGGACATCGGACGGCTGAATCACGCCGTGGGCGGCGTCGAGGTCACCGTGGACGATGACCTTACCCACTGGGACAAGACCCTCACCAAGGGAAAGACCCTCGTCTTAAGCGACGAGCAGGCTGAGGCCTTCATCCGGGCCCGCATGCACGTCGGAAATGAGGAAAACAGCGCGAGAATGAACCGCCAGCGCCAGTACATGGACTCCTTCTTCAAAAAGGTGAAGGAGAACGTGATGAAGGATCCGGAGTTCGCGACGACGCTCTGGAACACCCTGCGCGACGTCGCCGTCACGGATATGAACGGCAATGTCTTCTCGAGAATCGCCCAGATGTTTCTGAAGGGCGAGAACAAGGGCATCCTCACGATCGAGGGCGAGTCAAAGCTTGGCAATGTCCTCAACGACGGACTGGAACACGAGGAATTTTACGCGGATCCCGATTCGATCCGGGAAGTGATGACGGAACTCTACTCTCTGGTCTCGGTTGAGGAGTAGGGTTCGAAAGAAACACAGAATTCAAAAGAAAGAACAGGAAGGAATACAGACAAACCATGGAACAGCAGACCCCAAGACCCGAAGTCGTGAACGGCAAGGAGGAGATCGATCTTCTCGACCTGTTCGGCTTTTACATGAGCCGCCTGCCGCTACTCATCGCCGCCGTGGTGATCGGCGCTCTGATCGCGGGCCTTATTACAAAATTTGCCATCTCCGAGAAGTTCACCGCGACGTCCAGAATGTACATGGTCTCCGCGTCGAGCGACTCGGTCGTGAACCTGTCAGACCTGAACCTGGGCGCCTCGCTCTCCAACGACTACGTCGAGCTCATGCAGAGCCGGCCGGTCATCGAGGACGTGATCAAAGAGCTGGGACTTCCCTACAAATATGAAGACGTGCTCGGCATGCTGAACCTTTCCGTCGTGAACAACACGCGGATTGTCAAGATCTCGGTCACAAGCACGGATCCGAAGGAGGCCATGGAGATCGCCAACCAGATGGCGCGGACCTCCAAGGCGCAGCTGCCCAAGGTCATGGACGCCCCGTCCCCGAGCATCGCGGAGGAGGCGGTTCTGCCCATGGAGAAGAGCTCGCCCTCACTCAGCAAAAATGTCATCATCGGCGCCCTTGCGCTCTTAGCCGTGGTTCTCGTCTTCCTCACGGTCATTTATCTCATGGACGACACCATCAAGACCTCCGAGGATGTCGAGAAGGAATTCGGCATCATGCCGCTCACCGTCATCCCGGAGGGCGTGATCGAGGGCCTCAAGAAGGGCGACGACAATGACAGAAGGTCGCGGAGGTCCAGAAAAAAGTACTACAAGAGCAAAAAGCAGGCTGAGAAA
>CAYLHR010000241.1:0-3190 GCA_964383335.1 uncultured Lachnospiraceae bacterium
GTGCTCGCTGCGGATCCGCTCGTGGAATATAACAAGGGCGGAAGCCGGGGAGAGACGGAGACTCCCGGCGGCATCGGGGAGGAGGATATCGTGATCCTCGTGCTTCCCTATGTCAGGACCGCCCGCGAAGGCGTTCTGCGGCTCGCGTCTCTGCTTGAAAAATACGGCACCTATGAGTCGAACGGAATCGCCATTAATGATAAGGACGAGGCCTGGTGGCTCGAGACCATCGGCGGACATCACTGGATCGCGCGGAAAGTGCCGGATGACGCCTGCGTCATCAATCCGAACCAGTTCGGGATGGACAGCTTTGATCTGGACGACGCGTTCGGGGAACAGAGGGAGCACCTCTGCTCGGCGGACCTGCGGGAATTCATTTCGGACAACTGCCTGGATCTGAATCAGAACGGTGTTTTCAATCCGCGCGACATATTCGGATCGCGGACGGATATGGACCATATATATAATACCCCGAGAGCCTGGTTCATGGGCCGTTACCTCGCGCCTTATTCCCACAGCTGGGATGGGTCGGACGCGGAGTTCGGGCCGGAGAGCGACAACATCCCCTGGTCCCTCGTTCCGGACAGGAAGGTGACGGTGGAGGATGTGAAATATCTGCTCTCCTCCCACTACCAGGGAACGCCGTATGATCCCTATCAGAAGGCGGACACCGGGAAGAGGGGTATCTACCGGCCGATCGGCATCAGCCGCACCGGCGTCACCTCGATCTGCCAGATCAGAGACGGTGTTCCGGAGGAGCTGCGGGGCGTCGAGTGGGTCTGCTTCGGTTCGACGACCTTCTCCGCGATCCTGCCGGTCTATACCAATGTGACGAAGCTTCCCAAATATCTGACCGACGTATCCCTCACTCCTTCCACGGAGAATTTCTACTGGGCGAGCAGGATGATCGGCGCGCTGGCGGATCCGTGCTACGGTTCCTGTGCGCAGCAGATCGAGCGCTACCACGAGGCCGTGATGGTAAAGGGACGCGGGCTCCTGCTCGAATATGACAGAAAGATGACGGAGACGGGCGATTTCAGTCTGACGGAGGAGGCCAACCGCAGACTCTGCGAAATGGCGAAGGAGCAGACGGGAGACACCCTTGGCAAGGTGCTGCTTGAGGCGAGTCAGCACATGAAAAACGGGTACAGTCTGGCGGACCACTGAGCCGGACCGGGGCATTTTTCTCACTGGCACAATGTGATACTGCTGTGATAATCCGGCTGTTATACTGGTTTCATCAGATGAAAAACACACGAATACAGAGGATATTCAAAGGATAAGGAGAGGAAATCATGGATGAGATGAAGAAAATCAGTGACGGCGCGCTGGATCAGGTGATCGGCGGAGCGAAGATGCGGGTGTATAACACCAGTGTGGACTACGCGAACGTGAGATGCGGCCCGGGCAAGGAGTATCTGATCGCGTACAGGGTCCACAACGGCGACACCGTCTACACGACGGGAAAGACGAAGACGGCGGACGGCTTCACGTGGGCGGAGCTGGAGGACGGCTTCTGGATCGTGAAATCTCTTCTCAGAAAATAAGCAACCAGGTTCATAAAAGCAGGGATATGACAATACTGTCAGAGAAAGCAGCCGGAAGGCTGCTTTTTTCTGCGGCACACTGTTAGAAGACAGGGCGGCCGGGATGTGCTATGATAGAGACATTCAGCCTGAGAAACTGCGGGATTGCCTGCCGGCAGCGGGAACAATTCTGCGCGTCATTATCATATTGAAGGAGTGATGAGAAGTGCTGATTGATCTTGTAACAAAGAACAGAAGTTACCGGGGATATGACAGGAGCAGGAAGGTGACGGAGGAAGAGCTGCTGACCATGATCGAGGCGGCCCGCTTGTGCCCGTCGTCCGTGAACATTCAGCCCCTGAAGTTTCTTCCGGCCTGCAAAGAGGACACGGTAAAAGCCATTCAGGAGCAGACGGCCTGGGCCAGGGGGCTTCCGGAACTGAAGCTTCCCCGCGAGGGGAAGGAGCCGCCCGCGTTCATCGTGATCTGTCAGGACACGGAAATCGATCCGAATCTGAAACGCTTTCAGAGGGATGTCGGCATCACCGCGCAGACCATCCTTCTCACCGCGGCGGAGATGGATCTGGGAGGCTGCATGATCGGAAACTTCCGAGCCGATGAGCTTCACGAGGCCCTGGGACTGCCGGAGCACATCCGGCCGCTTCTGGTCGTCGCGGTCGGGAAGCCCGGCGAGGAAGTAATCCTGACCGATGTCAAAGAGGACGGCAGCACCGCCTATTACAGAGATGAGGATGACCGGCATTATGTTCCGAAGAGAGCGCTGGCAGACATTGTGCTGATGCCGGAAGATTAAAAAAAGGAGAGAATACGGATTATGGGAAAATCACTGGTTGCGGTGAACGCCGGTCCCCGCGCCGGCTGGAACACGGATACGCTTGTGATGGAGGCAGTCCGGGGCGCCGAGTCCAGGGGCGCTTCCGTACAGAAGTTTGATCTCTTCCGGATGGAAAAATATACCGGATGTATTTCCTGCTTCGGATGCAAGAAGGAAAAGTTTAAGGGACACTGTATCTGCAGGGACGGCCTGACGCCGGTTCTGGACGCGATCCGCGAGTCGGACGGCCTCATCATCGCCTCCCCGAACTATCTGGGAGAGATGACGGCATCCTTCCGCGCGCTTTATGAGAGGCTCATTTTCCAGAATCTGACCTATAATCTGGAGACGCCCTGCTGCAACGAGCGCCCGATCCCCGTGCTTTTGATGATGACGAGCAACGCGCCGGACACTTATTTCATGAATCTGATGCGGAATTACCAGCAGACCTTCAGCCGTTTTGTGGGGCCGACGGAGATCTTCGTGAGCGGCGATACGCTGCAGCTGAAGGATTACAGCAGGACGGACTGGCCGTGGACATTGTTTAATCCGGAGGCGAAGATGAGAAGGCATGAGGAGGTGTTTCCGCAGGAGTGCCGGAAGGTATACGAGATGGGCGCCTCGATGGCCTGACGGTCGATTCCCCCAAGGCGTGAGCTGCCCCTTGGGAAAAGCCTCCATCCTGCTTCGAAAATCTCCAACAGTCCAGATTTGTTGGAGCTTTTTCATATCATCGCCGTTGCTTTCCCCAAGGCAGAAACTGCCGCCTGGGGAAAAATTTCAATCTTGCTTCGAATTCCACCAACAATCTGATCCGTTGGAGATTTTT
>CAYLHR010000242.1:0-3168 GCA_964383335.1 uncultured Lachnospiraceae bacterium
GGCTTCATACCGACCTCGATATCATAGACGAGCTTCAGGAAAAAGCCCACCATGATCACAAAAGCGATCCAGAATTCGTCCGGTATGCCGAGAAAGCGCCTGTTACGCCGGCGCGCCATCTGTATCCTCCGACAGCTCGTGGATAAACAGCCCGCTGAGAAGCTTGGGCTCAAACCAGGTGGATTTCGGCGGCATGATGCGGCCGGCGTCGGCCACATTCATGAGCTCCTCCATGGAGGTCGGACAGAGGGCAAAAGCGGCCGCCGCTCCTCCGTTTACTTCCTTCACCAGCTCCCGCATGCCCCGGATTCCGCCGATAAAGGAAATTCTGGGATCCGTTCTCGGATCCCTGATGCCGAGTACGGGACCCAGGACCTTCTCCTGCAGGATGGACGCGTCCAGGCTCCGGACCGGGTCCCCCTCGTCCACCGCCCGGGGAAGAGCCCTCAGCTCATACCAGCTTCCGCCAAGCAGCATGGAGAAGGTGTGCCGTGCCTCCGGCTTCACCATGGAGAGTGCCTCTTCCGTGTTGTCCCAGGGCTCCGGCAGCGGACGGACGGCGAAATTTTTCTTCAGCCTCTGAAGAAATTCCTCGGCGGAGAGGCCGCCCAGATCCCGCACGACCCGGTTGTAGTCCCAGATCATGAGCTGGGATGCCGGGAAGGCCGCCGCGAGAAAGAAATTGAACTCCTCCCCGCCCGTATACCCGGGATGCGCCTTCCGCCTCATCTCTCCCACCTTTACCGCCGAGGCCGCCCGGTGATGGCCGTCCGCGATATAGAGGCAGGGCATTCTCTCGAATCCGCGCTCGATCAGCGCGGCCGTTTTGGGGTCGGAGACCTGCCACACCGTGTGGCGCACGCCGTCCGGTGCCGTAAAGTCATAGAGGGGCTCCCCCTCCGTGACCTCCTCCATCCTCTTCCCGACGGCGGCGCTGTCCCTGAAGGCGAGGAAGATCACGCCCGTGTTCGCGTCGCAGGCATCCACGTGGCGGATCCGGTCCCGCTCCTTGGCCTCCACCGTGAGCTCGTGCTTTCTGATCACCCCGCCCGCGTAGTCGTCCACGGAGGCGCAGCCCACAATGCCCGTCTGGCTGCGCCCGCCCATGATCTCGCGGTAAACGTAATAGCAGGGCTCACTGTCCTTCACGTACACGCCTTTTTTCTTCATCTCCCGAAGCGTCGCGGCCGCATGCGCGTAGATTTCCTCCCCGTAGGGATCCGTCCCCGCGGGGAAATCGATCTCGGCCCTGTCCACATGAAGAAAGGACCAGGGCCGTCCCTCCGCCATCTCCCTTGCCTCCTCCGTGTTCATCACATCATAGGGCAGGGCCGCAACCTCCGCCGCTTTTTCCGGAACGGGTCTCAGTGCGCAAAAAGGTCTGAAAACAGCCATAATCCTCTCTCCTTGCAAATCAGGTATTGACAGATACATTTGTCCCGATTGATCTCCGCCAGGTGAGCAGAAGGATCAGTGGGCGGCGGCGAACTCCTTCATGTAATCGATGAGGGCCAGGACGCCTTCCTTGGGCATGGCGTTGTAAATCGACGCGCGCATGCCGCCCACGAGCCGGTGCCCCTTCAGATTGGAGAAGCCCCTCTCCGCCTGTCCGGCCACGAAGGCCTTATCGAGCTCCTCGTCCCCGGTGCGGAAGGTCACGTTCATCATGGAGCGGTCCTCTTTCCTGGCCGCCGCCTGATAGAAATCCTGTGAATCCAGATAGTCGTAAAGAAGCGCGGCCTTCTCCTCGTTTCTGGCCTTCATGACCGAAAGGCCGCCCTGCTCCTTAATATAATCCGTCACCAGTTTCACGAAATAGATCGGGAAGGTCGGGGGCGTGTTCAGCATGGAATTCTTGTCCGCCTCGACGGCGAAATTCCAGATATTCGGCGTAATCGCCATCTCCCTGCCGAGAAGATCCCCGCGCACGATCACAAGCGCCAGGCCCGAGGGGGCGAGGTTCTTCTGCACGCCGGCATAGATCATGCCGAAGCGGCTGACGTCGACCGGCTCGGACATAATGCTGGATGACATGTCCGCGACGAGCGGCACATTTCCCGTATCCGGAATATACTTCCAGGTCGTCCCGAAGATCGTATTGTTCCAGCACACGTGGACATAATCGGCGTCCGGACTCAGCGAGAGCATGTCCTGCCCGGGGATATAGGAATAATTGTCATCCTCCGAGCTGGCGGCGACCCGCGCTTCTTTCAGATACTTCTTTCCCTCTTTCCAGGCGTTTTTCGAGAAGTTGCCGCTGATCACGTAGTCGGCGATGCCGCTTCCGTTTCCGAGGTTCATCGCAAGCGCGGCGAACATGCCGGTCGCGCCGCCGTGAAGAAACATAATCTTGTAGTTGTCCGGAACGGACAGGACTTCCTTCACGTTCTGAACCGCGGCATTGATGATATTGTCATATACCTTGGAGCGGTGGCTCATCTCGAGAACGGACATGCCGGAGTCTTCACAGTTGAGAAGCTCCTGCTGTGCCTTAAGAAGCACCGGCTCCGGAAGCATCGAGGGTCCCGCCGAAAAGTTGTAAATTCTGCCTTCCATCATAATAATCGTGTCCTCCTTGAAACTGCAGCGGCAAAATGCCGCGTCATTCTATCTGACAGCGCGGACGAACCGCGCGATCATTCATCTTTATCGCCTTCCCGCTTCAGATCTCCCGGTCCAGCGTCCCCGCGTACTCGGGGCAGGCGCTCTCAAAGGCCGCGGTCAGGGCCTCCGTCCAGAGCGAATACTCGGTGCGGGTCCCGTATTTTTCCGGCGTGATCACGGCGACGGCCCGGAATTCCTTCCGGATCTTCCTCGCGCGGGAGTCGTCCGACAGCTGGCCGAGGCCGAACATGACGGAGCTGAAATGCTTGTCCTCCTCGCAGAGGGAGATGTACAGCATGCCCAGATGCACAAGTTCCTCATAGAGCACGCCGCGGTACATGCGGTCCGATACGTCCGAGAGGCCGATCCGGTCCAGAATCCGGCGCACCTTGTCCGGATTCCGTCTTCTGGCGAAGAAGCCGTCCCCCTGCTCCGCCAGGAAGCGCATATCGAGCCAGGCCTTCATGAAGAGGTCCCGCTCGCCCTTCTCCACGCCGGGATAGCGGAGATCCACAACAATAATCCAACGTCAAACGGATCATAGAAAGATTTCCCTTTCCTCGA
>CAYLHR010000243.1:0-3161 GCA_964383335.1 uncultured Lachnospiraceae bacterium
AGGCTTGAGAGCGAGCTGCATAAGCGTGTGATCGGGCAGGAGGAGGCGGTGAGGGCCGTCGCCGCCGCCGTGAGGCGTGGCAGGGTCGGACTCATGGACCCGAACCGGCCGACCGGAAGCTTTCTTTTCCTCGGACCTACGGGCGTCGGCAAGACCGAGCTCTCGAAGGCGGTCGCGGAGGCCGTCTACGGCTCGGAGCAGAGTATGATCCGGGTGGATATGTCCGAATACATGGAGAAGCACAGTGTCTCAAAGATGATCGGTTCGCCGCCCGGCTATGTCGGCCACGAGGACGGGGGACAGCTGTCGGAACAGGTGCGGCGCCACCCCTACAGCGTCGTGCTCTTTGACGAGATTGAGAAGGCTCACGCCGATGTGTTCAATATCCTGCTTCAGGTGCTGGATGAGGGCCACATCACGGATTCGCACGGGCGGAGAGTGGATTTCAAGAACACCTGCATCATCATGACGTCCAATGCGGGCGCGCAGTCCATCGTGGACCCCAAGCGCCTGGGCTTTTCCGCGCGGGATGACGCGGAGAAGGATTACGAGAAGATGAAATCGGGGGTGCTGGATGAGGTGAAGCGCATTTTCAGGCCCGAGTTCCTGAACAGGATCGATGAGATGATCGTGTTCCATCCGCTCACGGAGTCCGAGGTGGAGGATATCGCGAAGCTGCTCTTTAAGGATCTTAAGGAGCGCGCGGAAAACCAGCTGGGAATCCGTCTCAAAATGAGCGGCGCCCTGAAAAAATATATCGCGAAGACCGGTTTCTCCCCCAAATACGGCGCAAGGCCGCTGAAGCGGGAGATTCAGAACCGGATCGAGAATCCGCTTTCCGAGAAAATTCTCGCGGGCGAGATTCAAAAAGGAGATGCCGTGACGGTCGGGATCTCCGGCGGAGAGATCAGATTCAGTGTGGATCACTGATGAAGATATAGAACCATGGTTTATGGTCCGTCTGCGAAGAGGCTCATTTTGCGTGTGATGTCCCGGAAGGAGATGCACGGACGGCGTTCCGGAAGGAGATGCACGGACAGCATTCCGGAAGGAGATGCACGTTAAAGAGATCTTTTCCCGGCCGGACCGGAGATTCAGGAGGAGAATCAGAGATGGCAGCAGTAAAGGAACTGATCCGCACGGAGGCGGACGGAACGATCAGCTTCGGAGATTTTGAACTTGCGGCGAAAACAAAGAAGTCGGATTTCGAGTTCGAGGGAGATCTCCACAAGGTGAAGACATTCCGGGAGATTACGCGGCTCGAGAAAAACGAGATGTTCGTTTATGAATCGGAGCCGGGTACGGCCGTGACGTCCCTCAGGGAGACGGCTGACGGCATGAGCTTCAGTGTGGAGGGGCCGGAGGACGCCCAGGTGACGGTGCAGGGAGAACCGGAGACGGACTACGATCTGCTGATCAACGGGGAGATCCGTGATACGCTTCGCTCAACGCTTGGCGGCACGATCTCGTTCAGTGTTTCCCTGGGAGAAGCAGAGCGGGTGGAGATCCGCAAGGCCCTTTAATCTGCTGCATAAAAATGCAGCCCGCCGGGAGACGGGCGCGGCTGCCTGACCGCAGACGCTCGAAAATCTGAAAACGGAAAGGGTACAGCGGAAACGATGGCGAAAGGAGCAAAGTCGGTATTCTTCTGCCAGAACTGCGGATATGAATCCGCCAAGTGGATGGGGCAGTGCCCCGGCTGCAGGGAGTGGAATACCTTTGCGGAGGAAAAGGTCATAACGGGAAAGAATGCCCCCGGCGCGCGTGCCGGGGGCAGCCGCATGGGCGCGGGACGGACAGCACCCGTAAAAATGCGCGAGATCTCTCTCGATGAGGAAACCAGAACGGGCACGGGGATCGGCGAGCTGGACCGGGTTCTCGGAGGCGGCATTGTGAAGGGATCCCTGATCCTGATCGGCGGCGATCCGGGGATCGGAAAGTCCACTCTGCTGCTGCAGACCTGCCGGAATCTGGCTGGGGACGGGAAAAAGGTTCTGTATATTTCGGGCGAGGAGTCCCTGCAGCAGATCCGCATGCGGGCGGAGCGGATCGGTGAAATTCCTGATTCGCTGTATCTGCTGACCGAGACGAATCTCGGGGATATCCGCGGAGTGATTGAAAGGGAGAAGCCCGAGATCTGCATCATTGACTCCATTCAGACCATGTACAGCGAGGAGGTGTCCTCCGCGCCGGGATCGGTCTCTCAGGTCCGCGAGGCGACGGGCATTTTGCTGATGCTGGCCAAGAGCCTGTCCATTTCCATCTTTATCGTGGGGCATGTGACGAAGGACGGGGCGGTGGCAGGACCGCGCGTGCTGGAACACATGGTGGATACGGTGCTGTATTTTGAGGGGGACAGACACGCCTCCTACAGAATACTGCGGGCGGCGAAGAACCGCTTCGGGTCGACCAATGAAATCGGCGTATTTGAAATGAGGGACGTGGGCCTCACGGAGGTGCCGAATCCCTCGGAGTATATGCTGAGCGGGAAGCCGGAGGGGGCGTCCGGCTCGGTCGTCGCCTGTTCCATGGAGGGGACGCGCCCCGTGCTGATTGAGGTTCAGGCGCTTGTGTGCAGGACTAATTTCGGTCTGCCCAGAAGAACCGCGGCCGGTACGGACTACAACCGGGTCAATCTGCTCATGGCGGTTCTTGAGAGACGCTGCGGCATGAAGCTCGGGGACTGCGACGCCTATATCAATATCGCGGGCGGCATCCGCATGACGGAGCCTGCGGTGGACCTCGGAATTGTACTTTCAATTGTGTCCGCTTACAGGGACATCGTGATCGGGGACCGCGTGGTTGCATTCGGCGAGGTGGGGCTCGCGGGAGAGGTGCGCGCGGTGAGCCAGGCGGAGCAGCGGGTCCTGGAGGCGAGGAAGCTCGGCTTTGAGACGGTGATTCTGCCGCGCGCGAACGGGAAGGCCGTGGACGGCATAAAGGGGATCCGGATTGTGACGGTGGGGACCGTGGCTGAGGCGATCCGCGCGATCGGATGAGGCGGCCCGGGAGCCCGTTCTTAAACGTTTGTTCAAACTTGAAAAATTTTTTTAAAAAGTTGTTGACAGGGCCCGGCGGCGGTGATAATATAGCATTCGTTGCGCGGCACACTTAAGTGAAACGCGAAACGAAAAGAAATAAAGAGCACATTGATAACTGAA
>CAYLHR010000244.1:0-3077 GCA_964383335.1 uncultured Lachnospiraceae bacterium
AGAAGACCATGCAGCAGGCGATGCCGGGCAGGATGATGACGGAGCTGCAGCAGGTGATGCCGGGCAGGGTGAAGATGAGACGACGGCAGATGATGCCGGCCGGGATGAAGATGAAAACAATGCAGAAGATGCAGCAGGAGAAACTGCAGACGCAGAATTGGAAAACCGGGAGCAGGAGGAAACCGGTGAAGAACTGGTCTATGAAGATGATTCAGTTCGGATTAAGGCGGTTCTTCCGGAAGGAGCTTTTGACGGGAAGGTCTCACTGAAAGCTGAAGAACTCTGTCCTCCTGCTGATTACGGGAATGAAACCGATAAAGAAGAGCTGTCTGAGGAAGAAATGAATCTTCGCGGTGAGCTGTACGCGTCGGTTATGGAAGCGCTGGAAGAAGCTGTTTCATTTGAAGGAAGAACGATTACAAGGGCGGCGATATGGGACATTTGTTTTGTGACGGAGGAGGGCGAGGAAACGGAACCGAATAAAGAGGTTTCCGTCTTTATAGAACACAAACAGGATCTTTCATTTCAGGTAAAGGACGATATATCCGAGCACGAATATGAGGACGAGAGTCAATTGTCTCTCCTGCATATTCCGGATGACGGAAATATAAGCAAAGTTGATGCAGATATTCTTACCGCCCCGGATGGAACCGTGGAAGAAACCAATTTTACTGCCGATTCATTTTCTCTCTACGCATTAATTGATACGAATTCAACTGCGGGCACAAGACCGTATAGTGCGGGTGAGTACGGATGGATCCGTTTTGGCGGCAATATATGGGGCTCTTCATCATTACCGGGGGATCAGACCAATGAGGCGTGGGCCAAATGGCTGAATATTGATGTGTATACACTGAACAGCGGAGCGGCTCAGGGATCTCATAATCCCTCTGATTATACCTTAAAAAAGACGTTCAGTTATCTCGCTACATGGGATGACGGCTTTTCCATAGAGGATTACCAGCTTACCGGCAAGGTGGTGTGGACCAGCTTCCATCGGGCTCACGGCTCCACTGTGACCTCTGACAAAATTGAATCCTACTATGCAGCTGCAAGATATTTTGATGCGTGGACGCCGGGCGGTTTTACCAGAGAACTTAATAAACTCAGCATATATCTGGATACAGAAGATGAGGAACCTCACGTAGACCCTCTGAAAACGGACGGTACAGCTTATATCATCCGCTATTATCATGCAGACGGCTCTTTTGATCAGGTTGACGGCACTTTGGGAGAGGGCGAAAGCATATCAACTGATTCGGGCGCCCATGCAGGGAATGACATTTATTCGGGTATGACGATAACGGCAGGAAATGCCGCTTTAAACGGATCTGCTGATCCGGGAAACGGAAGTGCTGTCATTTCCTATCATCCTGATGTCCGCCTTGCAAAGGTCAACGTCTATTATAAGGAGAATATTGACAGAGAACCGGGAGGTGAAGCGGATGGCTCCCCGCAATACGATACAAAGGATACGGATGAAGGGACCGTTTATGACACATCGAGATCCGGTCTGCATACAGAAAAGCGCGCCTCTCTTCACGAGGATGGATATGGATTTGGCGATAACGACGGCAGGACCTTTGACCTGCGTCTCGATGCGTGGAATGTCGGGCAGAATATGGCCAATGTCGGTATTGTCGTAGATGCGTCAGGGAGTATGACCTGGACAAGCAATACACCCGATATCATTTCAAAAACCACGGAGGAGTGGCAGGAAGCCCTGGGCACCGGCACCGTACCGAGGTATACCCTGCTTTCTCAGGCGCAGGTTGACTCTATTCTTGATGTGAGGGGAACGGATAACTCCCGCTTAAACTATAACGGCTATCAGTATTATGTGTATGACACGAGCTACAGTGTCAATGAATATGTGGCTCTTGGCTATTATCAGGACGGTGATCCCAAAACAGCAACATTTTCCAATTATTCCGGAACCGGCTGGTACTATGTCAATACCATGGGATACCCGCAATATGCAACGGGCGAACCGTATGGAGCAAAACAATACGTGGGCCTGCAGCATAACCCCCAGAGAATAAATGACGGATCTTTCTGGATTACCAATTTTTCAAACGGGCAGCAGCCTGTGCGGTTTTATATCAATAACGCCGGACAACTCAAATGCGTGTATTTCTTTAACGGGCGTTTTTATATATCCAATGTTTATCTGAAAGCGGATGACGCGGAAACAAAATCTGAAGTACTGCAGCATTCGATCGGCAGGTTCGCGGCTTTATTAAACGCCATGTCTCCTGACTCGTTGGTCGGCATGACCCGTTTCAGCCGTCAGGAAAATAACGGAACACAGTTTTCGAGTGATGAATTAACGCTTCTTAACTGGACGTCTGATACTTCCATGATAACCGGCGCCATGAATCAGGAGTATGGAAACGCGCTGGTTTATGGCGGCGCATCTTCTGATATGCAGGACGGGATGCCGGTTTACAATTATGGTTTCACCGGATCAACGGTCACTTCTTCCGGAATAAAGGCGTTTATTGATCAGCTGACGGGCGGACCCGGATCCGGATATGCGCATACCGTATCGAATGACCTTGCTTCGAAATATTTAATCATCTTCACGGACGGAAAAGATACGGGAAATGAGCAGATTGCGGTCAATTACGCAAATGCTCTTAAGCAAAACGGATATACCATTATGACCGTTTTTATGCGCTCCGCCGGTATGACGTCAGGGGACGTCAGTTTTTCAAGAAACTTTTTGACGACACTTGCGGGAACCGCGACGGAGAGCGGAGCGAACTACTTTTACGAAGCAAGTCATGACAGTATGGAAGAGCTGGTGGCTGCCTTCCAGGCAATGGCGACTAAAATTGCATCTCCACTGGAGCAGTATGTTGTAAGGGATTATATAGATCCCCGGTTTGATGTCCTGGGTTCAGACGGTGAGGTGTTATCTGTCCTGCACGACGACGGAAGCTTTACGGATATGCCTTTCCGAACGGTCGACGGGAAGACTGCCATTTTAAAATATGACAGCGCAAAATCTATGTTTTATCATTCAAAAGAATGGTGATAATCATATCCTATGTAATAATAGAGTTTATAATGGC
>CAYLHR010000245.1:0-3046 GCA_964383335.1 uncultured Lachnospiraceae bacterium
CGACAGCCTTGGAGCCCGCGAACGACTTCATCTGCTTCAGCTCGCCGTTGATGGTTGGTTATTGATCTTGGCGGCGATGTAGGATGCCGCCCATTTGCACATATTTTCGTAATTTTCCTGGATCACTACTCTCATGACTACACACTCCTGATGTACTTCAAATCGTTGCGGAATCCGCTCCGCCGCAGGCCGGGTTCCGGCCCGGAAGACAGGCTGCCGATCCGGCAGCACGGATTCATTTCATCAAGTACAGCGCTGAAGAAGCCTTTGTTCCGGTACTGATTCCGGTTTTTGCTCTTCTCCTCACGACCGGCTGTACGCTCCGGCCGTGGCAGCATCCGCCGAGTATTTCGATTACTGCCACTCCTCGTCGCTCTCTCCGAGCCTGGCGCTAACCCGGATCTTCCGTCTCCCTTCAGATTCCGGGTTTTACGGTCCGTTCCGGTCGAATTGAATGACCGATCGTCACAGACGGTTATAAGAATGCCCTAAAATGCTGCATTTGTCAACTTAAGAGTTAAAAACTGCCTGCCATGCGGGAGCCCGCCCGCAGTATCAGACCATCACAGTCCGCCTCCGCTGCCGGCGGATGACAGTTCACCGATAGCAGATGGCGCTGCTGATCTGCTCCGCCTTCTCCCTGCTGACCATGATCTCAGCAAGCTTCAGCGCAAAGGGGATCGTCGCTCCCAGGCCCTGGCCGGTCACAATATTGCCGTCGACCACGACGCTCTCGTCGAGAACCTCCGCACTGCCCATATGGTCCTTAAAATCGGGGTGCACGGTCGCCCGCTTCACAAGTCCGAGCGAAGCCAGGACCGAAGGGGCCGCGCAGACCGCTGCCACGAATTTGCCGTCTGTGCCGGCGAATCTGACGCACTGCTCCCTGACGATATCACTCGCGCCCAGATTCTCCGTACCGGTTCTTCCGCCCGGAAGCACGACGAGCTTCGCAGCCTCGTAATCGACATTTTCCGCGAGACAGTCCGCCTGAATCAGGATATCGCGGGAGGACTTCACGTCCCTTCTCCCCATGATGGAAGCCATGACCACCTTAAGGCCGGCGCGCCGCAGCAGATCCACGGTGAGAAGGCCCTCGCACTCCTCAAATCCGTCCGCGAGGAACACGACGACGTCGCCCGTGACGGTCTCCCCGCTCTTCCGCTGCTGTTCCAGCACATACCCCTCGAAGAGCTCAAGGTCTTCCTTCCTTGTGATCTTCACATTATTCTGGCTGCCGAGCGCAAAGTAAATCTTCTTCCCCATCGCGTACATCATCGTCGTGGTGTGCGGCTCCACCCTGTCGATCACGCCCGTCTCAATCGCTTCTTTATATAAGTCATCGATGAAGCCGTAGCGGAAGGCGTGCGGGGAATTCATGACGGCGATCGTCTCCCTGTCGATGTACTCCTCACTGTAATTATCCGGATCGGTAACCGAAGCGGTGCTCGCCTTCTTCCCGCTCAGCACGTAATAATCGGTCGTCGAAATCGCGTTGCCCTTGTCTTTGCACACCCGGATGCAGTCGGAGATGATATCCCCCGTGATGAAGGGTGACGCACCGAAATGGACCAGTACAATATCATCCCTGCTGATCTTATCCTCCAGATATCTGATTCCGTTGAGGACGGACCCCTGGAAGGTCTCGCCGCCCTCCGTCACCCATCTGAGCTTGGTGAGGCCGTATGTCTCCTTCAGCTCCCATACGTAGTCCATGTAGGGCTTCACACAGACGACAAGAACCGCGTCGATCTCAGGATGCTTCTCAAATGCCTCAACGGTATAGGCCAGAACCGGCTTTCCCAGCACCTCGATAAACTGCTTCGGGATATCTGCCCCGAGCCGGCTGCCCACGCCGCCGGCCAAAATCAATGCCACATTCATATTCTTCTCATTCCTTCTGAATATCAGACTCTTCTTATATACTTCTTCTGTTCTTCTTATACTCTTCTTCTGTTCTTCTTATATACTTCTTCTGTTCTTCTTATACTCTTCTTCTGTTCTTCTTGAATTCTTCTTCTGTTCTTCTCGAATTCTTCTGAAACAAAGATATTCTCTCAGCGCACTTCCACGAGCTCAATCTCAAAATTCAGCTCTTTGCCCGCCATCTCGTGATTGGCGTCGAAGGTGACCGTCCTGTCCGTCTTGTCCGCCACCTTCACCGGAACCGGCTGGCCGTACTGGTTCTGCAGGTAGACCTGCTGTCCCACTGTGACATTTTCGGCGCCGGGAAGCTGATCGATATCAATGGTAAAGACGGCCCGCGGATCCGACTCGCCGTAAGCCTCCTCCGGCATGAGGTGAACATCTACCTTCTCGCCCACTTTCATATTGGCGACCGCGGCGTCAAAGCCCTTAATCATCATGCCCGCTCCGCAGACAAACTCCAGCGGCTCGCCCCGGTCATAGGAGGAATCGAACTGTGTGCCGTCGTTGAAGGTTCCCCTGTAGTGGGTCCTGCAGGTCTTTCCCACATTGGGTCCCTGGATTTCCGTTCCCCCGTTGCAGCCGCCGCTGGATCCGTCCCGGCCCCCGCAGGACTGACCGTCGGAGTCACCGCAGGAATGTTCACCACAGGAGTGCTCACCGCCGTGGTGGCTGCAGTTGGCTCCCGTATTCACAAGCTCGCCGCGAAGATAGGCCTCCACCGCCTCGTCCGCGCTGCCGGATGCGCCCGCGCAGAGCTCGATGCCGCGCTCCGAAAGAGCCGCCTGCGCGCCTCCGCCGATTCCGCCGCAGATCAGCACGTCGATGTTTCTGTCTTTCAGGAGTCCGGCCAGGGCGCCGTGTCCGGTTCCGCCCGATCCGATGACCTCGGAGGAAAGAACGCGCCCGTCTTCCACTTCATAAACCTTGAAGGTCTCCGTGTGTCCGAAATGCTGAAAGATGTCTCCATTGTCATAAGTTACCGCAATCTTCATGTGTTTTATCCTTTTTATTCATTATTTTTCCCCCAAGGCCGCCGGCTTTGGGGGAATTCTTACCGATACACCAATACCTCGTCACTCGAATTCCCTGATACAGGGATGATCAGCAGTGCACGGAT
>CAYLHR010000246.1:0-3044 GCA_964383335.1 uncultured Lachnospiraceae bacterium
GTCTGGAAACTTGTGATTCAGTTTTTTGAGATCTATCGGAAATTAATCCTTCTGAATGGTTTTTTATGTTGACCGGTCAGATCGTAAACGACTGACCGGGTTCCTTTTACGTACAAGACTAACGAACGATAGAATGCTGCAGAAGGCTCGAAGATGAAAATTTTTCGGTAATTAATGAGTTGAACGTCTGTATTCGCTGATACAGCAGAAAAAACGCAGGGAGACATTGTATGCTCCCTGCCTTGGTGACATATATGGAACAGGAACTAACAGTAAACAAAGTATCATACCGTCTTCTTCGCCTGCTGGGCAAAGGAAAAGGCGGGTACTCTTATCTTGCGGAACAGGATGGACAGCCGGTGGTAGTCAAGCAGATCCATCATGAGCCCTGTGACTATTACAGCTTCGGCAACAAGATCGAGACCGAATTACTGGATTATGCGCGGCTGCAGGGAGCCGGCATCCGCATCCCCCGGATGCATGCAGTTGACAGGGACGCCGAAAGGATCGTTAAGGACTATATCGAAGGGTCGACCGTGATGGAGCTGGTACAGGCCGGCGTATCAGCCGGACCGTATCTGCCCCAGGTGCGTGAGATGGCAGCAAAGGCTATGGCAGCCGGGCTGAACATCGACTATTATCCTGCGAACTTTGTTATTCATGATGAACTGCTTTGGTACGTGGATTACGAATGCAACGACTACAGCGAGCGATGGGACTTTGAACACTGGGGCATTCAGTATTGGCTGCCCCGGGAGAACATCAGCAGCCGCCGTTAAAACGAAGTCTTTACCCGAGCTCCGGCAATTCAAATATCGTGCCGCATGATTTGCAGCGAAGCTCTTTAATCGGAATAACGAGCTCGACCGGCTCGAAATCATCGCTGCTGCAGTTCGGACACTTTATATCAATAGTAATATCGATCGGAAGCTTACCGTCCGGGTTTCTGACCACTGAGACGCCGGATGTATCGTGCCCGCCGCTGACCTTTTCCAGTTCTTCAGCGCTGAGTTTTTTCTTATCGTTCATAGTCCGCTCCTTTCTGCCATATGCTTTCAGCACGGCAATAGAATCATTCATTTCATTCCAGATGGATCGCTCTTTCTTCTGTTCTATATACTCGGAAGCATTATCTTTGGAAACAATGACATTATAACACATCAAAACGGCATGAAAACATAAAGTTCTTAAAAAGGAGCTGACAATTGCTGACAATGTAAATACAGACGCAAATAAAAATGTAAAAATTACGTTTGGTTTTGCGTCTGTTTTTGTTTATAATAGAATAAAAAGGAGCTAATATTTACGAACAGGGAGTTCTCAGGACAGGATGGAGACTATGAAAAAAAAATAATAACAGTGATCGCGGTATCAGTTCTCCTTTTTTTATGTGTGTGCTATGCCATCGTCAGGACAAGAACTGTTTCGGAGCCGGTGGTACTGAATGTTTCTCTGTATAAATCGATTCCTGACTATGATTCCTTTGAGAAAACTGTCGGGCAATGCTGGAAAGAGATCCATCCTGAAGCAGAACTGAATTTTGTGGACTGGGATTGTTACAGCGGAACAGTCCCGGATGATCTGGATGTTTTTGTATTGGATACCTTGAGTCTTGACGCCTTTGCGGAGAAGGATTATCTTCTTGCTTTGTCAGAGGAGGAGATTCAGGATTATGATGATCTGATTCCATCCTTTGTTGAAGGCTGCCGTGTTGATGGAGAGATCTGTGCGATCCCGCAGCTGCTTTGTACAGATCTTCTTTACACGCGCAAGGATGATGCCGGGCTGAAGAACGTGAAAAGCATCCATGAACTTTACGAGACTTTGGGAAGCAGCGGGTTATTGCTCGACAAACAAAGTGCCGGCCTGGGGATCTGCATGTATATGCAGGCGCAGATTGACGGGACGCAGCAATACACGGATCACTATCCGCCCATCGAAGAAGATACGCTCGATCAGGAAGCAATTGCTTCGCTGGAGGAGATAAGGAATATGCACCAGACAGATCCGGAAGGGATTCCTGAAGACAGCGGCTGGTTCCCTTATGCCCGGAAATTTGCAGAAGGTATGGGAGATGCATACATCGGATTCTCAGAATCCATGGATGTTATGGAGGAAGGCGCTTCCGAAATGGACTTCCGGCTTTTCTCTATGACGGATGATAAGGATATCCCGGTGTTTTATGTGGATGCTGCCGCGGTCAATGCGAAGATCAGCGATGAGAAGAGAGCACTTGCAATTGATTTTCTCAATATGATTACAGGCAAAGATTTGCTGGCCAGAGCATCGGCAAAGGATGGTGATCCGCGATATCTGCTTACGCCCAGATACAGTGTATATGATATGCTGGAGCCGGACTATCCGATATATGCGGACCTTAAAACCGTTGCCTCGGTCCCGGATGCCTTTGTATTCCGGATCAGCCCGGATGGAGATAAATATCTGGACACGGCAGAACAGAGTGCAGACTTACTGCCCTCCTTATCTGACTGAATGGACATGAAGAAATGATGGGAACAGCGCATCGTTTCCCGAGGGGTTTGCCGTGTGCACGGGTAAGGCTGATTTAACGGTGCAAAAGCTGTTCCAGCGTTTCAAACAATACATCCGGTTCCACCGGTTTGCTCAGGTGTGCATTCAGTCCTGCCTGCATACTGCGCTGAACATCTTCGTCAAAGGCATTTGCTGTTAACGCTATTATAGGAACTTCCTTTGCGTCAGTTCTGTTCATTGCTCTGATTCTTCTGGTCGCTTCCAGTCCGTCCATTTCAGGCATTCGCATATCCATCAGAACAGCATCATAATAGCCTTCATCATGATCTCTGAACATCTCCACAGCTACAAGTCCGTTTTTCGCGTGATCCACCTGGATCTCACGCATGGAAAGCACCATCATCATGATTTCGGCATTGATTAAGACATCTTCTGCAAGCAGTACCCGGCGGCATCTGAGATCTGCCATTTCCCTCACAAGCTTCGCATTCTTCTTTTCACCCTACTAAGTTTCTAGGGTGCAATTCGTGGACCCTTCCCTTTCCCATCCC
>CAYLHR010000247.1:0-3015 GCA_964383335.1 uncultured Lachnospiraceae bacterium
TGGCGCGGGAGCGGGGCTATAGCCGAGGATCAGGTGGCCGATGCCCTCGTAGTCGCCCTCGATGCCGAGCTCTTTGAGGATGGCCTTTCCCTCCTCGCTCTCGAATTCCTCTTTCGCGCGGTGGATCCAGCAGCTGGCGACGCCCAGGTCGGCGGCCGCATTCATCATGTTGCCGAGTACGAGGCTGCCGTCATAGAGATAGGTCGGCACGGCCTTATTGGCAAGGACGATGAGAACCTCGGGTGCTCCGTAGAAGGGATCAATTTCGGCACCCATGACAGCGGCGTTCATCTTCGACAGCTTGTCGCGGACAGCTTTGTCCGTCACGGCGATAATGATCGGCGACTGTTTCCCCATGCCTGTCGCGGCGTAGGTGCCGGCCTCGATGATGGCGTTCAGCTTATCTTCCTCAATCAGCTCCGGTTTGTAGGCACGGCAGCTGCGTCTGTTCTTCAGGGTCGTCAATGTTTCAGCCATTTCTTTCTCCTTTTGATCATAAATAAATGCTGTTTTGAATGCTATCCTGAAAGCTACATCGCCCTTATGTATTCGCTGCCCCACGCCTCCATCGCCTCGATCACCGGGTGAAATTTCTCACCGATCTCGGTGAGAGAGTACTCGACGTGCGGGGGAATGGCTTCATACTGCCGTCGCCGGACCAGCCCTTTTTGTTCCAGTGATTTGAGCTGGGTGGACAGGGTGGCGTGCGTCATTTTGGGCATTTTCCGGAGAAGCTCATTAAAGCGAAGGGGGCCGCTCTCCAGGTAGAGGAGGATCAGCACGGCCCATTTTCCGGAAATGAGGCTCTGCGCAGTCGCATAGGGACACTTCCCGAATCGCTCTTCAAGAGTCGTCTCTTTCTCCATCAGACGTCAAACTCCTCCTTGAGGTCCATCATGCCGCGGAATTCGGCGTGGCCGTTTTCGAGGCAGAAGAGGCCCATTTCCCATCCGTTCTTGTCATACAGTTCCATGATCTGGGGCATGGCCTCGCGCACTTTGGCGAGCAGCGCGTCGTCCTTCACCACTTTGGCTGTGCCGTCATAGCGCATAAAATCCTGTCCGCAGACAGCTAGGACCTCGACCTTCGGATTCGCCGTCAACTGTTTGAATACATTCTTAAATGTGCCGCATCCGAAATACACCACGTCGTCGACCAGCATCTGAAAGCCGAAGGGGCGGCCTTTGGGCTGATCGCCGTCAGTTGTCAGAAAGTAGAACACCTGTGCCTTGTTGAGAAACTCATGTACCTTTTCCGCATTTGTCATCACTGTATACCTCCATGGTCGGATATTTGAACCGGTTTAATTATAAGACTTAATCGGGAGGGTACGCAAGAAGTATCTTTTACTGTACCGGGTATGGCAGAAGATACTGTCATTTTCACACGATTCTGCCGCTGATCACAGGTGGAAGTTCAATACTGTTAAATGAGCATCCGCTTCACTGTTTTAGTAGTAATATATAGCTTGGTTCATTGAAACTATCACTAAATATCGATAATGTAATTAATAACAGGATCAAGTGTTTGTAAACATGCTGATGCAGGAAGCATATGGTTCCATAATTCTGTGCCGGCGCATTTGATCATGTCTGTTATCATTCGGGAGCACGCAAGTCATGAAGAACAGACGCAGTCGAAACCAGTCAAAGCTGTTTGAGCGGATGAATCTGAGACGGAAGATTATCACCATCTCCGTCGTCCTCGCATGTCTGGTTGCGGGGATGACGACGGTCCGTCTGATTCTGCCGGCGGTCGCCATGACGAAGAAGGTTCAGCGGCTGGCCTGCGCCTGCGAGGTGCACACACACAGCGATGCCTGCTATAAGACGGTGACGGATGAAGACGGCAGCGTCTCGGAGCAGCTCATCTGCGGGAAAGCGGATTACGTCGTGCATACACACAACGACGACTGTTATGAGGAAGAGACGCACACGGAAATCATTGACGGAGAGGAGACGGAGGTCACGGAGCGGGTTCTCACATGTCCCCTGCCGGAGATTCCGGCGCATATCCATGACGCATCCTGTTATGAGACGGTTACGGACGAGGACGGCAATGAAAGCGAGGTTCTCATCTGCGGTGAACAGGAGCTCCATACCCACACCAAAGACTGCTATGAGGCCGGGCACGAGGGCGATCCCGCTTATCTGACGTGCGGCAAGCCGGAACTTACCGAACACATCCACGGCGGTGACTGCCTGTATGAAGAGGACGTGGAAGTGTCCGATGATGAACATGCATCCGATTCGGAGCAGAATTCCGACAATCCTGAAACGCCAGAGGGCCGGGAGTCTGAGGGAGCGGAAGACGGTTTGGAGACGGAGGAGGCGTCGGAGAAGGAAGCGGTGTCAGAGTCCGGGGAAGAGCTGGAGTCCGGAGATGGTTCAGAGTCCGGAGATGCCTTAAGCGAGGCGGATGAGAGTGAAGCGGCAGCGAACCACCCTGCTCAGAACTTCAATGATTCGACGGACTCGGTGCGCGTGCGCGTCAAAGCTCCGGCCGGTGCGCTGCCGTTCGGCACGAAAATGTCCGTTTCCGATGTCTCCGACGATGACGTGATTGACAGTGTGAAATCGGCGGTCGGTGATCCTGAGAAGGTGACGTCTGTCTGTGCGGTTGATATTACTTTCACGAATGCGGACGGAGAGGAGATTGAACCTGTCATTCCGATTGAGGTGACCATGGAACCGGTGGAGGCTGCCGCGTCATCGGATCCGGTGGTGGTGCATGTGGACGACGAGGGAAATGCCGCCGCTCTTGAAGGGGCGGAAATCCTCGGCGGAACCTCAGGCGGTGACGATGAGGAGGGGGAAGAGGAAGATGAATCCGCAGGGGATTCTGCTGATGAGATGCCTGCCGCAGTGACATTTGAGGCGTCGGAGTTTTCGGTGTACGCGCTGGTTTATACGGTGGATTTTGAGTATGAGGTGGATGGCAAAATATACCAGTTCAGCCTGCCTGGAGGTGGATTTGTGTCATTTACAGACCTCGTAGAAGTGCTGGGTATAATTG
>CAYLHR010000248.1:0-3013 GCA_964383335.1 uncultured Lachnospiraceae bacterium
CTCCGGCTCCTGATGTTTTATCGGTGTGTTCAACAGATCTCACTTTCCAGCTTCGAGATGGCCGCGCGGATGCGCTTAAGCGACTCCTCTTTTCCCAGGATCTCGAGGAGCTGGGTCGCGCCGCCGGGCGTCATCGCCTTGCCTGATACGGCGGTGCGGATGGGCCACATGATCTGGCCGTTCTTAAGTCCCCGTTCCGAGGCGAAGGTCTTGAGCGCCTCGAAGAGCGCGTCGTTGCTGTAATCGTCGAAGCTCTCAAGGAATGGAAGTGCCTGGCGGAGCACGTCGAGGGAGAGCTCCGGCGTCGTCTTCATCTTCTTGTGGGTGTACATGTCGCAGCTGTAGTCGGGCACCTCGGCGAAGAAGCCCAGAAGGTCGGCGATGTCGTCGAAGGTCTCGATTCTGGTCTGCGCGAGCTCCGCGAGGACGTGCCGGTCAATGGCCGGGTCCGGAACCGCCTTTTCGATATAGGGAAGCGCCGCCTCATAGAACTTCGCGCTGTCCATTTTCCTGATGTACTCCCCGTTCATCCAGCGCAGCTTCGAGATGTCGAAGACGGCCGGCGACTTGTTGATCTTCCGGTAGTCGAACTTTTTGATGAGATCGTCCATGGACATGATCTCCTCGTTGTCCGGGGGATTCCAGCCGAGCAGCGCCGTGTAGTTGACGATGGCTTCGGGCAGGAAGCCCTGGTCCAGCAGATCCTCGAAGGAGGAGTGGCCCGAGCGCTTGCTGAGCTTCGCGTGGGTCTCGTCCGTGATGAGCGGGCAGTGCACGTAGACCGGCACCTCCCAGCCGAAGGCGTCGTAGATCCGGTTGTATTTGGGGCTCGAGGAGAGATACTCGTTGCCGCGCACGACGTGTGTCACGCCCATCAGGTGGTCGTCCACGACGTTCGCAAAGTTGTAGGTCGGATAACCGTCCGACTTGATGAGGATCATGTCGTCGAGCTCGGCGTTGTCAACTGTGATGTCGCCGTAGATCTCGTCTGTGAAGGTGGTCGTTCCCTCCTTGGGGACGTTGAGGCGGATCACGTAGGGCATGCCGCTCTCAAGGTTGGCCTTAATCTCCTCCTTAGTGAGGGAGAGGCAGTGCTTGTCGTAGAAGGCGTAGCCCTCCTCCGTCTTCAGGGAGTCCAGGCGCTCCTTCGTGCAGAAGCAGTAGTAGGCGTCGCCGCTTTCGATGAGCTTTTTCGCGTACTTCATGTAGATGCCGCTTCTGGTTCTCTCCGACTGCACATAGGGACCGCAGCCGCCGTCCTTATCCGGGCCTTCATCGACCTCCATGCCGGCATAGGCCAGGGTTCTCACGATGATATCCACCGCCCCCTCCACGTAGCGCTCCTGGTCCGTATCCTCGATACGAAGCATGAAGGTTCCGTCCGCGTGGCGCGCGATCAGGTAGGAGTAAAGGGCGGTTCTTAAGTTGCCGACATGCATTCTGCCGGTGGGACTTGGGGCAAATCTGGTTTTAACCATGCTTCACTCCTCAATCCCGCAGGAAGCGAGGTAGCGGACCACGTCCCCGATCGTATTCATATTCTGAAGATCCTCGACCGGAATCTCGAGGGAATACTCGTCCTCGAGGTTCATGGCGAGCTCATAGAGGTCGAGCGAGTCGGCGCCCAGGTCGTCCTTGAATGAGGTGTCGAGATTGATCTCGTCCTCGTCGATGTTCAGCTGTTCGGATATGAAGCTTCTCATTTTTTCAAGCATGTTTATCTCTCCTTTTAAGAATAATACAGATGAAACTGAGAATAATACATATAAACCTAAGTATTATACATATGAATCCAAGTATTATACATATAAATCCAGGTATTATACATATGAATCCCTGACGATTTCACCCCAGAGGTCGCGCTCGGTCCGGCGGAAGCGGATCTGCATGGCGACGGACAGGGCGATGGCCATCTCAAGCATGAGAAAGACGACGGAGGTGCCGCCGTAGCTCACAAATGGCAGTGTGATGCCGGTCGTCGGGATCAGGTTCAGCACGACGCAGATATTGAGGATGACCTGCAGCGAGATGTGCGCGAAGATGCCGGTCACCATGAGGGCACCGTACAGGTCGGGCGCGTTCTGCGCGATGAAGAACAGGCGGTAGATCAGGTAGATGAAAAGGAGGATGATGATAAGTCCCCCAACTACGCCCAGCTCCTCGCAGATGATCGAGAAGATCATGTCGTTCTCCGCCTCGGGCAGCGCGCCCAGCTTCTGGGTGCTGTTGCCGAGTCCCTTGCCGAAGAGCCCGCCGCTTCCGAGCGCATAAAGCGCCTGCATGATCTGGTAGCCGCCCTCCTGGGAGTACTGCTCCGGGTTAAGCCATACCAGGACCCGCATGCTGCGGAAGTCCCCCGCCGTTCCGGCCTGCGCGATGAGGAAGACCCCGACCGCCACGAAGACGGCCAGTCCCGCGGCAACAAGCAGAAACGGCAGCGTGTCCGGGTGCGCGATGAAGATGATCGTGCACGCGATCATCATGATAATGATCGCCGTACTCAGGTTCTGGGTGAAGGCGAGCGCCGCGAAGGCCTGGATGAGTCCCGCGGCGAAGGGAGGCCAGATTGCCTTGAAGCCCTTGTATTTGCGGCCCATTTTTACGATCATCATCGGGATAAACGAGATGACCGCGATCTTCGCGACCTCCGAGGGCTGAAAGCTGAATCCCGCAAAGCCGATCCAGCGCCTGGCGCCGTTGACCGTAATCCCGAGCGGCGTCCTCGTCAGCAGCATGAGAATGATCGCCGCGATGTAGATGAAGCCCGACAGTCCCCAGAGCAGATGATAGTCCGCGAAGGACAGCGCGATCGCGATGGCGATCGCGATAATCGAGATGAGGGCCTGTTTCCGGAAGAAGTACAGATCGTTATTGAATTTAATGCCGGCCGAGTACGAGCTTGTGCTGTAAAGCATGACGAGCCCGAAGCCGATCAGCAGGATGATGACGGCCACGAGATTATAATCGTAGTAGTCCGCCCTTCCGCTCTTTTTCAATGTGCGTGTTTCCCCTT
>CAYLHR010000249.1:0-2956 GCA_964383335.1 uncultured Lachnospiraceae bacterium
GGGACGTGAGTCAGACGGGGACGGTTCTTTTTGATTCGCTGCGTCCCGGACGCAGTGAGTCAAAAAGAACCGTCCCCGCTGACTCACGTCCCCTGCACGCCCCACTTGCCTCCAGAAGCGTTTTTCCTGGCCCCGTCTCTCTGCAGCGCCTCGAGCTGAAGGAGGAGGGAGCGCTCCTGCTCCGTCAGGTGCCTGGGGACCGCGATGCGGATCTCCACGTATTCGTCGCCGCATCTGCCTCCCTTTGCGATGCCCTTTCCCTTTAGCCGAAGCTGCTTTCCGCTCTGTATGCCCGCGGGAATCCTGCAGCTTACGCTGCCGGACAGGGTCGGGAGCTGCGCCTCCCCGCCCAGAGCGGCCGTCGTGAACGGAATTTCGGCTGAGGTATGGAGATCAAGGCCGTCTCTCGTGAATGCGCCGTCCGGGGCGATGCGGATCTCGATCAGGAGATCCCCGGACCTTCCGGAGGCGGAAATGCGGCCCTTGCCGCGAAGGCGCACACTCTGACCCTCGTCGATGCCGGCCGGAATGCCGATCTCGAGCGTCTGCTGACCCGTGCCGTCCGGTTTTTCGAGCCGGATCGTCTTTTTGCAGCCGAGCGCCGCTTCGCGGAAGCCGATTGTAAGAGAAGTGCGGAGGTTCAGATCCTCCGTTCTGCCGGTCCCGCCGAAAGAACCGAAAGTGCCGTCCCCAAAGGAGCCGAAACCGGACGTTCTTCCGAAACCGGATGTGCCTCTGAAGCCGGATGCACCGCCGAAAGCGGATCCGGCTCCGGAACCGCTCCCCCTGTGATGTCCGAACAGATCTCCGAACATACTCTCAAACAGATTCTCCGCGTCCTCCCCGCTGAAGTGGAAGGAGGAGAAGCCGCCGGGACCTCCGCCGTAGTGATAGGCGGAATCTGCTCTGCCTCCCTGATACTGTGACGGATCCGGCCCCTCAAATGCGGCGAATCCGTAGGCGTCGTAGAGCTTTCTCTTCTCCGGATCGCTGAGGATGGCATAGGCCTCACCGACCTCCTTGAATTTCTGTTCGGCCTCCTTGTCACCCGGATTTGCGTCGGGGTGGTATTTTTTTGCCAGCTTCCGATAAGCAGACTTCAGCTTCCCGTCATCCGCTGTCCTGTCAACTCCCAGTACCTCATAATAGTCTCTTTTTGCCATTGCCTGCTCACCACCTTTCCATATGCGGCGTTTACGCCGCCTTACAATCTATGTTTTATATCAGAAGACTGCCGCTTCACGGGGATAAGCGAAGCGGCTGCTGCATTGGTGTTATACATAATATAGCACTGACGATCAGCACTGTCAACGAGAGAGTGCCAGACCGGAGGGAAGAGGACAGAACGCAGATGTGCTTATTTACAGCATCGACAAAGGGGATTCTTTTCCATATAATGACAGAGAACCATGAATTGACGGCAGAGTGTGCCGTCAAAAACAATTTATCCAGAGGAAAGAACAATGCTGAAAATGATCTCCTGGAATATCGATTCCCTGAATGCCGCGCTGACGTCGGAGTCACCCAGAGCACAGCTCTCCCGGGATGTACTGAATACTATTAAAAATGAATCCGCTGATCTCATCGCGTTTCAGGAAACAAAACTGCCCGCCTCCGGACCTGCCGGAAAGCACCTGGATGCTCTGGCGGACTTTTTCCCTGGTTATCGGGTCGAATGGGTCAGCGCGGAGCCTCCCGCGAGAAAAGGCTATGCGGGCACGATGATTCTATGCAGGGAGGGAGCAGAGGCCGAAAAAATCGTTCCGGAAATCGGGGCGCCCGAGCCGATGGATCACGAGGGGCGGCTGCTTGTTCTTGAGTGCGGCCGGTTTTATTTTGTAAATGTTTATACGCCGAATGCGGGCGACGGCCTGAAGCGGCTGAGCGAACGGCAGGAATGGGACAGGCGGTATGCCGATTATCTCGCCGGACTCGATCAGAAAAAGCCGGTGATCGCCTGCGGCGATTTCAATGTGGCGCACAGAGAAATTGACCTGGCACACCCTGAGAACAATCATATGTCCGCAGGTTTTACGGATGAGGAGCGGGAGGGCTTCAGCGAGCTGCTGAGCAGAGGATTCGTTGATACATTCCGGTATATTCACGGAGATGTGAGAGAATGCTATTCCTGGTGGGCGCAGAGGATCCGGACCAGCAAGATCAATAATTCGGGGTGGAGGATTGATTATTTTCTTGTGAGCGACCGAATCAAGGAGCAGGTGAAACAATCCGGGATGCTTGATTCCGGCCCGAGACAGGATCATGCTCCGATTATGCTGGAGATTGATATTTAAGAGAGCCTGCTGCAGGCGGTTTTCACGGCAAAACATCATTTCATATAACAGGGGGAAATGCAGGATGACAAAGACGTTGACGAAAGGCAGGATGTGGTGCTTCGCAGTCGGGCAGTTCGGCTGGTCGCTCCTTTCGGCACTGATCACGAACTGGCTGGTCTATTTCTATCAGCCGGACGCGGAGTCCATCAATGCGGGGCAGACGCTTTTTATCCCGCAGGGGCGGGTGATTCTCGGAATCGCGACCGTGATCGGCGGGATTGCCGCCCTCGGAAGAGTGTTTGATGCGGTGACGGATCCCATGATCGCGAACCTGTCCGACCGCTCGCAGAACCCCAGGGGGCGCAGAATCCCCTTTATGCAGAAGATCGCGGTTCCCTTCGCGGCAGTCACGGTGCTTGTCTTCTGGGCGCCCGTGAACGGCATTTCGACGGTCAACTGCATCTGGCTTCTTGCGGCGCTGCTTCTTTTCTATCTCTTTATGACGACCTACTGTACGCCTTACAACGCGCTGATCTCAGAGCTCGGGACGACGCAGGATACGAGGATCAGTATTTCAACCTATATCTCCGTGACATTCCTTCTGGGATCTGCCGTCGGATATGCGGCGCCGTTTATCTGGGGCGCCCTGGAGCCCGCCATGGGACGTGTCACAGCGATCC
>CAYLHR010000250.1:0-2956 GCA_964383335.1 uncultured Lachnospiraceae bacterium
TCGCCATGCCGCCCCTCTACAAGGTCGTGCCCGCCAAGGGAGAGGGGGAGTATCTCTACGACGACAAGGCGCTTGAGGTTTACCGAAAGAAGCATAAGAATCAGAAGTTTACCCTGCAGAGGTACAAGGGTCTGGGAGAAATGGACCCCGACCAGCTGTGGGAGACCACGCTGAATCCCGAAACGCGGAGACTGCGCCGCATCGAGATCAGCGACCCGGGCTTTTCATCGGATATCACGGGCATTCTCATGGGAACCGACGTGCCTCCCAGAAAGGCCTTCATCTACGAGCACGCCCGCGACGCCGAGCTGGACGTCTGACGGGCCGCCTGACATCACGCCGGACGCGGCATAAAAGGACAGTATGGAAGAGATAAAAGAGCGCATAATCCGGACCGATTACTCCGAGATCATGCAGAAAAATTATATCGACTACGCGATGTCCGTCATCGTGTCGAGGGCCCTTCCCGACGTGCGGGACGGGCTGAAGCCCGTTCAGAGGCGCGTCCTCTACGATATGTGGCAGCTGGGCACGCGGTATGACAGACCCTACAGAAAATGCGCCAGAATCGTGGGCGATACCATGGGTAAATACCACCCCCACGGCGACAGCTCGATCTACGACGCCCTGGTCGTGATGGCGCAGGACTACAAGAAGGGGCAGACGCTCGTGGACGGGCACGGCAACTTCGGTTCCATCGAGGGGGACGGGGCCGCCGCCATGCGTTACACGGAGGCCCGCCTCGAGAAGTTCTCCCAGGACGTCTTCCTTTCGGATCTCGACAAGGAGCTCGTGACCTTTCTGCCGAATTTCGATGAGACGGAGCAGGAGCCGGAGGTCCTTCCGGCCCGCCTGCCCAATGTCCTCATCAACGGGTCGGACGGCATCGCCGTCGGCATGGCGACCTCTATTCCCCCGCACAATCTGGGCGAGGTGATCGACGCCATGGCGGCTTTTATCCGGAACGACGACATCACGGACGAGGAGCTGCTTTCCTATGTAAAGGGGCCGGATTTTCCGACCGGCGGCATCGTCATCAACGAACAGGATCTGCCCGCCATCTACGCCTCCGGACAGGGAAAGATCCGGATCCGCGGAAAGGTGGAGACGGAGAAGCTGAAGGGCGGCAGAGTGAATCTCGTCGTCACGGAGATCCCCTACACGATGATCGGGAGCGGGATCGGCAAGTTCATGAGCGACGTCGCGGCCCTTGCGGAGAGCCGGCAGACGACGGATATATCCGACATCTCGAACCAGAGCTCGAAAGAGGGCATCCGGATCGTCATCGAGTGCAAAAAGGGCGCGGATATCGAGAACCTGAAGAACCTGCTTTACAAAAAGACCAAGCTTGAGGACACCTTCGGCGTCAATATGCTGGTGGTGGCCGACGGCCGCCCGGAGACGATGTCCCTCCGCCGGATTCTCGAGGCGGTGGTCGATTTTCAGTTTGAGATCACGGCGCGCAAGTACGAATTCCTTCTCGCGAAGGAACTCGAGAAGAAGGAGATCCAGGAGGGCCTCATCCGCGCGGTCGACGTGATCGACCTCATCATTGAGATCCTGCGGGGATCAAAGAGCCGGAAGATGGCCATGGACTGCCTGGTCATGGGCGTCACAGACGGCATCCGCTTCAAATCGGCCAAAAGCAAAAAGCAGGCGGCCGCCCTCATGTTCACCGAGCGGCAGGCGAACGCCATCCTCGATATGCGTCTCGTAAAGCTCATCGGGCTCGAGATCGAGGCGCTCATGAAGGAGCACGAAGAGACGCTCGGGAAGATCGAGTATTACTCGAAAATCCTCGACGACCACGGGGAGATGGCGGGCCTCATCATCTCCGAGATCGAGGCCATGAAGGCGGAGTACGCAAGACCCAGGCGCACGGCCGTCACGACGGCGGAGGAGGCCGTCGTGGTCCGTCAGGAGAAGAAAGAGGAGGAGGTCGTGTTCTGCCTCGACCGCTTCGGCTACGCGAAGACGATCGACGCCGCGACCTACGAGAAGAACCGGGAGGCCGCGGAGGCGGACAGCCGGCACATTTTCCGGGTGATGAATACGGACCGCATCGCCATCTTCACCGACACGGGCAGGGTACACACTTTAAAGGCGGCCGATCTGCCCGTCAGGAAGCTGCGGGAGAAGGGAGTGCCGATCGACAACGTCAGCAATTTCCGGATCAGCGAGGAGGAGATTCTCTGGGTCGGCGCCCAGTCCGAGATACAGAACCAGGAGTTTTTCTTCGCGACGGCCTCAGGACTTGTAAAGCGCGTGCCGGGCTCCGAATTCGTTTCAAATGTGCGGACCATCCAGTCCACGAAGCTTCTTGAAGGGGACTCGCTCATTTTCGCGGCGCCCTGCGACAGTATGACAAGCGCGGTGCTCATGTCGAAGAAGGGGTATTTCCTCAAGTTCCCGATCTCCGAGGCGTCGCTTCAGAAGAAGAACGCGGCGGGAGTTAAGGGCATGGCCCTCGAGGACGGGGATTCGCTCTCCGGCGTCTGGCTTCTGGACGGCGGAAGGGAGTTCGCGATCGATTACAGGGGCGGCCAGCTGCATCTCAACCGCATGAAGGTGTCGAAGCGGGGCGGAAAGGGAATCAGAAAAACCTGATCTGAGCGATGCCTCAAAGAAAAAATGGTGGAAAACAGCCACATTTTGCTTGCATTTCACATATTCCGGTGATATAGTGGCATAGGTACATGAGTTATGATTTGGAGCGGACATTCAAGTCCGCTCCAAACTGTTGTCAGGAGCGATTGCGGCTTTGAGCAGAAAAGAGACGTACGAGGACAGAGCCTGGGCACTTCTTTGCCGGGTGTGTGAGGAGCTTGGAATGACTCCCGTCGACGCGGAGTTCGCGAAGGAGGGAAGAGATTACAATCTTCTCTGTTATATCGACAGGGAGGGCGGCGTCGGAATCGTCGACTGAGAGGCGGTCTCGAAGTCCCTCGACCCCCTG
>CAYLHR010000251.1:0-2257 GCA_964383335.1 uncultured Lachnospiraceae bacterium
TATTCTGTTCCGCGCCTTCTACGGCATGCCTCCGACCATGACGAGCCCGGACGGCACGCACACGAACGCGGTCTACGGCTTCGTCGCCATCCTGAATAAGATTCTCGACGAGGAGAAGCCCGACTATCTGGCCGTCGCCTTCGATCTCTCCGGACCCACCTTCCGCCACGAGCTCTACAGCGATTACAAGGGCACCCGCGGGCCGGCGCCGGACGAATTCCGCGAGCAGGTTCCGCTTATGAAGCAGCTGCTCTCCGACATGCAGATCCCGGTCGTGACGGCGGAACGCTTCGAGGCCGACGACATTCTGGGCACTCTGGCGTCCCAGGCGGAGGCGGAGGGGATCGAGACGGTGCTCATTTCCGGGGACAGAGACCTCCTTCAGATCGCCTCGGAGCACACGGAGATCGTCATTCCGAAGACGAAAGGCGGAACGACAACCTATGAGAGATACCGCCCGGCTGACGTCGAGGCGGCTTTCGGCGTGGATCCCAAATCCTTCATCGAGCTGAAGGCGCTCATGGGCGACTCGTCCGACAATGTGCCCGGTCTTCCGGGAGTCGGCCCGAAGACCGCGCTCAAGATTCTGCAGACCTTCGGGAGCATCGGAAATGCCCGCGCCCACGCAGAGGAAATCAAACCAAAGAAGGCCATGGAGGCCATGCGCGATCATTACGACCTGCTCGAGATGAGCCTCAGGCTCGTGACGATCCGCCGGGACGCGCCGGTTTCTTTTTCCAGGGAGGCCTTCGCGGTCGGCACGATTTACAATAAGGCCGCCTACGAGTCCTTCAAGCGCCTGGGCTTCCGCAGTCTTCTCGCCCGCTTTGAGGCGGAGGAGCAGGAGACGGGAAACACGGATGAATTCCGTCTGATCACGGAACTGACCGAGGCGGAGTCCCTCTTCGCGGCGGCCGCGGCGGCGGATGTGACCGGCATCTCGTATCTGAGCGAGGCGGGACGGCTCTACGCCGCCGGCATCGCGCTTGAGGATGACCTGGCGGTGATTCTGCCGGGCGGTTTTCTCACGGAGGACTATATCAATGACTCACTCCGCACTGTGGTGCGCGGAGCCGGGCATGTCGCCTCGATGAATATCAAGCTGCTCCTCAAAGGTCTCTTCCGCGCGGGCGGGGAGGCGGACATCGTTCCCTCTTTTGAGGACGGAGCCGCCATCCGGGAGACCCGTCTGTTTGACAATGTCATCGCCGCCTACCTCATCGATCCGCTGAAGAGCGACTGGAGATATGACTACATCAGCGAGGCCTATCTCCATAAAAATGTGCCCTCTCCGGACGAGCTCATCGGAAAGAAGGGCCTCGCAGCCGCGGCGGGCGCACCGGACGCCGGGAAGCACTTCGCGCTTCTTGCGGCCGCCTCCGCTTCGACGGCGCTCCGCACCATGAAGCCCCTCCGGGAGCGTCTTTCGGAGGAGCAGATGCTGGAGCTCTTCGAGACCGTGGAGATGCCCCTCGCCTATGTGCTCGCCTCCATGGAGAGCGACGGCATCCTGGCCAGCCGGGCCGAGCTGGACCGCTACGGGGCCTCCCTTTCGGCCAGAATCGACGAGCTGACGGCCCTCATCTACGAGGCGGCGGGAGAGGAGTTTAATATCAATTCGCCCAAACAGCTGGGGACCGTTCTCTTTGAGAAGCTGAAGCTGACGGGCGGTAAGAAGACCAAGACGGGCTACTCGACCGCGGCGGACGTGCTCGAGAAGCTGGCGCCGGAGCACCCCGTGATCGCACACATTCTGGAGTACCGGACCCTGACGAAGCTGAAGTCGACCTACGCCGACGGACTGGCCGCATTTATTGAGGAGGACGGAAGAATCCGCACGACCTTCCACCAGACCATCACGGCGACGGGCCGCCTGTCGAGCTCCGACCCGAATCTGCAGAATATCCCCATGCGGGAGGAGCTGGGCCGCCTCATCCGCAGGTGCTTTTACCCGGCGGAGGGAAATCTCTTCGTCGACGCGGACTACTCGCAGATCGAGCTCCGGATTCTCGCGCACATGTCGGGGGACGAGAAGCTCATCGAGGCCTACCGGGAGGCGAAGGATATCCACCGGATCACGGCGTCCCAGGTGTTCCACATCCCCTTCGACGAGGTGACCGACACGGAGCGCCGGAACGCCAAGGCGGTCAACTTCGGCATCGTATACGGGATAAGTTCCTTCGGACTCAGCCAGGGCCTTTCCACTCCTCCCAGGTAGATGTGGTCGTAATCATTTACCGCGAAAAAGTGCTCATCC
>CAYLHR010000251.1:2267-2934 GCA_964383335.1 uncultured Lachnospiraceae bacterium
AGAGGCGCAGGATTATATCGAGCAGTATTTCCGCACCTATCCGAAGATTAAGGAATTTCTGGACGGCCTCGTCTCGTCGGCGAAGGAGAAGGGGTACGCGGTCTCGGCCTTCGGCCGGAGGCGGCCTGTTCCGGAGCTTAAGGCCTCCAATTTCATGCAGAGGAGCTTCGGGGAGCGGGTCGCCATGAACAGCCCCATCCAGGGAACGGCGGCGGATATCATCAAGATTGCCATGAACCGGGTGTATTTCCGGCTCCGGCGCGAGCTGCCGGAGGCGAGGCTCATCCTTCAGATCCACGACGAGCTGCTGGTGGAGGCGCCGGAGGGCTCAGCGGACCGGGCGCAGGAGATTCTTGTTTCGGAGATGTCCGCGGCGGCGTCGCTCCGCGTGGCCCTCGAGGCGGACAGCCACACGGGCACGGACTGGTACGAGGCCAAGTAGGGGAGACCGGTGAGCCAAGTAGGGGAGACCGGTGAGCCAAGGACCGGCACATGAGGAAGATAAAACTATGATCACGATCGGTGTCACGGGAGGCGTCGGAGCCGGAAAATCCGAGGTCCTCCGCTATTTGAACGCGCGTTGGGGCGCGGAGATCCTGCGCCTCGACGACCTGGGGCGGACTCTGCTCGATCCGGACGGCGCCTGTTACCATGACGCGGTCCGGCT
>CAYLHR010000252.1:0-2919 GCA_964383335.1 uncultured Lachnospiraceae bacterium
ACGGAGGCCATGACCGACGCGTTTCTTGACGCCGGCTTCACTTACTGCGACACGGCGTGGATGTACCACGACTTCTCGAGTGAGGAGACCGTGGGAAGGGTCCTCGTCGGCCGGCACCCGCGCGGCAGCTTCACCATAGCGAGCAAAATGCCCGTCGCCATGATCAGCTCCCACAGGGAGGGCGTTGAAATCTATGAGGCCCAGAAGAAAAAGCTGGGCGTGGATTATTTTGATTACTATCTGGTCCACGACATGAACGTAGCCAATTATGAGCGGACAAAAAAGTATGACATCATCCCCTTCCTCCGGGCAAAAAGGGACGCCGGCGAGATCCGCTGTCTCGGCTTCAGCTGTCACGACAGCGCCGATTATCTGGACAGGGTGCTCACGGAATGCCCCTTCTTCGAATTCGTCCAGCTGCAGATCAATTATCTCGACTGGGAGAGCGAGGGCGTGCAGAGCCGCCGCTGCTACGAGGTGTGCGTAAAGCACGGAAAGCCCGTAATCGTCATGGAGCCGGTGAAGGGCGGCACTTTGGCAAATGTGCCGGCCCCCGTTGAAGAAATGTTCCGGGCCGCCCACCCCGACTGGAGCCCGGCCTCCTGGGCGCTCCGCTTCGCCGCCTCGCTTCCCGGCGTGAAGGTGGTTCTCTCGGGCATGAGCACGATGGGCCAGATGGAGGAGAACATCTCCTTTATGCGGGATATGGAGCCGCTCTCGGAGGCGGATCTGGATATCCTGAAAAAGGCGGTGCCGCTCATCTCGGGCTCGGTGGCGATTCCCTGCACCGGCTGCCGCTACTGCGTGGAGGAGAGCAGCTGCCCGAAGGGAATCCCCATTCCCGGCTATTTCGCGCTGTACAATTCGAAGGCGCTGAAAAAGAAAGGTGTCTGGTCGCCGGATCAGGAATTCTACGCCAATTTCGTCATAAACGGCGCCGGCCGGGCCTCGGAGTGCATCGCCTGCCGCAGGTGCGAGCGGGTCTGCCCGCAGCATATTGAAATATCCGAACGCATGAAGGAAGTGAAGGCTGTTCTCGAGGACGGCAACGAGCTTCTTCCCGGCTGAGACCCGTCCCCGAAGTACATAAAGGAGGCTGCATGAGACTTCTCTTTATCCGGCACGCGGAGCCGGACTACGAACACGATTCACTGACCGAAAAGGGCGTCGCGGAAGCGGAGGCCCTGGCCGCCTTCGCCGGCCGCCTTGACCTTGGAACCTGCTACGTCTCTCCCCTCGGGAGAGCCGCGAAGACAGCGTCCTATACCCTCGCCGCCCTCGGGAAAACGGCCGAAACCCTGGACTGGCTGCAGGAATTCCCGGCCCGCATCGACGTCGAAAGGCACCCGGAGGTCCTGCCCGCGTTCCCGGGCTCGCATCTGCCGGACGGGACCTGGAGACGGCATATCGTGTGGGATATCATGCCCGCTTACTACGCGGCGCACCCGGAGCTGGCGGATCCCGTTCTCTGGCGCACGTCCGATATCGCGGCGAAGTCGAATATGCTGCATGTCTACGACTATGTCATGGAGCAGTTCGACGCCCTTCTGGCAGAGCACGGCTATGTGCGCGAAGAGGGCTTTTACCGCGTGGTCCGCGAGACATCGGAGACGCTCACCTTCTTCTGCCATTTCGGGATCAGCGCGGTGCTCCTCTCAAGACTCATGAATATCTCTCCCTTTGTTCCGCTCCACAAGCTCTGCATGCTGCCGAGCTCGGTGACGGAGGTCGTGACAGAGGAGCGGGAGCCGGGAACCGCGTCCTTCCGCGCCCTCAGGATCGGCGATCTGTCGCATCTCATGATCGCGGGACAGGAGCCCTCCTTCGCGGCGAGGTTCCGGGAGACCGGAAGCGATACGGCGCACCGCGCATAACAGGCATAACGGGCATAACGGGCATAACGGGTATAAGGAAAGAGGAAAAAGGAGACAGATGATGATTTACAGACTGAAGAACAGCGAAGCGGAACTGACCGCCGGCACACACGGCGCGGAAATTCTCTCTCTCGTAAAGGACGGAAAAGAATACATCTGGAACGGGGACCCCGCATACTGGGGACGGCGCACACCGGTCCTCTTCCCCTTTGTCGGCCAGGTGCGGGGCGGCGTCTACCGCTGTAAGGGGACGGAGTACCCCATGGGACAGCACGGCTTCGCGCGCGATCAGGAATTTGAACTTACGGAGAAGACGGAGGACAGTCTGACCTTCGTCCTCCGGGAAAATGAGCAGACTCTGGCCGTCTACCCCTTCCCCTTCGAGCTCCGGATCACCTATGTTCTCTGCGGCAGCGCCGTCGACGTCACATGGGAAGTGCGGAATCCGGGATCGGAAATGCTGTATTTTTCAATAGGCGGACATCCGGCCTTTATGTGTCCGCCCGCCGGGGAGGGAAGCTGGGACGACTGCGCGCTGCTCTTCAAAAAGAAGGGCGCGGCGCTCGATGAAATCACGATCCGCCCGATTACAGGCGGAGGCAATGTCGGAGATCAGACAAAAACCATTCCGCTTGAAAAGGGGCAGATCACCCCGACGGATGATCTGTTCGCGGGCGACGCGCTGATCCTGGAGGACGGCCAGGCGGATGAGATCTCTCTTGTTGGCCCCTCGGGCAGCCCCTATCTCACGGTGACCTTCGACACGCCGCTCGTCGGCGTCTGGTCCCCCGTCGGCAAGCACGCGCCCTTCATCTGCATTGAGCCCTGGTGCGGCAGGACCGACCGGGATACCTTCGCGGGAGATCTCTCGGAGCGGGAATACGGCAATGCTCTCGCGCCCGGCGAAGTCTTCACCCGGACCTACCGGATTGCCGCACTATGAGTCAGCGGGGACGGTTCTTTTTGACTCATTGCGTCCCGGACGCTGAATCAGACGAGTCAGATGGGGACGGTTCTTTTTGACTCGTTGCGTCTCAGACGCAAT
>CAYLHR010000253.1:0-2914 GCA_964383335.1 uncultured Lachnospiraceae bacterium
AGTACCTTAGCATCAAGGGCACGAAGGCCGTCCAGGG
The DNA here is from genome assembly GCA_964383335.1 of uncultured Lachnospiraceae bacterium. Lineage (GTDB taxonomy): Bacteria > Bacillota > Clostridia > Lachnospirales > Lachnospiraceae > Chordicoccus. The sequence goes on from CAYLHR010000253.1 coordinate 38, forward strand.
CACCAAGGGAGCTGCCACGAGCAAGTGGAGGATCGTAAAGAGCACGGGCTCGTCCTACCGCCTCATCAATAAGAACGGGAAGGCTCTTACCGTGAGCGGTTCCAATCTCGGCACCGCTTCCGACTCGAATAAGAAGACACAGCAGTTCAAGCTGCCGAAGAAATAATGGATTACATGAACATACGGCAAAGCGGAATATGAAGATCCGCTTCAAGCGGCAGAGGCCGCCGGGATCAGCCCGGCGGCCTCTTTTGTCGACCTATTTTGAAGCGAAAAGAGGATGTTGACAAATGAGCAAAACGTGATATGATACACAGTATTAGCACTCTATTTAATTGAGTGCTACCAAATTCAGAAGTCGAACGGAGGTGTAATAACAGGATGAAAACCAGTATGATACTCGCAACATACAACACCGTATTGCTTCCGGACGTGGACTATCGTCTCAATATAGATGGCATTACCGAAGAGGAGAAGAGCAGGATCAAGATCGACGGCGGGCGAGCCGTGCTTCTGCCGCTGAAGCAGGAGAAGGAGAAGGCGGATATCACTCCCGATGACTTTTATCCGCTCGGCATTCTCATGGATGTCTCCGAGATCGTGGAGAGCCCCATGGGCACGATTCTGCACGGGCAGTCAAGAGAGAAGGTTCACGTCACGGATGTCCGCACGGCAGCGGGCGTGTTCGAGGGCGAATATGAGACCCAGGACGAGGTGATGGACGTCACCTTCCGGGGAGAACAGGATCTTCTCGAGGATCTGAAGAAGCGGACGACCAAGCTTGCGGCACAGATCCGGGGCGGAGACTACGCGATCGAGTATATTAAGAAGATCACGACCATCAATGAGTACGCGGCCGTATTCTGTCAGTTCTTCGATATGACGGCTGAGGAAAAATACGACCTGCTCGCCACTGATTCCTTCCGCGGAAGAGGCCTTCTCGTGCTGGAGGCGCTCCGCAGATTCGAGGCGACGATCGAGCTTCAGGTGGAGCTCGCCTCCGCCGATGACCCGGAGGCCAACGCCTATAAGAAGGCGGCGATCCGGAAGCAGATGGGCCTTCTAGAGAAGGCGCTGGCCGAGATCGAGCCGGACGAGGAGGAGGACGAGGATTCCTTCGAGAAGCGGATCGAGGCCGCCGGCATGCCCGACGACGTGAAGAAGGAGGTGGAGCGGGTGCTGCGCCGCTTCAGGAGGGAGCCCTCCAACGGCGCGGAGTACAATTCGCTCTACGATTATCTGGATTTTGTGACGACTCTTAAGTGGAAGCCGGAGAAGGCGGAGCCCATCGACCTTGCGAGAGCGAAAAAGATCATGGACCGGGATCACTACGGACTGCAGAAGGTGAAGGAGAGAATTCTCCAGCACCTGGCCGTCATGTCGCTTCAGGAGCGCCATGACGGGGAGAAGCCCAAGGGGACAATTCTGCTTCTTGTCGGCGCCCCCGGAACCGGAAAGACGAGTATGGGGCGGTCCGTCGCGGAGGCGCTCGGGCGCAGGTACGTGCGCATTTCTCTCGGCGGCATCCGGGACGAGGCTGAGATCCGCGGCCACAGGCGGACCTATATCGGCGCCCTGCCCGGAAGGATCATGGATGGCATCAAGAGGGCCGGCGTGATGAATCCCGTCATGGTGCTCGACGAGGTGGATAAGCTTCAGTCCAGCTTCAACGGGGATCCCTCCGCGGCGCTGCTTGAGGTGCTGGACCCGGAGCAGAACACGACCTTCGAGGATCACTATGTGAATCTTCCCTATGACCTCTCGAATGTCTTCTTTATCTGCACCGCCAATACCTGGGACACGATTCCCCAGCCCCTGCTCGACCGCATGGAGGTGATCGAGCTGCCGGGGTATACGCCGACGGAGCATTTTCACATCGCGAAGAAGCATCTTGTGGCACAGGCACTGAAGGAGACGGGACTTACGCGGGAGGACGTCCGCTTCACGGACGGCGCGCTAAAAAAGATCATCGCCGATTACACGATGGAGGCCGGCGTGAGAGGGCTTAAGAAGCAGCTGCTCACCGTCTGCAGAAAGGCCGCCGTACAGATCGTCGGCGGAAAGATCGAGGATAAGAGCGGGAAGGAGAAGCCTATGCCCGCAGAGCGCCCGGTGACCGTCAGGGAGAAGAATCTGGAGGAATTCCTGGGAAGGAAGAAGATCACGCACGGAAAGGTGCTGAAGGAGAACCCCGCGGGCGTTGTGACGGGACTTGCCTGGACGCAGGCGGGAGGAGAGATCCTCTTCATCGAATCCGTCGCCATGAAGGGGGCCGGACACGTGCGCCTGACCGGACACATCGGGGACGTCATGAAGGAGTCGGCCGAGACGGCCGTGAGCCTGGTGAAGAGCACCTTTATCGACGAGGAGCTGGATTTCAAGGACAAGGATATCCACATCCATATCCCGGAGGGCGCGGTCCCCAAGGACGGGCCGAGCGCCGGAATCACCATGTTTACCGCCGTCACGTCGCTTGTGACGGGCATACCGGTTGATCCGACCATCGCGATGACGGGCGAGATCTCCCTCCGCGGGCAGGTGCTGCCCATCGGCGGTCTCTCCGAGAAGCTGATGGCGGCGGAACGCGCGGGGATCCGCAAGGTGCTGATCCCGAAGGATAACGTCCGCGATCTCGAGGACGTGCCGGATGAAATTAAAGACAAGCTGGAGATTGTGCCGGTTCAGACCGTGAAGGAAGTGATCCGGCAGACCCTGCACATCCGCCTTCCGGAGCGGAATCCGAATCCCTTCCGGAAGAAGCCGGACGCGCCGGATCAGGCGATCGGAACAGCAACAGCGGCCGTGTAAATCACGGCCGCTGCTTTTTTGTAGGACAAGGTCCTGTTTCCGTCGTGAGTTTTTCGGGTGAAAAACGAA